>CAZQTO010000007.1:0-37026 GCA_964596375.1 uncultured Zetaproteobacteria bacterium | reverse complement strand
CATAGATGAATGCCGTGCGCTGCCAGACCTCATCCGGCACTGCGGCAAGTTCCGGGGCAAAGCCATCCTCGGGCGTGCAGGCCATGAAATAAGGCATGGCGCCTGCCAGCACAGCACCGCCCAGATAGATCTGGTACATCGGATTGGGCATCAGTACATACGATTTTTCCGCAGCGTCCGGATTCACCAGCGCATGCGCCACGGCAAACAATGCCTCGCGCGTACCATTGGCGCTGAGCACCTGTGTATCCGCATTAATCCCACTCAGCCCGTAGCGTCGTTTCAGCCAGTCGGCAACGGCCTGGCGCAACACATCCGATCCTTTGGTGGTCGGGTAGCGCGAAAAGCCGGACAGGTTTGCGCTCAGGGTTCCTTCCACAAAGGGTGGTAGCGGCAGGCGGGGTTCTCCAGCGCCGGCATCGATATGGTGCAAGCCTGCCGGCGGAGTGATGCCACTGAGCAAGACTTTGAGTCGCTCAAATGGGTAGGCACCCAGAGTATCCAGGCGTTGTTGTGCCTGTATCAAGGACGGACGTTGTCGGCGCGGGCCCGCACCGGAGCACTCCAGGGACTCAGGTTGCCGGCCGAATCCACAGCCCGGATACGGAAGGCGAACTCGCGCTTGGAGGTCAACAGCTTCAGGTTGTGGACCAGTGTTTTGGCTTTTTGTTTGGGCAGGGGTTCCTTTTCAAAAGTCCTCTGCCATGGGGTCAGACAATCGCAAATCTCATCGAATTCAGCGCGGTCAATCTGATAGCCGACATATTCCGTGCCACCCAGAATGGTAAATGTGAACTGCAGAATACTGACCTCTTTTGACGATTGGACATCGACAATGCGAAGCGGTTCGCTGGTGTCCGGTTGTGGGATTTCCTTGCGACCACAGCCGCCGAGTACCACGAGTGCGATCAAGCCACCCAGTAAAAGATTACGCATCATCCGCCTCCAGTTGTTTCATCCATACTTTGCATTGCGCCCGCACCTGTTCCGGTGCCGTGCCGCCGATGTGGTTGCGCGCGGCGACACAGGCCTCGACGGAAAGCCTGGCTGTCATATCCTTGTTCAAACGATCATCTATGGCAGCGCAAGCCGCTGCATCCATCTGATGCAGGTCGATGTCATGTTCGATGCACCATGTCACGCTGCGTCCGACAATATCGTGCGCCTCGCGGAACGGAATACCGGCGCGTACCAGCGAATCGGCCAGATCGGTGGCTGTGGAGAAGCCGGATGCCGCGGCATCGTGCATGCGCTCTTTATTCACCTGCATGCCGGGCAGCATGTCGGCGAATACGCGCAGACAGCCCTCCAGCTGGTCAAAGGCATCGAATACCGCACCCTTGTCCTCCTGCATATCCTTGTTGTAGGCCAGAGGGAGGGCTTTGACTGTGCACAGCATGGCCACCAGGCCGCCGATAATACCGCCGGTTTTGCCTCGCACCAATTCCGGCATGTCCGGGTTTTTCTTCTGCGGCATGATGCTTGAGCCGGTGCAGAAAGCATCGGGCAGATCTATAAAGCGGAACTGTGCGCTCATCCACAGGATAAGCTCTTCCGAGAGCCTTGAGAGATGCACAGCACAGATGGAGCATGCGGCCAGCAGTTCGAGTACATAATCCCGATCTGAAACCGCATCCAGTGAATTGGCACAGGGTGCATCGAAACCCAGCTTTTTTGCCGTGAAGGCGCGATCGATCGGGAAGGTGGTGCCGGCCAGTGCTGCCGAGCCCAGCGGGCACTTATTCATGCGGCTTTGCGCATCGGCGAAGCGTCCGGCATCGCGTGCCAACATTTCGACATAGGCCAGCAGGTGATGCCCGAGGGTGACTGGTTGGGCTGTCTGTAAATGGGTGAAGCCTGGCATGATGGTGTCGGCGTGGGTGTGCGCCAGGCCTACCAGCACGCCCTGCAGGGTGTGGATACGGACCAGCATTTCATCGACGCGGCGACGCAGAAAGAGACGGGTATCGGTGGTCACCTGATCGTTGCGGCTGCGTGCGGTGTGCAGGCGCTTGCCTGCATCGCCAATCTTCTCAGTCAGGCGCGCCTCGATATTCATATGTACATCTTCAAGGGCCACGGTGAATGGTATCTCATCGGCCTCAATGGATTTCTCGATTTCGTTCAGGCCGCCAAGAATTTGCTGCACATCGTCTTCGGACAGAATGCCCTGCTTGCCGAGCATGAGGGCATGGGCGCGCGATCCGGCGATGTCTTCGCGGAACATGCGTCCGTCCACATCAATGGATGCGTTGAACTGTTCGACGAATTCATTGGTCGGGGCATTGAAACGACCGCCCCAGAGCTTGTCCTTGGCCATATTCTCTCCTGAGCCCGGCTCCTGCCGAGGCAGGTCGCACTACTCTAGCGTTGCTGCCGCCAATCGGAAACATGCAGAGGCAGCATGCGGACTATGCCTTTGGTGCAGGCTTATGACAGGATTAATTGGTCATAGAGTGTTCCGAAATAATTCGACCGAACATTTCCAGATTCACAAGCTCTGTTCTCTGGGATAGGGAGCTATGCATGGCAAATCGACTGTGTCTATTTGCTCACACATTTGAATAGAGTGTCTTGAAATCGCTTGGTGTAGGAATAAACTGCGTCTGAGTTTCCAAGGAGGAATCTATGAAAAAACAAATTTGTTTAGCGGTAGCCTTGCTGTTGTTAAGTATAGCTCCAGCCACGGTTGCACATGCAAATGATATGGATATTCGCCCCTATATGGGTGTTGGCATGGGCGCTTTCGGCATTGAATACTCTGATTCTGCCATCAGCCAGAGGAAAACCACATTTGGCGGATTCGTTAAGGGCGGTGCCGATATCGGCGATTACTTTGGTCTCGAGCTGCGTTTGGGCACGACAACCAAAGGCAGCAAAGATTATGCCGCCGGCACCTTGGGTGCCGCAGCCGGAACGTTCGAGGCCAGCGCCGATTATTTCGTTTCCTATTTAGCCAAATTGCAGGTACCGGCCAGCGATGAGCTTAAGCCTTATGCGTTGCTAGGTGGTACCACAGCCAGTTTCAAGACGACCAACTCTTCCACTGGGCTTTCCTCTTCGAAGGCCAAGACCGGCTTCAGCTATGGCTTCGGCATCGACTACAATCTGGGCAACCAGTTCAGTGTTAGTGGCGAGTGGATGCAGTACTGGACCAATGTGAACCTTGGCACCAGCTATGCCCCGGCTCCGGGAACCAATCCCAAGGCCAAGATCTGGGGTATCGTTGCTGCGGTGGATTATCATTTCTAGGAACTAAGTCGCCGACCCTCAACGGTCGCGCAGCGATGTGAAAAAGGGAGAGGCGGTGCCTCTCCCTTTTTTATGCGCTGCTTGTTTGCTTTCCAGAAGCAGGGGCTAGGCGAATAGCTTCCCGGCCACCTCGATCAGGTGTGCACCGTAGGAGCGAGCAGCCGTCAATTGGCTATCGCTGATACCCGCAGGCATGCCTTCATGATTGCCAGTCCGTGCATAGGCGCCCCAGTGCAGGCCGCCTTCGGCATAACCCAGTGCGCTCTTGGGGAAACCGACTACCAGCATGCCGTGCTCAAGAAAATTAGCATGCAGGCCTGCCATGGTCAGTTCGGCTCCGCCACCTGCGCCACCAAATCCTCCCCCGCTGACAAAAACGCCCCCGACCTTTCCCTGCAATGCATTTTCCATCCACAGGCTGGCCGATTCGTCAATCAACTTTTTTATCTGCCATGCCATGGAACCCATATGTACCGGCGAGCCGAAGACAATAATATCAGCGCTTAGCAGATCATTGGGAGAGGTGTCGGCCGCCTGTTTGAGTTCTATGTGAGTTTCGGCTGCAGCGGAGCGCATGCCGGCAGCGATAGCTTTGGCCATTTTATCGGTACTGCCGTAGTCGGAGTGGTAGGCGATCAGTACATTCATCAGGCGTGACCCACCTGACTGGAGAGCTGTGCTTTGTTCACCCCCATGGCCTGTGCGCCCAGTACCCAGCGCTGTTCAATCGGGGCGTGAAACACCAGTTGCTCATCGGCTGTTGTTATCAGCCAGTCGTTACGGTTGATTTCCTCTTCCAATTGGCCCGCCTCCCAGCCGGCATAACCCAGCAGAAGCATGAAATGTTCGGGGCCATCACCACGCGCAATTTCTTCCAGCACATCGCGAGAGGTAGTCAAATGGATCTCCGGCGTAACGCACAGCGTTGAGTCGTATACCTGCCAGCTGTCGTGCAGCACAAAACCGCGAAACGGCTCCACAGGGCCACCCTCAAAGGTGGGCTGATCGGGCTGTTTGATGCCCTTAAGATGCATATCGTCCAGTACGGCACTCACGCTGATATTTTGCGGCCGGTTGATAATAAGCCCCATGCTGCCGTCAGCATCGTGGTGGCAGAGCAGCACGACGGAATCGAAAAAGTTCGTATCCTGTAACGATGGCATGGCCAGCAGAAGGTTGCCGGTCAACTCATTGAGATGCATGTGCGCTCCCTTGGCACATCGATTTTGCTGATTCGATGGCCGCAACAAGGCTACTGTAGGACACTTTACCGCTGCCTGCACGATCCAGCGCCGTGCCGTGGTCCACGCTGGTGCGGATAAAGGGCATGCCAAGCGTTATGTTGACTGCTTCTCCAAAGCTGAGCGCCTTGATGGGAATCAGGCCCTGATCGTGGTAACAGCAAACGACGGCATCGAAGGAGCTCCGCATGGCGGGTGAGAACAGGGTGTCGGCAGGTAAAGGCATGGTGATGTTAATGCCTTCCAAGCGCGCCAGTTCGACAGCCGGCGCCAGTAAGTCTATTTCCTCTCTGCCGAAATGCCCCGCTTCACCGGCGTGCGGATTGAGGCCGCACATAGCGATGCGTGGCCTGGCGATGGCAAAACGCTCGTGTAGATCGCGATGCACGATGCGCAGGCATTGCAGTGTCTGTTGCACCGATAAAGCGGCGGGAACATCGGCGATGGCCAGATGCGTTGTTAGCAGGGCCACGCGCAAGGCATCACTGGCCAGCATCATCACGAAAGGCGAATCACCGGCCAGATGGGCGAGAAATTCAGTGTGGCCGGGAAATAAAAAACCGGCATTGCGCAGTACTGCTTTTTCAATGGGGCCGGTAACCATGGCCGCGGCATCGTGATTCATGCAGGCCTGCGCAGCGGCGCGGATACAGCCAATGACTGCGGCTGCAGTATGGGGCGCAGTTGCTCCTGCCGTGACTGGCCCGGTGATACTGTCGGGGGGGAGCGGATTCCAGCAGTTCAGGACATCATCCGAGGCCTGCGGTGAGGACACCTCGCGCAGGGGAAGGTGCAAGCCAAGCAGATGGCTGCGCTCATCCAGCCAGGATGCCGGTGCGCAGATGCAGGTGCCCTTTAGCAGTTTTGGATCGGCATTCCACGCCAGCGCTATGCAGTCCGGGCCAATGCCTGCCGGCTCACCAGCGGTAATCAGGATGGGCAGGGAAGCCAAGGTTTACTGGCAATTCCTGTGTTCGATGATGGCCTTGGCTTTAAGGCCGGACAACCAGCGCGGTATCTGATCCTGCATTTCGATATTGAGCAGAATATTTTGAATCTCGTCACGGTGTGCTTCAAAGGAGTCTGGTTCGATATGACGTTTCTCGACGACGCGGATGATATGCAGGCCAAATCGCGATTGAACAATGCCGCTTGTCTGGCCTGCTTCAAGTGCGAAGGCCGCTTCTTCAAATTCGGGAAGCATGGCGCCATGTTTGAACCAGCCGAGATCGCCCCCCTTAGGCCCACTGGGGCCCTGTGATACTTCCTTGGCACGGGAGGCGAATTCCTCGTCCGAAACACCCTGCATGGATTCGGCAATCTGCTCCGCACGCTCACGCACTTTGGCCTGTTCTGCCTCGGTCATGCTGTCGGAAATTTTCAGCAGGATGTGCCGAGCATGAACCTCATCGTAGGCCTCGGCCAAGGGGCTGGGATCCTTCATTCGTTCGTTGCTGACTGAAAAAAGATGCAGACCACCGGGCGAGCGGATGGCGTGGGAAAGCTCCCCAACCTTGAGGGAAAAGACAGATGCAAAACGTGGTGGAAGTGCTCCCGGCAGAATCCAGCCCAGGCTGCCGCCCTGGGCGCCTTCGGGAGATGCCGAGTTCAGTTTGGCGATGCGGGAAAAGCTTGCGCCATCGAGAATGCGCTGCCGCCATTCGTTCATTTGCCGGTAAGCTGTGGATACCTCTTCAGGCGTTGGGTCCATGGGCAGGGCAAGGAATATCTGGGAGACTTCAATTTCACGCTGTGGCGCAGGGTTGGCGATATATTTGCGGTAATATTCGCGCATCGCTTCTTCACTGATTTGCAGGCGGGAACGCACCGCTATATTGGTCAGCTTTCCTGTCAGCAGGCGCTCACGCATGGTTTCCTTATAGCTCTCGACATCGATCCCTTGCGCCTTGAGAATATCCTGTAGCTGGCCGGCAGGGATGCCGTTTTGAGCCTCGATATTTGCCATGGCCTGATCCAGATCTTCCTCGCTTACCCCGATCTCGAGCTTTTTCGCTTCCTGCTGCTGCACGAGTTGCAGGATGTTTCTGTCCATCGCGCGGGCAAAGAGCTGTTGATCGTCGGGAAGCTGTTTCATGCCTGAATCGGCCAGCTGCTTACGAAGCTCGATAGCATCCTGCTCAATCTCATAGCAGGCAATGGCTTGCCCGTTGACGATAGCGGCGATTCCATCCATGACTTCAGCATTAGCCGTGGTGTTCCAGCAGCCAAGAAGCGCAAATGTCACTAATAAACAGGGCAAGAAATTAAACAATGCGGTTTCTCCAGGGAATAAGTGATGATTATTGTGCACTGGAACCCACGCTACCGAGCCCCTTGAAGCCTATCAAGAGACTCGCACCGACATCGCGTTTGCTGCTGGTGGCTGTCGGGCGTTTGTTGCTGTGGGTTTCGATACTGATATCCCAGCAAGGATGGGTGTAGGTGAGCCCAAGAGCCTGCTGCTGGGTTGTTTTTTGCTTTACATCGTAGTTGATGTAACCATTAATTTTCCAGCGTTCGCCAATGACATATTCACCTCTTGCCTGAAAGGTTTCGTAGGTGGTGGCAAGTTCGGTCTTGGTTACCACATAGGAGGCGCTGAGCAAGTCTCCGTCAGCATCTGACAGCGAAAGATTTTCCGATATGCGATTCCAGACGGTGCGTGTCGGATCGTACTCAGCTTCGACAGTGGCCGTGATGTTCTCTGTTGGAGACAATTGTATCAGCCCCAGCAGATTGGAAAATCCGGTGGGCGCATCGAGGGCATTGAAACGGCTCCTTATATTGTATTGAACGCCACCACTGATGCTCAGTACTGTCCAGGCAGCTTCAGTGGGTGAATCCTTGGTTTCGAGATTGTTGGTGAGTAGAAACGAAACTCGATTCGAGCGTTCAACATTGTCCATGCCGGAATAGCGATTGCCGGAGAAAAGATTGCTCAGGCGAAGCGGGCTAAGCCCCGAATCGAAATTCGGCACCCCCGGCCTGTTGCTGACAGCATTGAAATCGTAGCGGATACGGGGGATAACACTGTGCCGTAGGGTGCGCGCATTATTGATTCGTTCGAAAACCATCTGCGAATCGAGCGAGAATTCGCCGCTGTTCAGGCTGGGATTGCGGGTGGCGCCCTGATTCAGCCAGTACCGCGTATAGGTTGTGCCGGCAGTCAAGGTGCTGGAAAGGCCTCCTCCCAACATATCCCATGGAATCGTCACGTAAGGGTGCGAATAAGAGCGCCAATCGCGGATGGTATTAGTCCCGTTGCTATCGCTGAAACGTGTCACGTTCTGAATATAGTGCAGGGTGGCCGGGCTTTCGAATAGCGGCACATTCAGGTTGATATTGAAATTGGGGTATTGTTGCAAGGTTGTCTTGTTGTTGAGCGTGGAAAGATTGTGATTGTAAATGCCAGCCAAACTCCAGTTGCCGTATTCGAAGCCCTGCGAAAGGGTTACGTTACTGGTCAGGTAGCGTAGGGCGACATCCTTTGAGTCGTGAGAAAATTCGGCCAGGTAGTTTCTTTCATTCACCTCGTCGCCCTTGGCTGACAGGGTCAAATCCAGCGGCAGCTGCCAGTTACCCTCACCCCGCAGACGGCCGACCGAACGCCCGAGCACCTTGTCGTGCAGGCCCTCGAACTGGATTTGCTCTTTACCGATCGTCGAGGCGTGCCGCAGTTCGGTCTCTGTCATCATGCCGCGAGCTGTCATCCAATGGGGGGCGATGGTTGCATCCCAGTTTGGGCGCGGGGCAAAGTAGTAGGGAAGGACCCATTCCGTACCGCGTCGTTTACCGGTATAAAAGGATGGCATCATAAAGCCCGACTTGCGCCGGATCGCCTGCTGCCAGTATGGGGAATAAAATACCGGAACGCCGGCAAATGCGAAGCGTGCATGTTTGGCTGTAAAAATTCCTTCCGCCTGATCCAGCATGCCTTCTGAAGCATACAGATGCCAGGTTTCTTCATCCTTCGGGCAGCTGGTCATCACCGGATCAAAGGCCTGATAGGTGAATTCACTGATGCGCAGCAGGCGCGTGGCTGTGATCAGTTCGCCATCGGGAAGTAGTATCTCGGCATCAAGCAATTCGCCGGTTTTGTCCTCTGTGCTCATGTCGCCGGAGGCAGCGTGGATATCCGCCTGATTGGAGATAATGTGCACATTTCCTTCGGCTTTGATGCGTTTGCCGGCGGCATCATAACGCACCTTGTCAGCCGTCATGACTTCGTCGTTGCGGTAAATCTCCACCTTGCCCGTAGCAGTGGCTATACCATCCGTATCGCGAACGATTTTGTCAGCTGTAATGTTTACATCTCCAGCCATGGCGCATACGGGCAACAGCAATAGTTGAATCATCAGCCAGAGGCGCAGTGTTTTTATGATGAAGGTTAGCAACAGGGGAAACGAATCAGTCGGGTTTGCGAGCGCGCCCGAGATAGTTCACGGACATGTCGTCAGACAGTTCAAATCGATCTGTAAGCAGGTGGTAAGACATGCCGCGCATGTCCTGCACATCAAGGTCTGCGCTGCGGCACGCCTGATGCAATTCCGAGGGGCGGATAAATTTGTTGTATTCATGGGTTCCCTTGGGTAGCCAGCCAAGCACGTATTCAGCACCGATAATAGCCTTGATATAAGCCTGCATGGTGCGGTTCAGCGTGGCAAAGAAAAAGTGTCCGCCTGGTTTGAGCATGCTGCTGCATGCGCGCACGGTGCGGCACACATCCGGAACATGTTCCAGCACCTCAAGGCAAGTGACCACGTCATATGCCCCGGCGTGTTCTTTAGCCCATGTCTCAGCATCGTTTTCCACATATTCCAGATCGATGCCCGAGCTTTCGGCGTGCAGGCGCGCAACCCCGAGAGCTTTGGGGGAGCGGTCAATGCCGGTTACTTTTGCGCCTCTTGCTGCCATACCTTCGGCCAGCAGGCCGCCACCGCAGCCGACATCGAGCACTGTCGAGGCATTCAGGTCAACGATGCCGTCAATGTAGTCGAGACGCAGGGGGTTGATACGGTGCAGCGGCTTGAATTTTCCGTTTGCATCCCACCATTCCGTGGCCATGGCCTCGAATTTATTGATTTCTTCCGGATCATAGTGTTTTTGCATGGTTCGGCAGGCTGCTAGCCGCGGCGACCAAAGGCAAGCCCGCATGGACCTGCAGCGCCAAAGGAGCCAGCATCCGGCGATGCAGCACTTGTCGAGCGAAGCCATACATACGCCCGGGTTTGTCTGGTTGGGGCGCACCGATTACAGCCTGATGTGGCAACGCATGGGGAAGCAGGTTGGCCTTTTATCCGGACAGCAGTCTGGCCAAGCTACTGAAGAGATGGTGTGGGCCTGCGAGCATGAGCCGGTTTACACCACAGGTCGACGCGGGGTGGATAATCGTCGCCAGGCGGATCTTCCGGCTCCTTTGTTGCACACAGACCGTGGTGGCGAGACAACCTTTCACGGTCCCGGTCAGGTTATGCTGTATCCGGTACTGTCTCTGCGCAAAAGAAAGCTCGGTGTGCGCGATTATGTCTGTCTGTTGGAGCACTCGTGCATTGATCTTCTAGCCCACTACGGCATTCGTGCAGGCCTGCGTGAGGGTTTACCGGGCGTGTGGGTAGGCAGCGCCAAAATTGCCGCCATCGGCCTGCGTGTATCGCAGGGCATTGTATGGCATGGCATGGCACTGAATGTCTGCGTGGATGCTCAATGGTTTAGTGCGATCAATGCCTGCGGTGCTGGTTTGCATGTGGCGGGGATGGATGAATTTCTTGATCCGCCGCCACTGGTTGAGCTGGCAAATGCATGGTATGATTTTTTATGTGCGCGGCTTGATGCGGCTGTTTAAAGCGTGAGATCGGGCACCAAGATTCGGCATTGATTTACAGCGTGTGGGTCAATCGCTATGGTTCGCCGCCTTATTTACATTGGGGTATGCTCCGAACGGCAAGAACAGTGCCGGATTCTCTAGGCGGGGTATGCGCTTCTGATTAAATTGGGGTCGGAATTTTGAGGCCTATGGTATATGGAGGATCAACAATGGGACTGAGCGAAAAGCAGCTTGAGAGTTTTACCGGGCAACTCGCCGAGTGGCGTGCCGAGCTTCAGGGCGTGTTGAACGATTCTGTTCATTCCATGCATCGGGAGGAGCAGGTTTCCTTTCCTGATCCGACAGATCAGGCAAGCATGGAAGCCGACCGCAATTTCGATCTGCGCATTCGCGATCGCGAGCGTCGCCTGATTAAAAAGATTGATCAGGCCATGGCCCGCATCAAAGAGGGCAGTTTCGGCATTTGTGAAAGCTGCGGCGGTTCGATCAGCAGCAAGCGTCTTCAGGCCCGTCCTGTAACCACGCTGTGCATTGATTGCAAGACCGCTCAGGAAATCGAGGAACGCACCCGCACAGACTGATTGCAGTTATTCTAATCTGAATATCCAAGCCCCGTTCGAAAGGACGGGGCTTTTTTCTTACCACACGCGCCAATTCAACAGCCTCATTCCGGCAAGAAGCAGTCACTCAACTGGCCGGATAGGCACCTTCGGTATTCAGAATTAGAAGGCTTTAGAGCTGGCTGACATGAATCGTCGGCCAAGGAAGGATGGATGAACGGCGTCGGTCAGCTGCTGGCATGCACATCGAACAGGCGTGCATGGTCATCGAGTGCAAAACGATCTGTCATGCCGGCAATATAGTCGGCAATGACACGCGCCTTCTTGGTTTCGCCTTCCGCAGCGGCCAGTCGTTTTGCCGGCCCCGGTGGGAGCATGGCGGGGTTGGAATGATAGGCATGAAACAGATCGTGAATCACCCGGGAAGCCTTGGCCGCCATGCGGGCAACGCGGTAGTGCTGATACATATGGGTCATCAAAAAACTTTTCAGCTCAGTGTTCATATGCCGTACCGGATAGGAGAAGGCGACCAGTGGCGTGTCGCAGTTGCGCACATCCTCCAGTGATTTGATGTGATTGTCCTTGATGCGCAATCTGGTTTCCTCAATGGTATCAATAATCAGAAAGTTCATCATCCGGCGGACAGTTTCACATACTGCCAAGCGTGTTGGAATATCACCGAGCTCTGCTAGCACCTGTTCATAATTGACAATGAACAGCGGTACATCGGACAGGGTCTCGAGTGTAAGGATGCCGGCGCGGAAGCCGTCGTCCACATCGTGATTGTTGTATGCAATTTCGTCAGCCAGATTGCCCAACTGGGCTTCCAGCGTAGCCTGTTCATGCAGGTTGTAGGCGAACAGATCAGCATTTTTCGGCATGTCATGCGGGGATCTGTGCTTGACGATGCCTTCGCGCATCTCGTAACTCAGATTCAAGCCCGGAAAAGCCGAGTATCGCTGTTCCAACTCTTCCACCACACGCTGCGACTGGCGGTTGTGCTCAAAGCCGCCAAAGGGTTTCATCACGATGTTCAGGGCATCCTGACCTGAGTGACCGAAGGGTGTATGACCGAGATCGTGAGCCAGAGCCACGCCCTCGGCAAGGTCCTCGTGCAGATGCATGGTGCGGCAGATGGAGCGGGCGATCTGTGCAACCTCAATGGTGTGTGTCAGGCGTGTGCGGTAATGATCGCCTTCATGATTGACGAATACCTGTGTTTTGTATTCCAGTCGGCGAAAGGCGGTGGAATGGATAATGCGGTCACGGTCGCGCTGAAAAAGATTGCGGTCGCTGGATTCTTCTTCCGGATAATTGCGACCACGCGATTCTGTTGAACGGCAGGCATAGGGGGCGAGGGTGTCTTCGTAATCTGGCAGTTTCATGATTTTCTCCGTTTCTGGATTGCAGACTGCATCATGGCGACAGCCTCGCGGGCGGCCGCCTTGCAGTCGTCGGCCTGCAGGATGGGCCTTCCGACAACCAGATAATCCGCTCCCTGGGCAATGGCAAAGGCGGGATCGGCGATGCGCTGCTGGTCATTTGCGCTCTGCCCGCCCCAGCGAATGCCGGGGGTAACGGTAAGGAAATCCTGCCCACAGGCCCGTTTGATGGCTGCCGCCTCGTGCACACTGCATACCACGCCGTGCAGGCCGGCTTCGCGGGCCATTTCAGCACGCCTGACCGCCTCGATTTTTGCCTCTGCGGCAGGCATCGGATCGCTGGTCAATACAGTGACGGCAATCAGCTTCATGTGCGGAAACGCTTGAGCAGCCTCGGACGCTGCCCGCATCATATCCGGCCCGCCCGCAGCATGGATATTGGTCATCTGCACGCCCAGGGAGCCGGCACTGGCGACAGCCTCGGCAACAGTGTTGGGGATGTCGTGAAATTTAAGGTCCAGAAACACGCGGTGTGTTTGCAATACGGAGCGCACAAGTTCAGGGCCTGCGGCGACAAACAGGCGCAGGCCAATCTTGAACCAACCAATATCCCCGGCCATTTCACGAGCCATGGCCTCCGCCTTTTCCCGGTCGGGTAAATCAAGGGCAAGCATCAGGCGATTTTTCATGTGTTTTCCTTTTCCTTAATGGGACGCATGCTGCCCCACTCATGGCATTGCGGGCATTGCCAGCGCATATCAACAAACTTGGCACCGCATTCCACGCAGGAATAATTTTTCTGGGCACTTTGCCACTGACGGCTGGCGCGGGTGAGTGAATCTTCCTCACCAAGCAGGGCTTTTAAGTGCAGACAGGCAGACAGGGAGCGTGGCTCGAAGGCAATGCTCTGCTTGAGCTGTTGTGCTGCCTCAATGCCGCGTGCGCTATGCAAGGCCCTGATCCAGGCAATGGCCAGCAACTCATCGTGATTGTCCTGCCAGCACTGTTTCAGAAAGGCCTGCCCGTGCGAGTCGTAAGCCTTCGGGTGGGCCAGCAGAACCGGAACCAGCAGTGGCAGATAATAAGGGGCGGCGGCATGCAGCTGGCGCATGCTGTTCACTGCGGCATCGGCGTCACCTCGCTTCAGATCTATTTCAGCAAGCAGCAAATGCGCCGCGGCACAGGCTGGCGCATTTTCAATGGCCTGCTGCACCATCGCCAATGCGCCATCCTCATCCTTGCGCGCCAGTTTCTGGCGGGCCATTTCAGTCAGCAGGTAGGCATGATGCAGATTCGACGTGGTGTCGCGCACCCGGTCCAGCCTTCGCAGGAGTTCTTCAGCCATCTCCCATTCGCGTCCCTGTTCGCGAATGCGCAAGCTGGCCTCAAGCGCCTGAATATGGCCCGGCTGCCGATCAAGGACCCGGCCATACTGCTGCAGGGCGCGGCCAAGCAGGCCGCCAGCCTGAAAGTCTACGGCCAGGGCAACCTGAGCCTGCATGTGCAAATGCTGCGGAAGGTCCGGGCGGGCAAGTAAATTCTGGTGAATACGAACGGCACGACCGAATTCCCCCTTGTTGCGGAACATATCGCCCAGCGCCAGATAGACCTCAGCCGTTTCTGTCTGCAATTTGGCCACATGCACCAGTTCCTTCAGGGCACGGTCGGGTTCATCCGACAGCAGAAAATTAATACCGCGCAGCAGAGGCGGGATGCGCGCATCTTCCTGTTCTTTGGCTTTGTCTGCCTGAACACCCTGTTGTCGCCAAAGCACCCAGATGAGCACAGCGCATGCCGCAAGAATTGCGGTCAGAAGAATGGCATTGGTCATGTTTCGTCTTGCAGGGGCAGATTGCGAAGGTTGTTCACTTCGGTTTGCAGCAGGCTGTTTTCCTGCCGTAAGCGTTCAATTTCCATTTTGTGTTTGCGTCGGGAGAAACTCAGAGAAAGCATGCCTCCACCGAATCCGATAAGGAAAGCGATGAATATGGGCACATAAAGCGGCACTTCGCCGGAGGTGAGATTGGCAAAACCAACTGCGATACGACCTTCGTTGGCAGCCGCAAACATGGTTGCCAGCGTGGTCAGGATGACCACCAGCAGGGCATTGATCCAGTTCATGTCATTTCTCCTCTGGTGTTCAGCACATTATAGACCATGCGGAGGATGGACAGATTGGTTCAGGAAGCGCTGTCCACCCTGTCACGCAATTCTTTGCCAGGCTTGAATTGCGGTACAATCTTGGCCGGTACGCTAACGCTTGCACCGGTCTTCGGATTGCGCCCAACACGCGCATCCCGTTCTTTGGTGTAGAAGCTGCCGAAGCCGCGCAATTCAACCCGTTCACCACGTCCCAGTGCATCTCCGATAGCGCTGAGGATATTATTGACCACCACCTCGGCCTCACGTCGGGTTATCTGGCCCTCCAGACTTACAATGGCATCCACCAACTCAGATTTTGTCATGCCTTACTCCCCTCTTTCCCAGTCCCCTTGACTGCTTCTTTATCTTCAACTTTCTCTACGGCCTTTTTTTCAGCCTTACCGGCTGGTTTTTTTGCAGCACCAGCCTCTTTCTTGACAGCCTTATCTTTTGCGACTTTTTTGGCTGCCGGTTTTGCCGCAGGCTTTTTAGCCGGGGCTTTTTCCTGTTTATTCAGGAGCTTGCGTTGCAACTCCAGAGCCAGTGCCGACATTGCCTTACCGCCGGAAATACTCTTCGAATAATTGCGCACTGCATCCTTTTCCTCATCGCGCAGCAACTGGCTAATGGACAGGCCGATGCGTCTGCGTTTGCGGTCAAGTTCGATAATCTTGGCCTCAATGGCCTCGCCGACCTTCAGTTCATTATGGTCGCGTGGTACTTCGCGGAGCGCCAGGCGTGCCACAACCCCTTCCATGACTTCGATCATGGCTGCACCCTTACCAATGGAAAGCACCTTGCCTTCAACCTTGCGACCGCGACTGGCACCATCCATAAAGACTTCATAAGGGTCACTTTCCAGCTGTTTGATGCCGAGTGAAATACGCTGCCGGTCGATGTCTACACCGAGCACCGCACACTCGACTTCCTGACCCTTCTTGTAGTTCGCGATAACCTTGTCGCCCGGCTCCTTCCATGACAGATCGCCGATATGCACCAGACCATCGAGATCATCGGTCAGTCGGATAAATATGCCGAATTCGGTAATGCTGCGCACCGGCCCGCTGACATGCGCGCCTGCCGGATGGCTTGCCAGCCAGGCCTGCCAGGGGTTCTCTGACACTTCCTTCAAGCTCAGGGCAATACGGCGTTTCGCGCTGTCCACTTCGATCACTGCAACGTCAACCACATCACCTTCAGACAGCATTTGGGAAGGATTGGTGTCGCGCCGTGTCCAGCTCATTTCGGAGCGGTGGATCATGCCTTCAACACCGGGTTCAAGCTCCACCATAGCGCCAAAATCAAGCAAGCGGCGAACGGTTCCGGTGATACGCATGCCAGGTTGATAATTGTGCTCCACATTTTCCCAAGGGTCCGATTGCAGGGCACGCATGGATAGCGACACCTTGCCGGTAGTCTCGTTCATCTTGATGATTTCTGCCGTGATCTTCTGTCCGGCCTGCAAGGCCTCGGACGGGTGCTTCAAGCGGCGCCAGGCGATATCGGATATGTGCAATAACGCATCCACGCCGCCAATATCCACGAAAGCACCAAAATCGGTGAGTCGCTTCACTTCGCCGCTGACCTTATCGCCGACCTTGGCCTTGGCAAAGAATTCGGTTCTCTTCTCCAGCAGAACCTTTTCCAGAGGGCGCTTGCGCGACACCACGACATTTTCCGGACGACGCTCAGCGGTGATAACCACCACTTCAACGTCCTGCCCGACAAGCTCGCCGACAGCGTGTGACAGGCTGGTATCGCACTCAGAGCGGGGCATGAAGGCTTCGATGCCACCGAGCTGCACGCGCAAACCACCCTTCACCTCCTTGCTGACTTTGCCCCGCATGATGCTCTGTTCGTTCAGTGAGGCCTCGATATGCTCCCACAGGGCATTGCGCCTGGCTGCGATGACGGAATAAGTGGAGCCGCCACGGTCGCCCGAGTGCTGTACCATGATTTCAATGTCATCGCCGACGGCAGGCAGTGGTTCGCCAAGCTGTTCGAATTCGGAGGCCGAAACGCGGCCTTCATTTTTTCCACCGACATCGATCATGACAACTTCACGGTCTACACCGACAACAATGCCGCGAATGATTTCACCGCTTGATGCCACGGGCTGCTGACGCAGCGACTCCTCCAGCATCTGGCGGAACAATGCCTCATCATCCGTTTCCGCGGCCGTCTCTACCTTAGCCGGTTTCTCTGCCTTGGCAGGCTTGGCTGCTTTGGCCGGTTTTTCTGTCTTGGGGGCAACTGGCTTGGCAGCGGCGGCAGGTGCTTCAACGTTACTGGGGGCGACCTCGGGGCTTACCGTCTCCGCTTCGGCTGCCGGGTTTACGGCAGGCGCGTCTGTTTCAGGCACGGGGGCTTTGGTGGGTTCGGGCGTATTGCTCATGGGTGGAGGTGTCCTCTGGTTGGTGTTATTCATTTCTGTTCATGTCGCGTTTGTCAGGCTTTTTCTATCAATGCTCTGCGCTCCATGATGGAGAGCATGCGATCCACTACCTCGTCTATGCGCATGGTGGTGGAATCGATGCAAACCGCATCCCGAGCCTGCTTGAGCGGGGAATGGGTGCGTTCGGCGTCCTGTGTGTCGCGCAACCTGATTTCATTCAGGGTGGCATCAAGGCTAACCTCGGCCCCGAGCCCCTGCAACTGTGACCAACGGCGTCTGGCCCGTTCGCGCAATGAGGCGGTGAGAAAAAATTTTGTCTGGGCATCCGGCAGGACCACCGTGCCAATGTCGCGGCCATCCATCACACAGCCATTTTTGGCGATATCCTGTTGTACATTGAGTAGTCGGCGGCGCACCTCCGGCATGGCGGCAACTCGGGAGGCGGCAGCAGCAACATCCTCCTGACGCAGTTTGTTGCCCATATTCTCGCCATTCACAAAGATGCCGCCCGGCTTCCACAGCATGTTTCCGAGGTATTGATCCATATGCGAAAGAACGTCGGCTTCATTCATGGCGCCTGCCTGCATGCTGCTGTAACCGATAAAGCGATACAGCAGGCCGGTGTCGAGCACCGGCAGACCAACGGCCTCGGCCAGCCTCTTTGCAATCGTGCCCTTGCCGGAACCTGAAGGCCCGTCAATGGCAATCTGCAGGCCGGGGATGGCTTTCCACTCACTCATATTCGCGTCCTCAAACCGACTCCCAGCGCACATTCATACCGATGCTTTGTGCCAGCGGCACGAAATCAGGGAAGGATGTGGCAATGGCAGCTGCGTTGTCGATACTGATCTCAGCCTCGCCACATTGCGCTGCCACCGCCATGGCCATAGCAATACGGTGATCACCCTCGGCATCAACCATACAGCCCCCCTTGAGCTTACCCCCGATAATACGCGCCCCATCCGGGTGCTCCACAACATCTGCACCGGCAGCGGTCAGGGCCTTTGCCATCACGGCGATGCGATCGGACTCCTTTACGCGCAGTTCCTCAGCCCCGGTCAGCAGAAATTCGCCATCAGCCAGGGCTGCTGCTGCAAAGAGAGCCGGAAATTCATCAATAGCATCGGGCACATCGGCCGGATTGACCTTCAGGCCATGCAGCGGCGTGTAAGCAGCACGGATATCGGCAACACGCTCCTCACCTACCTTGCCCTCATTGAGCAGGCGCAGTTGCCCGCCCATGCCAGCAAGAATCCGGCTCCAGCCATTACGCAGCGGGTTCATACCCACCTGTTCCAGGGTTACATCCGAACCGGGGACAAGTGCTGCTGCCACGGCAAAGAAGGTGGCCGAGGACGGGTCGGCCGGGATATGGATCGGCACTTTCGGTGCGGTCAGTTTTCCAACCGGGTTCAGGTGAATCAGTCCGTCAGCATCCACGTGCACAGGCTGGCCGAAGAGGGGGAGCATGCGCTCGGTATGATCGCGCGTCGGACGCGGCTCCAGCACGGTGGTCTTGCCTTCGGCATAGAGAGCTGCCAGCAGTACGCACGACTTCACCTGCGCGCTGGCAACCTCGGAAACATGATGGATCGCGTTTAGCTTTCCGCCACAAATGCTCAGGGGTAGCAAATTGCCGCCATCGCTTCCATCAACCATCGCGCCCATGCGGCGCACCGGATCAACCACCCGGCGCATCGGTCTTTTGCACAGCGAAGCGTCGCCGGTGATGGTGGATGAGAAAGACTGTCCTGCCAGTACGCCGGTCATCAGGCGGACGCAGGTGCCTGAATTGCCGGCATCAAGCATCTCTCTGGGAGCGGATAGCCCGTACAGGCCGACACCGTGGATGCGCAGCGAGGTTTTCTCGGCATTCAGCCAGTCGATGTGCACGCCCATCTGCTCGAACATGCGGGCAGTGGCCAGATTATCTTCGCCGGGCAGAAAGCCGTGGATTTCGGTAAGGCCATCGGCCAGGGATGCGAGCATCACGGCGCGATGCGACATCGACTTGTCGCCCGGTACGCTCACGCGGCCCGTAAGCGGCCCCGTGGCAGGCCCGGCAATCAGTCTTCCACCGACGTTCACAGCTCCTCTCCATGCAAGTCCAGCCATGCATCGCGGGCCTGCTTGGCGGCGGAAAACGCCTTGAGCAAGGCTTCGCCATCACCCCTTTCCAGCGCATCTTTCAAAACCGACAACTCAGACTGAAAGGCGGCGATTTTATCGCCCAGTGCATCCTTGTTGGCCAGCGCGATATCGCGCCACATCTCAGGCGAGGAGGATGCGATGCGGGTAAAGTCGCGAAAGCCGCCAGCCGCAAAACGAAACGGATCGTTGTCATCCGCATCGGTTTGATTGCGCACCGCATTGACCAGCGCAAAAGCCGCCATGTGCGGCAGATGGCTGACAGAGGCGAGAAAGTTGTCATGACTTGCCGCATCCATACAGAGGGTGCGGCTGCCGGTGGCGCGCCAGAGCTGTTCCACCGCGCTCAGGGCATCGGGTGCTGTGACATCGGATGGCGTCAGAATACACAGCTTCCCTTCGAACAGTTCGGCAAACGAGGCCTCAGCACCGGATTGCTCGGTTCCGGCAATGGGGTGGGCCGGTACAAAACGGGAAGGATCGGGAAGCAGGCGATTGGCAATTTCGATGGGGTGTTGCTTGGTACTGCCTGCATCGGTGATCAAGGCGCTTGCAGGAAGTGACCCGGCCAGCTCCTTGAAGACCTGCTCATAACCACCCATCGGTACGGCCACGAGTACAAGGTCGGCTTCAGCCACAGCTTCGGCAATGTCGTGCGTCCAATGATCGATAATGCCCAATTCGCGGGCGCGTTCCAGATTGGCCACGCTGCGCCCCACGCCTGTGACACGTCTGATCTGCCCGCTTTGGCGCAGGGCACGGGCAAACGAGCCGCCGATCAGGCCGACGCCGATAACCACCAGATGCATATCTTTTCCGACTTGATTCACAAGTCACACTCCTGTTTCAGCCCCGTTTACCAGCAGGGGATATCCGCGTCAGCCGAGTATCGTTTCCATGGCAGCGATGAGCTGTTCATTCTCGGATGTCGTGCCAACGGTGATCCGTAGATCATTCTCCATGCCGTATGGCTTTAACGGGCGCGGAATGATGCCTCGCTGTTCCAGCTCAAGCAAAAGCCAATCGCTCCGATCATGGCGTATAAGCACAAAATTGGCTGCGCTCCTGCCAGCCAGAAGCCCGATGCTGGCAAAAAAGTCCTCCAGTCGGGAGCGTTGCCGATTGCTCTCGGCGACGCGTTCCAACACCCAGTCGAAATCTCCAAGCGCAGCGCTCGCTGCTTCCTGAGCCAGAATGCTGGTGTTAAAGGGGGGGCGAAAGCGGTTAACCACCGACAGAAGGCCGGCATCGGCCACGCCATAACCGATTCGACATCCTGCCAGTCCGAAGGCCTTGGAGAAGGTGCGGCAAAGCACCAGTCCCGGATGGCTGAGTGAGCCTTGTCTATCGCTCACATCCATATACTCGATGTAGGCCTCATCCAGCAGCACGACCAGATGCCTGGGAAGTTGGTCGAGCATCTTCTGAATAGCGCTGTAGCTATGCACAGTACCGGTCGGATTGTTGGGGTTGGCGATGCACAAAATCTTGGTTCGTTCGTTGACCGCCGCAGCCATTGCATCCAGATCGTGGGCCAGACCATCGGCCTCCGGCACGGGAACCCCGACGGCTCCGACAGCGCGGGTGTAAAGCGGATACATGATAAAGGCACGGCTGGAAAAGACGACCTCATCCCCTGTTCCGGCAAAGGTGCGTATGACCAGTTCCAGCACCTCGCTGGAGCCATTACCGATGATGATCTGATCCGTAGCGACGCCATGCCTTGCCGCAAGCAGCATTTTCAGAGTCCGGCTATCGCCATCGGGGTAACGCGACACGCCGGCGGCATGCTTACGAATCGCTTCGATTGCAGCCGGCGGCGGGCCGTAGGGGTTTTCATTGGAGGCAAGTTTGATTGCCTCGCTGATTCCCTGCTCGGCAAGCAGCATGTCAATCGGTTTGCCTGGAATATAGGGGTGCAAATACGCGCATTGCGCCACAGCGCGGCGGCTCCAGTCAACGCTGCCCACTGTTACAGCCTCTCGGCGACGGGGAAGGAGCCGAGAATCTTGAGGAAACCATCCGGCATGTTGCGGATATCGGCGAGAGCTGCCGCCACATCGGTATCTTCGCGATGCCCCTGCAAATCGATGAAGAACACGTATTCCCAAAGATTTTTGCGCGAGGGACGCGATTCGATGCGACTCAAGCCGATGCCGCGGTTGTGAAAGGGCTCAAGCAGATCATGCAACGCACCCGGTCTGTCGGTGGTCGACATGACCAGCGCAGTTTTGTCCTTGCCTGAAGGCGGCGAATCATGCTGGCCGATGACCAGAAAACGTGTGGTATTGCCGTGATGATCTTCGATATTGGAGGCCAGTATCGGCAACTCGTAGCGCTCGGCCACTTCTTTCGAGGCAATGGCTGCCGCATGCGGGTTTTTTGCAATGAGTTCGGCTGCTGCGGCAGTGGAATCAGCTTCTTCGAGGCGTGCGTTAGGCAGATGTTTTTGCAGCCATTTTCGACACTGGCTGAGCACCTCGGACTTGGTATAGACCACTTCGATCTCATCCGTCCGGCAGCGAGCCAGCAGATGATGGTGGATGCCAAGCAGTACCTCGGCGCAGATGGATACATTGCGATCGACAAAAAGATCCAGCGTGTGGGTAACCGCACCCTCGAAGGCGTTCTCAACCGGGACAACGCCGTAGGTCACGCGGCCAGCCTCCACCTCGTCGAAAATCTCGTCGAAGTTGCGGCAGCTCAGGTAGCTGGCTGTGGAACCGAACTGCTTGCGGGCGGCGGTGTGTGTGAAGGTGCCTTCCGGCCCCAGATAGGCAATGCACAGGGGTTGTTCAAGTGAAAGGCATGCACCGATAATCTCGCGGTAGATGCCGTGCAGGGCTGCATCCGGAATGCGGCCGGCATTAATCTTCTTCAGGCGACGGATAATCTGCGCTTCGCGGCTGGGAACATAATAGGCGGTTTCGCCATCGGCCTTCTTGCGCCGGCCAACCCCGGAAGCCAGCTCTGCCCGCTGGTGGATCAAAGCCAACAATTGTTCATCGATGCTATCGATCTGCTGGCGCAAAGCGTCCAGCGAAGCTGTGTCCTGCATGTCTTTCATGGCGCTTGAAGCTACCAAGCCGGGGCCGGAACTCAATGCGCGGCTAACAAAGCTTCATCAGCCCCTTGAGCACCATGTCGGTATGACTGACGATGCCGATAATCTCACCGCTGCCGTTGACCACCGGGGCGCGCGAAAGGCCAAGCCGGGCAAACAGGGCACTGGCATGCCGGATGTTCATTTCCGGATTGATGGTTACCGCCGGCTTGGTCATCACCTCGTAAAGACTGACCCGGTCCGGGGATTTATTTGCCGCCAGCACATAGCGGGCAATATCGGCCAGTACAACAATGCCGTATTCGTCATCTTCGTGGCGTTTGTCGACAATCACACATTTGGTCTCGACATGGTGCATGTGTTCGAGCACCTCGCGCACAGTGGAAAGCCCGTCCACCAGATCAAACTTTTCCTTCATGACCTCGCGTACACGTATAATTTTCCGTTCGCTCATCATATTTCCTCCTCTACTTCTTCAGAAATGACCTCGATCTGACTCCTGAGGCCAATGGTATCTTCAACATCAAGCTGGAAGGCCAGGCCGCTACCTGGGTTATCCTCGAAACCGCCAGTAGATGCGATATGCTCAAGCACCTGCCGGCTCAGGTGTTCCTCGACAATAAACATCAGCATGTCCCTCTGCGATTCCAGATTCAGGCCAAAAAACGTCTTTTTGGGTGCCAGTCCTTCGCCGCGGGCAGCGCCCACGACCGTTGCGCCGGTGGCCCCGGCTTCGCGCGCCGCCAGCATGATGTCCTTGGTCTGTCCGTCGTTCACCAGTGCGATAATCAGTTTGAAATGCATTCTATCCCTCCTTGTCGTGCCTGTTTGCTTGCCGCGCCTGCCAGCTTGAAAACTGGGCATAGGCGAGGACGGTGATAATCGGAAATACGCTGGCGAAGGCGATCAGGCCGAAGCCATCCAGCACCGGACTTCTTCCGGGTATGGTGCTGGCCAGACCGAGGCCGAGGGCCGCCAGTAGCGGTACGGTGACGGTTGACGTGGTCACACCGCCGGAATCGAAGGCCAGCGGGACAATCATCTTCGGCGCACGCGCGGTTTGCAGGAGTACCACCACATAAGCCACGACAATATACACCCACAGCGAGGTTCCGCTAACGATGCGGAAACAGCCGATGGTCACACCGATGGCCACACCCATGGCTACAGCCATACGCAGGCCGAAAGCGGGGATGGTACCACCCGAAATATCTTCGGCCTTGAGCGCAACGGCGATCAGCGCGGGCTCGGCCACCGTGGTGGCGAAGCCGATGGAAAATGCAAAGACGTATACCCAAAAGTAATCCTGCCACAGATAAGTCGGTATTTGTCCGGGCGCATAGAGAAAGGAGGGGGCTGTCAGCTGTCGGGCCATGGCATCACCGAGTGGAAAGATGGCTTTCTCAAGCCCGACCAGAAACAATGTAAGCCCGAGGATAACCATGAACAGGCCGATAAGGATGCGCTCAAAATTGACCAAGGGACTTTTGAGCACAACATACTGAAAAAAGAACAGTGTGCCGATGATGGGGGCAACATCGTCGATGGTGTTGCGGAAGGTGTCGAAAATATCCAACAACAGGGCTGTCACCCCAGCACCACCAAGCCGTAAAACATGACGAACACCATCGGCAACAATGAAGCAAGCGCTATCAGGCCGAAGCCATCGAGTACCGGATTGCGCCCCTGAATGGAGGAGGCAAGGCCGACGCCGAGTGCGGCGACCAGTGGAACGGTAATCGTCGAGGTGGTCACGCCACCGGCATCGTAGGCGATGCCAATAATTTCGGGCGGGGCGAAAGGCGTCATGATTTCAATCAGCAGATAACCGCCGACAATCAGATATGGCAGCGGCCAGCCGCGCAGGATACGCAGCACGCCAATCAGAATGGCCAGACCAACAGATACGGCCACGCTCAGCCTGAGGCCGTCGGCATATTCCTCACGCGCAGCTTCATCCGGGCCGATCAGTGCCGCCGCTGCCGCAACATCGGCAGCTTTTGCAGCAATGGCAATGAGCGCCGGTTCGGCAATGGTGGTGCCAAAGCCAAGCAGTACGGCAAACAGCAGCAGCCAGGATACGCTGCCCTTAGCGGCAAAGGCATGTGCCAGGTTCTCGCCGATGGGGAACAGCGCGCTCTCCAGTCCCCGCACAAAAAGCGCCAGACCGACAAGCACGCATAGGAAGCCGACAATCATGCCGCCGATATTCGGGATGGGCTGTTGCAGGACGAGTGTCTGGAAAACGACAATGACAAGGATGATGGGGGTAAGGTCACGCAGTGCGCCGAGCAGCGGGCGCACCATCTGATGCAGGGATACAAGGATGCTGTTCATAAACGCTTATCTGTAAAACGCCGTGTCATCTCCGGCCAGCAGCCCCAAGCATTGTACGCAGGCGACACGTGGTCCATGCCGGCGCTCAGCAGAAGGGTCTGAGCTGAATCAGCGATGGCCTTGCAAGATGGCGGCAATGGCCGCCTCAACGGGCATCGCTTGCTGGGTGCCGCTTTGCATGTCCTTAAGCTGTACATGATGCTGGCGCATTTCATCCTCGCCGATGACGGCAACAAAACGGGCCAGTTCACGATCGGCGATCTTGAACTGGCGTTTGGCGGCGCCACCTCCGCAGTGAATCACCGCACAGCCCCCGCGGCGCAGGGTGTCGGCAATGGAGAGGCCGTATGCGGCAACGTTATCCCCGATTACCACAACAGCAACATCCACGGTATCGGGTTTTGCTTCCGGCAGCAGCATGGCTAATCGCTCCAGCCCCATGGCAAAGCCGATGGCCGGTGTGGCCGGGCCGCCCAGCTCCTCGACCAGTCCATCGTAACGTCCGCCGGCCAGCACTGTACCCTGTGCGCCAAGCTTGCGGGTGACGATTTCAAAGGCGGTGCGATTGTAATAATCCAGCCCGCGAACGATGCGCGGGTTTACCTGATAAGGCACATGCAGCGCATCGAGGCCTGTCTTCACGGCATCGAAATGGGTTTGGCATTCGGTGCACAAATGTGAGGCCATTTCCGGCGCATCACCGAGCTGGGCCTGACAGGATTCCACCTTGCAGTCGAGGACGCGCAGCGGATTGCTTTCGATACGCGTGTTGCAGGTTTCGCATAAGGCATCACGCCGCTTCTCCAGATAGACAACCAATTTTTCACGATAGGCAGGCCGGCAGACCGGGCAGCCCAGCGAATTGATTTCCATGGCCAGTTCGGGAATGCCGAGATCTTCAAGAAAGGCATGTGCCATAGCCAGGGTTTCAACATCTTCAAGGGGGCCCTGCACGCCGAACCATTCCACGCCAATCTGTTGAAACTGACGCAATCTGCCCTTCTGCGGACGTTCGCGGCGGAACATCGGGCCGATGTAAAACCAGCGCTGCGCGCCGCTGCGTGTCAGTCCGCCTTGCAGGTAAGCGCGTACTGCACCTGCCGTGCCCTCCGGGCGCAGGCAGATATCATCGCCACCGCGATCCTCGAAGCGATACATTTCCTTGGCCACGATATCCGTTTCGCTGCCGATAGAGCGCACAAAAAGGGCAGTGGGTTCCAGTACGGGCAGGCGCACCTCGGAGAAGGCGTAGCGGGCAAAGGTGCGGCGGGCGATATCCTCGATATGCCGCCAGCGGCGGACTTCCTCAGGCAATCCGTCGTGGATGCCGCGGATGCTGCGGAATTGTGTACTCAAGATTTGCTCTCCCCGTCGGCAGCCCTGTCTGCTGCGAGCTTTGCGGCACGCGCTTCGACCTCCTGCACCAGCTGCTCCACCATATCTCCGGATTTGAGCTTGCCACTTGGCTTGCCGTCCTTGTACATCAGGTGCACCGGATAACCGCCGGTCACGCCGAGGCCCGCCTCACGCGCCTCGCCCGGACCATTCACCACACATCCGATGACGGCCACATCCATGGGTTCACGAATGTGCGCCAGACGTTTCTCCAGCAGTTCGACCGTACGGATGACATCGAATTTCTGTCGCGCGCACGACGGACAGGCAATCAGATTCACGCCGCGGTGACGCAGATTCAGGCACTTAAGGATTTCAAAACCGGCGCGAATCTCCTCTTCCGGCTCTGCGGCCAGCGAGATGCGAATGGTGTCGCCGAGTCCGTCGGCCAGCAAAAGGCCGAGCCCAATGGAGGATTTGACCGTACCGCTGAATTTGCTGCCAGCCTCGGTGATACCGAGATGGAAAGGATAATCAACCTGTCCGGCCAGCTTGCGATAAGCAGCCACAGTCATCGGGATGTTGCTGGCCTTGAGTGACACCTTGATGTCGTGGAAGTTCATCTCTTCCAGAATGCGGATATGGCCGAGCGCTGATTCAACCATGGCATCGGCGCACGGTTCGCCGTATTTTTCCAGCAGGGGTTTTTCCAGCGAACCGGCGTTGACACCAATACGGATGGAGATGTTACGTTCCTGTGCTGCCTTGACGACTGTTTCAACACGATCACGCGTGCCGATGTTGCCGGGGTTCAGGCGCAGGCCGTGTACGCCGGCTTCAAGTGCGGCCAGGGCCATTTTGTGGCTGAAATGAATATCGGCGATGATCGGCACGTCGATCTGATTGAGAATCTCCGGCATGGCAGCAGCCGATTCAGGATCGGGCACCGAAATGCGAACGATGTCCGCTCCTGCTTCAGTCAGGCGTCGCACCTGAGCAATAGTGGCATCGATCTCGGTGGTCGGCGTATTAGTCATCGACGGCACGGAAATCGGCGCATCACCACCGATTAACACCTTGCCGACGCTTATCTGGCGGGTTTTGCGTCTGGGTTGGACTATCTGATCACGCATCTTGTTCCTGCCTCTGTTTCGGTTTAGCTGTCAGCACTGTTGGCTTTGTCCTGCAAAATTCTAAAGCGCTCCTGTAACTCCTGCGCGCGACGCAGGCTGTCAGTATAATCGCGGTTGTCCGGCTGCAATTCGGCGGCCAGACCCCACTGCTCGACGGCCTTATCCAGTTGTTCAGCCTGAAATGCCGCCTGCCCGGTTCTGAATGCCGCCTCAGCCTGTTTCTTCAGTGTTCTGTTGATGATTTGCAGCAGATTGTCGGCCTCGTCGCCGCCTTCACGACGATAAATCATTGCGTACTCATACGCCCGTATCCAATTCTCCTGCTGCATAAGCTGGTTGATTTGATCTGCTGTGACCTTTTGCGGCGATGCGCTCGCCTTGCTCCGTTGCTGATGGCTTTCCTGCGGAATGCGCAGGCCTTTGGGCAGGGCTTCTTTGACCTCCTGCATGAGTAGCGGGCCATTGCGTGACCCCGGTCTCAGGCGCAGGTATGACTCAGCCTCGACATAGGCAATTTCGGGATGACCCTCATGCAGTTCGCGTTTGGCGGCCCGCCATGCATTGCGTCCGCGCGTCAGCACAAAGTCCTGTATGCGCTCAAGTTCCCGGGCAATGGGCTGATCCTTGGGGTCCAGTCCTTTGGGCGGGTCATAACGGTTAAGTGCATCGAGCAGTTGATTATCTTCCTTGCGACGCTGTTCGGTCAGTTGATTCAGACGCCTCTGGCGCAAAATAAGGTCAACACGCTCAACCTCTCGCAGCATGGCGTCATCGCCGACCCATACAGCTGCCGTTTTTATATAAAATTCCTTGGCTCGGTAAAGGGCGCCGCGTTTCTCCTCCTGCTCTGCCATGCGCCGGTAATGACGCAGCAAGCGCAAACGGGCCGGTTCGATTTTTTCCCTGAGTAATTTCTGTGCATCCGGGTAGTCCGGGCGCTTGGCATCAGTGCGGATGGCTGCACTTCTTGCCAGCATGATGTCACCACGCTCGTAGTAGTTCAGGGCTGCCTTGTAGCTGCCGACTGCACTGAATGTTACGGATTTGAGGCCGTCTACGCGTTTGCCAATGCCGGAGCCTGCCCCACAAGCCGAGAGAAGCAGTACCAGCAAAAGTATGAACCATTTACAGTGGAAATCAGGCGGGTTATTTCGTGGCAACATGCTCTCCTTCCCTGCTTTTGGCCTGAGCTTCTTTGCCCAGCGTCAGATCGAAGGCCAGAGCGACGGCATGCCGCATATTGACCATAACTTTTTCATCTTCAGCGACAAGCCTACCGCAGTTGATGGGCTTTTGAATGCCTTTGATGGATTTTTGCCCGATGCTCTCAAAGGCAAAACCCTTGCCAATCTCGCCGAATGTATTCTTCGACAACATCATCTCGCCGCCTGCTCCCAGTCCGGTCATGCGCGACGCTACATTCACCGCATCGCCGATGATCGTGTACTCCAGTCGCTCAACAGCGCCGATATTACCGACAATTGCCTCGCCGTGATTGATGCCGACACGGAACAGGACTTCCGGTCCGTTTCTGTTCATGTCGTTCAGGCGCTGGCAGGCAAGCGTCATAGCCATGCCGGCCATGGCCGCGTGACGCACATGCGCATCGTCCTCATGCGGATGATTGAATACCGCCATCACCGCATCGCCGATGTATTTATCAACATGCCCGCCATAGTAATCGATGATGCGATGAAACAGTTCGAAATGCCGGTTCAGTACCTGCACCACATCTTCACTCTCGGTGTTTTCCGAGAAGCTTGTAAAGCCGACCATATCGGCGAACAGGATGGAAACCTGTTGTCGGTGACTGATCGGTGCGGCACTGTTTTCGCTGAACATATCGTTGACCAGCTTCGGATTCAGATAGCGGCCGAATGCGCCGCGCAATTTTTCCTTGTGCGCCAGTTCGCTGACCATGTGGTTGAACTGCTTCCCGGCATCGCTTATTTCATCGTTGCCGTGGATCGGGATGCGTGTGCTGAAGTCGCCGTCGGCAACATGTCGGGCGGCTGTGGCCAGCGTTTCGAGCGGGCGGCTCATGCGCGTGGCGACCCAATAGGCTGCAATGCTGGCCAACAGAATGACGATAACGGCCACCATCAGGGTTCCGGCAATAAAGCGATTGGCCAGTTGTCGCCATTCATCGCCGGAGAAACGCACGGCAATGCTGCCGATTCGAGCCTTGGCATAGTTCACTGGTTGGACATACCAGAGATCGTCGGAAAGCAGCAGGGTTGTTGCGGATTGTGGAGCACTGCCCTCGGCCAGAGCCACGCTTTCCCCGACATTGCCATAGTTATGCAGTTCGCCGTCAGCGTATTGCACCTGAATACCGAGCACAGTCGGCACCTTGTCACGAAAACCCGTGACGATGATGTCCACCTGGGTTTTATCCAGCTTTCTGCCGGCGAGCATAAAACTTTTTACTTCGTCGCCAAGACGCTCGACCATCACCTTAGCCTGCGCGGATTGGGATTTACGCCATGCATCGCGCTCCATGTTGAGCAGGATCAGGGAAAGAATCAGTACGGCCAGCGCGACTGTAATGCTGACCAGCGCCATCCAACGCCAACGAATGGGGAAGCGCATGGTGGAAAGGGTTTGTTTCCAGGTTGAAAGGAGCTCCGGAAGCGCTATCCAGCGCCAGCGGATGGGGAAGCGCATGGTGGAAAGGGTTTGTTTCCAGGTTGAAAGGAGTTCCGGTAGCGACATGCGGGCAGTCTAGCTCGAATTTCCCCTGAGAACAGACTTACACAGAGCCCGAAGGCCTGAGCGGGAATAAAAAACGGCGGAAGCAAGAGCTTCCGCCGTTTTCAGGGCGCTCCTACCGAAAGGGGGAGGGAGAGGAGGGAGCGCCCTGACCTGAAAATCAGTGAATGTATTGTTCGCACCGAGGATGAGCGCGTTGCGCTCAGTTCCCCGGAGGGTTGAATCCCGCTAAGTATGATCATCGGAAATTAAATGAACCTGAAAGGAAAAAAGTGTGGGGGATGACCGGTGATTCAGCTCAGGGCAATATCGATCCTCAGGCCGTGCAGGTCGATGGAGCGGGAGAGCTCGATACTACCCTCATAGGCAGCCACCATTTCCGATACGATGGACAGGCCCAGCCCATGTCCGGGTCTCGATTCATCGGCTCTTTCTCCGCGAAACAGCAGTTGTGCATGCTTATCCTCTTCGATGCCGGGTCCGTCATCCTCGATACATACACAGGTTTTGCCCTGCTCGTTCGCCACACGACATCGCACCCTGGCCTTGGCCCATTTGCAAGCGTTTTCCAGAAGATTGCCGAAGAGCTCTAACATATCCTCGCGGTCGGCAGGGACTTTTAGATGTGCGTCAATCTGCAGGTCGAAGTCTATGTGCGGAAATACCTGCGTAAGCATCTGGCATATGTCGCGAATATCCCTTTCAGCTTCGCTCCACTGTCCGCCGGGCATACGCCCTGCGGTGCGCGCACGTACCAACTCGCGTTCAATGCGTTGACCAATGCGTTCCAGTTGTTCACCAAGCTGTTGATTGTCGGTCGAATGAGGCTGTCTTTGGGTGATCTGGCGGGCCAGGGCCAGCGGCGTTTTCAGGCTATGCGCCAAATCCCCAAGGGCATGCCGGGAGCGTTGCAGGCGTTGCTGCATCATCTGCATCAGGTGATTGATTTCTGCAACCAAGGGCATGATTTCATCCGGTGCGGGCGCATCAATCTTCTCGAGCTCGTGATTCTTCAGTTGCTTGATTTGCTGCCGCACGCGCTGCAGAGGCCTCAGGCTGTGACCGATAAGCCATCCCTGCAGGAGCATCAAAGCGACTACGGCAGCTATGGCGAACAGCAGCAGATGACGCTGGAAGGCTCCGGTGGAGTGCTCCAGAGGCAGAATATCTTCTGCTGTGCGTATGGTGACGGGCAAGCCATGGAATTGAACGGTGTTTTGAATAATCAGCAGTCGCTGTTCGTCCGGGCCGGGAGCATCGCGCACGATGGATTCCATCTGAACCTTCAGCTCCTCATCCCACAGCGAACGCGAACGCAGGCTCGTGCCTGCGATGTCCAGCTGAAAATAGTGCCCCGAGAAGGGGCGCTCATAGATGCCGGGAATCAGCGAGCGGCGCAGTGTGGGTGGCAGCGGTGGATTCCATTCCAATGCAGCCAGAATTTGTTCCTGATCATGCTCCAGTCTGGAGTAGAGATTGCGTTCGCTCAGAGCCTCCACCTCGTTGCCGATCATCAGTGTCTGAACGATAAAGAAAAGCGCCAGGCTGGCTGCCAGACTCAGGGTAAGGCGTTGCCTGAGTGAGGTCATCAGGCCTTCACGCCCAACAGGGCGGGATCAAGGTAGTAACCCTGCCCCCGCCGGGTGAGGACGACATCCTTGTGAATCTTTTTGCGCAGGCGGCTGATATAGACTTCGATCACATTGCTTTCTTTTTCGGCATCGAAGTCATAGACATGCTCAAGCAGATGCGAATTGGAGCAGACCTTTTTTGGATGCATCATCAGGTAACGAAGCAGGCGAAACTCGATGCCGGTCAATTCGATATCCCGCCATTCCCCCGCTTCCTGCCACTGGGCGGATTGACCAGCCTCATCAAGTCGCAAGCGGCCGATTTCAAGGCTGGAGACGACAAGCCCTGCTGAGCGCTTGACCAGTGCCTCCAGGCGCACGACCAGCTCTTCAACATGGAAGGGCTTGGTCAGGTAATCATCGGCTCCCTTGCGGAACCCATCCACCTTCTCATGCCAGGCGCCACGTGCGGTGAGAATCAGCACCGGGGTTTTGATGCCCTTGGCGCGCCATTGCTCCAGAATGCTCAGGCCGGGAAGATCGGGCAGGCCGAGATCCAGAATGATGATGTCGTAGGGCTCGCTTTCCCCCATGAAGGCGCCATCGACACCTTCATGGCAGCTATCGACAGCAAAGCCGCGACGGGCAAGTTCGCCGCTCAGTTCCCTGTTCAGATCGGGATCGTCCTCAATCAGCAGCAGGCGCATCAGTCATCCCTGTCCACGGAGAGGATTTTGCCGTTTCTGGCATTGACCTTGAGGGTATGCACAACCTTATCCTCGCCCAGCAATTGCATTTCATAGATCACGCGGCCTTTCTCCTCCTCAAGCTCAACCTCAAGCAGGGTGCCTGGGTGTTGTTTCTCGACCTCCTGCAGCAATTGCGAAAGGGGCATGATACTCGCTGTGCTGCGCAGTTCACGCACCCGATCCGTATCGTCGGCCAGGCAGCTCCGGGGAATAAGGGTCAATGCGAGCGTGAACAGGGCAAGGCTTGCCACAAAACAGGGTAAAATCCTGTTCCGCTTCATGGGTTCGGTCCTGCCTGCACGCATTTCGAAAGCCTAATCTTCCCAGCTTCCAAAGCCGGGGATGCGCACTGCATCTTCATCGAATGACCCCTTTTCCGCGCCACTATGGCAGGTGGCACAATTGGCGAAAGAGCGCACTTTGGTGTTATCCCTGACCATACGGGCCGGAACCTCATCGTGTTTACCCATGAAGTAAGCCGTATCGGAGATACGCAGGGGAGTATCGTTTGTATTGATAGAACGCAGAATGCTGCGGCTGAAACGGTTCGGCAACTGGTCTGCCGCATGGCCGCGCAGATAGTTCTCGATGGCCGAGCGCGAAGCCTCATCCAGCTTGGCATTCTCGCCAAAATGATCCCCCAGCGAGCCCATGATTTTCACCCATGAACGCTCGGGCAGAAAGCCGGGCTGATAGGCGAAATGACAGGCCGAACATTCGGCTGCGTAGAGTTTGTTGCTCACCACAGCGACACCGGTTGTCTGGCCCCAGCTGCCGGCTTTGCCTCCGTCGTCTTTATTCTTGCTTCCGCCTTCGTTCCATTTGTCACTTTCGCTCCAGGCCAGCGTGCCCATCGACAGGGTGATGCAAGCGGCAAGCAGCAGCATGCCCCAGAAGCGATTGAGTTTAGGTGTTGGTTTCATTGTCATCTCCTTTGAGAGTATTTTATTTTGATTGGATGAAGGCAAGGAAATCCGCCTTCTCCTGAGTTGTGCAGTCGCGACCGATGGTCCATTCGCAGTTGCGACCAAACCACTTTTCAATCTTGGCCGGATCGGTCAGCCGCTCGGGATTGACGCTCGGGGCCATGGGCTCAATGCGCTTGGCGGTGCGCACATGTTCACCTGCAAGGCTCAAATTGCTGCCATGGCAGGTAGCACAACTCACCATCTTTTGCATATTGGCCTGCATGTGCTGTTCATTCCATGCTGCCATGCCGCGCGCAGCATCGGCTCCCTTTGCGCCCTGTTGTTCATACTGGGCAATCTGTGCCTGCACGACTGCTTCAGCAGCCTGTGCACCTCCAGCAAGCAGCAGCATGGGTATCAACCAGAGAGATTTCATTGATTTTCCTCCTTGAAGTTTTTTCTTCCTGTAATCATGGCGGCCGTAAGGTTGTTTTTTTGCAATACGCTTTCTGCAGCGACACCGGCCAGATGAACCGCGACGAGAATCTGAAGCAGGTCAAAGCACCAGTGATGCACCTGTTGCACCAGCACCTCCGTAGCGAAAACGGTTCCAACCGCCCAGCCGGAAAATGGGCCGAGCCCCATTTGCATGCCCGCCAGCATCATGCCGCTGATGCCTAGGATGAGCAGGCTAAGGAGCAGGATATAGATCATCAGGCTGCCGATTGGGGTGTGTCCGGCATAAGGGCGGGCATTGAGATGAATCAGCTCGCCAAGGTGTTGCCTGATGTTTTGCAGGGACGGGCGGAAGGAGGCGAACAGGGCGTGATGTTCGCCGCTCAGGCCCCAGATAAAGCGAAAGAGCAAAAGACCGACGATGGCGCTGCCGGCCAGCAGGTGAATCCGGACATCATTGCCTTCACTCCACCATGCGACGGCGAAGGCCGCGACCAGCAGCCAGTGAAAGCTGCGCAGCAACGGGTCCCAAACCTCGAGTTGTGTGCCTTGCTTGTGCATGGGCGGAACGATAAGAAGTAGAGCTGAAATAAACCTGAAAGGATTGCGTGATTATATTGCGGGCTTGCAGATGGATGATCGGCGTTCGGTAAGTGCATGTAACAGCGCCTCGATGCATTCGGTCAATTGCATGCTTCATCGCCAGACTGCATGCAGCTAGACTCCGGCACGTTCAAAGGAGAACTGCATGCCACTGGATAGCGCACAAAAGAAGAAATTGAAACAGGCCGCCCACCATCTGAAGCCGCTGATTCGTATCGGCCAGAAGGGGATGACCGATACGCTGGTGGCGGAAACCGATGCCTGCATTGATCGTCATGAACTCATCAAGGTGCATGTCGCCGCAGGCGAGCGGGATGATCGCAGCGCCTTGGCAACTGAATTGGCCGCCAGGGTCGGCGCTGAGCTGGTGCACAGCATCGGCAAGGTATTCATCCTGTACCGCAAGAAGAAAGACGAGGCATGAGCGGGCAGGCCAGGCCTGATCGTACCAGCGCCATACGTGCTGCCCTTGAGGAAGCATTAAATCCCGAGCTTGTAGAGATTGAGGACCAGTCCGCACAGCATGCCGGACACGCCGGAGTGCAGGGGCACGGGGGCGGACATTTTGCTGTGCATATCATTGCCGCCTGTTTTGCCGGAAAATCGCGCATTGCTCGGCATCGCATGGTGTATGCAGCACTGGGCGATGCCTTTAAGAATGTCATTCACGCCTTGTCCATTCGTGCTGAAACGCCGCAAGAGGCAGCGTCCTGAGGCTTTAAAAGCAAGGGTGCCCGGCTTCTCCCCCTTGCTGAACATCCATGTTATTTATTGACGATACTCAGGCGAAGCTCATCACCACATACACGCCAAAAGCCAGATACAGGGTAGCATTGAGCAGCAGCAGGCGCGGCTGAAGCCTGCCGCAGGCATGCAAGGCCGCCAGTGCAAGAGCACCGAGCAAGGTCAGGACGATGGATACGCCGGCAGCCGAGGCAAGATCGATATGCCAAGGCATAATGAGCATGCCGATGGCCGGAATCACCGTACCCTGAAAAACCATGGCGCCGGTGATGTTACCGAAGGCCAGAGTATCCTTGCGGCGACGTATCCACACCACGGAATTCACTTTTTCCGGCAGCTCGGTGGCGATGGGTACAATAAGCAGGGCGACGACAAAGGCGGAAACGCCGATCATAGCACTGACTGCTTCGGCACCACTGACAAACATCTTGGCACCAACAATCAGCAGGCCGAGGGCAATGAGCAACTGGGTGATTGCAGTCCAGTTGGCTTCCGGCAGCAGGCGGGCGGCATATAATTCCTGATGCGCCTCGGTGGCATGGCCATCTTCAACCAGTGCACGGCTGGCCTGAATCGTTTTCAACACATAAAAGAAATAACCCAGAATAAGCAGGCTGGCGATGCCGCCACGCGCAGCATCCCAGCTTTCGGGTAACAGGCCGGCAATCACAACCAGTGCGAAGCCTGGCAGAAAGATGCGCAGGTCGCGTTTCAGGCCGCTTGCTTCGGGATGAAGCGGCGCCTGCCAGCTGCGCGACAGGCCGGCGGCCAGCGCCATGATGCCGATGCCCAGCGTGGCCAGCATGAAGGGGGCTCCGAGAATGGCGCCCATGCCGACAGCATGATTGATTTCCACTGAAGCGCCGCCAGCCAGAATGGCGACGATGGGGACGATGGTCTCAGGCATCGCCGTACCGACGGCGGCAAAGATGGAGCCGGTTACACCTTCGGACACACCCATGCGCTCGCCGATAAATTCCAGTGCATTGGTGAACAGCTCAGCAGCAATAAAAACCAGCACCAGAGCCAGAGCGAGAAGAAGAAGTGATTCCAGCATCAGGGGCAATCCTCAGAGAAATCGAACATGTGTTCACCTGCCTTTCAGGGGGCCGACCGAAGCATTTAGCAAGCATGTCACGATAGCCGGGAGGGGGTGAAATGCAAGCGGGGCCATATAGGTTGACGTCGCTTAAAGCGCCTCCTAACGTGGCGAGATGCCTTCCGAAATAAGCTATATCCTGTTGAAAAGTCTGCACGTGATCTGTGCGCTCGCCACCCTGTCGCTGTTTATCTGGCGCTGTCGGACAATTTTTTCGGGAAGAGACCTTTCCCGCCTATGGCTTCGCCACATTCCTGACTCCGTGGATACCATTCTTCTGGGCAGCGGAGTGGTGCTGATGTTTATGATCGGTCTTTCTCCGCTTGCCGGCGGCTGGATTAGTGCCAAGTTGCTGGCCGTATTTGTCTACATTGTCCTTGGCACGATTGCCCTGCATTTCGGCCGAACCATGGAGGTGCGCCGCATGGCGTGGGCGGGGGCTTTGCTGGTGTTTGCCTATATTGTATGGCTGGCGCATTTCAAGGAAATCCTGCCTTTGGCAGGCTGAGGCTTGTATCAGCCGTATTGAGGGCGGCAGTCTTCAGGATGAACGATACGCGATATAGGCAGGGGCAGACGATTCTCGTATGCTTCGCTGCTGCCGGAAGGCGGAGAGTGCCTTCCCCAGCCTGCAAGGCCAGCCCGCGAGGCTAACCCGCAAGGAGACCCCATCACCGATGCCGCGCCGTAACGATATAAAGTCCATTCTGATATTGGGCGCCGGACCGATTGTCATTGGTCAGGCGTGCGAGTTTGATTATTCCGGAGTACAGGCCTGCAAGGCGCTGCGCGAAGATGGTTTCCGGGTGATTCTGGTCAACTCGAATCCCGCCACCATCATGACCGACCCCGAATTTGCCGATGCCACCTACATTGAACCGGTAACCTGGGAAGTGGTGGCCAAAATCATCGAGAAGGAACGCCCGGATGCGATTCTGCCGACCATGGGTGGACAGACGGCACTGAACTGCGCCCTGTCGCTGAACAAGCACGGCATTCTGGAAAAATTCAATGTCCATCTGATCGGTGCACAACCGGATGCCATCGACATGGCCGAGGACCGCGAGCGTTTCAAGGCAGCCATGGATCGTATCGGTCTGGAAATGGCCCGTGGCGGTTTCGCGCATAGTATGCAAGAAGCCCGCGACCTAGCTTCAGATATCGGTTTTCCGATCATTATCCGGCCGTCTTTCACGCTGGGCGGCTCCGGTGGCGGCATCGCCTACAACCCGGAAGAGCTGGAACAAATCGCCGCCTCAGGTCTTGATGCCAGCCCTACCGACGAAATTCTGGTCGAGGAATCCATCATCGGCTGGAAGGAATACGAAATGGAGGTGATGCGCGATAAGGCCGATAACTGCGTCATCATCT
>CAZQTO010000006.1:0-38255 GCA_964596375.1 uncultured Zetaproteobacteria bacterium | reverse complement strand
TCGGCAACCACATTCAAGATCTCTTTCTCGGTGGCTTCCGCCATCGCCCTGCCACTTGAGCGGCCGAGACCACGAGCCCTGTGCATGGTGGCACGCGTGATGCCGAGCTCATTTTTCAGGTCCGCTATCAGGGCTTCCGCCCTGCCTGCGGCAAGGATGCAGGTAATGAGTTTGGGCCGTGGGGTTTTCACGGCTATTTTTCCAGCCGCGCAATAATGTCGGGCGGAATGTAGGTGGCAGCCTTTTCCAGATGCGTCATATACATGAATCCCATGCCGGGCGTATCCAGCTCACCGGCCAGATACATCTTCTCGAAGATATAGTCGCGCTGATCGTTGGCGACCACGATGCTGATAATCTCCTTTTCCACATCCACTGCGACACCCAGAATACCTAAGCGGGTACGCACACCGCTGCCGCGTCCGTAATAGGTTGTTGCACCCTGCGCGCCCGCATCCATGACTGCCTTCACAATAGCATCCGCCTTGCCGCGTTGCACAATGCAGGTAATCAGGGATGCATCGGTCAGCACGGTAATCGCCCTCTGGTTCATTCAACCCTCCTGCATGGCGGCTTCTGCCGCCGTATGCCGCCGTTTGATTTGCCACTGCACCCACAGGCCCGTGGTCAGCACGGACAGGATCGGACCGATGGATGCCATCGATAAAATACCGAAACCATCCACCGCACCAATGGCTCCGCCCAGACCCAGACCCAGCGCAAGCACAAGCGGAACGGTCACCGGACCTGTGGTTACGCCCGCACTGTCCCAGGCGATGTTGACGAACTCCTCGCTTGAAACTGCCGTCAGGACAGCAGCCGCGAGATAGCCGGGGATAAGCAGGGCTGCAAGCGGTAAGTCATAAACCACCTTGAGAAGTCCTATCGCAATACCACATGCAACACCGACGCTCACCGCCATGATCAGCATCGATTTGTGAAAGGCTCCGTTGGTCAGGCTTTCCACGGTCATCCCCAGCGCATTGAGCGCCGGTTCCGCCATGGTGGCGCCAAGACCCAGAAGCCAGGCAAAGGCTACAGCGATGGCAATACCGACCCCGTATTCATACAAAGGCGAAAGCGACACCCCGCCGATATGCAGGAAAGCTGTCGGCAACACTCCGCCCGACTGACCCCCGAGGGCGGATAAGCCATAACTCAGACCGAGGTTAAACACAATCATGCCCAGCACGCAAAGCACGATACCGTAGGTGAGGATGCCCGGATGCTGAATGGTTTCGCGCAGCACAAAACGCATGACAAGAAACAGGAAAATAACCAGCGGCAGGATGGCACGCAGACCGAGGATGACCTCTTGCCAGGGTGTGTGCGCATACCAGGAAAGATCGCTCGTTGCTGCCGCTGTCGCAAGACTGGCCGCCACGACGAGATCCTGTGGTGACACCGTTGTAGTGATATAAAGGGCAAGCAGTAACACACCCAGAATGGGGAACAGCGAGGCGAGCGTCACAATACCGAATCCGGACAGCGAGGAATGATCGCGACCGGCAGCTCCGGCGATGCCGATGCCAAGCGCCAGCACCAGTGGCACGGTGACGGGGCCTGTAGTCACTGCGCCACAATCCCAAGCCAGACCCAGCACCTGCGAAAGATTGGGATCGGTCATGAAATAGGCCGTCAGGCCAAGAATGGGCACAAGGGTTGCGTAGATCAGCGGTTTGAGACTCCAGCCGTAGAGAAACCGTAGTGTGCCCAGTACCGCCGCAAGCCCAACACCGAGGCCCACCACCAGAACAAGCATATCCGCCCAGCTATTCAGCATGGCATGCAGATAAGGCGCCTTCTGAGGATCGACAATCGAGCCAGCGGTCTTCAGGGCACCTATGGCGGGTTCCGCAAAGGTAACGCCGATACCCAGAAGCAGCGCAATGAGCAACACCACCGGCAACGGCGACTTGGCCGGCAGCACAGAACCGATGGCCTCGCCGAACGGCATCAGGCCGAGTTTCAACCCCTCCATAAACAGCATCAGGCCGATAATCACCGCTGTCAGCCCGGCGGTAATCACGCCTGCATCGTCGATATGGGTGCGCAGAATGAGTATCTGGAACAGGGCCAGATAAACGGCAAGGGGAAGCACGGTTTTTAACTGATCCAACAGCCGCACGCTGATATACGGGGTAAGCAGACGGTACACATCACGCGGACGCAGTTTCACTCGCCGGCCACGCCTTTCCGACACCTGCCGCAAGGCAAGTTCATTGTAGCTTATTTGATGCTGGTTAATGGCAATTTCGTTTACAAAATCACCGAAACGTACCCGCCTGAACATGCGCTGATGATGGCATAAGCATTGTGAATGGAAAAGCCCGATTCAAAACCAGATTTACGATCTCTTCCTGGACCGACAACCGCAACAAAGTTGCGGTTACAAGCCACTTTCCTCTATACTCAGAGTACCAGCAATCTGGGCTGAGGCTTCCCTGAAAACAGAGCCTGGGAGGGTTTCCGGCGTGTTTGATAACGACAAATATGCGGTGTTGATCATGACCATTGCCGCCACAACCATTCTGCCACCATCATTTCACCGCTTGGGAGCAGGTCGAGCGTTTTTCCGAAATCGTTTGCAGCATGGAGAAACATAGGGCTTCCGCCATGCCAGCTCAGGAAAGGGTACAAAGGAGGTAGTATTTTATGGTATCAGTCAAAAGGATTGTCCTCGATGTTCTTAAGCCACATCAACCGAATGCACTGGAGTTTTCTCAAACCATTGCTCAAACGGGTCCGGATTATCACGTCTCCCTGACCGTGATTGAAATGGACGAAAACACTGAAACGCTGCAAATCGAGGTGGCAGGTAAGGACATTGATTTCGAGGCGGTTCAATTAGCCATCAGCGCTATGGGGGGCTCCCTTCACAGCCTCGATGTGGTGGAGGTGGAAAATGAACCGAATGCCGGATAAGCAGCCGTGAACTTATTGCAGCGTGCAGGGTTTCTGCTTCGCATCACACGCTCGCACCGCATTGCGCGTCGCTATTTCGTGGTCAATGGTTTCGATGGTGCCCTTGCCATGCTCGGTCTCATCATCGGCTTCCTCATCAGCGCACCCGATAATTTAACAGTCATTATCAACGTCTGTCTCGGGGCGGGCATTGCCCTGAGCATGAGCGGTATCAGCAGCGCCTATATCAGCGAGGCGGCCGAACGTAAGCGCGCCCTGGGAAAGCTGGAGGAGGCGATGGTCGCCGATCTAAGCGAAAGCGCACATGGAGATGCAGCACGCCGGGTGCCGATGATGATTGCCATGGTCAATGGTCTGGCCCCACTTGTCATCTCCTTGCTGATTCTGCTACCACTATGGCTGGCAAACAATGGCATCCACTTGCCTGTATCCCCACTGTACGCCTCCATTGCCATCGCCCTGCTGCTGATCTTTTTGCTCGGTGTATTTCTTGGACGCATCGCAGGTGCTTCCTGGCTGCGCAGCGGAATCCAGACCCTGCTGGTCGCGCTTGTCACGGCTGCAATCATCTACCTGTTGGAAGGGCATTAACATGCCCTCCCCCTTCTGGCATACGCTAGAGGTCGACGAGACATTATCGCACCTAAAATCTTCTGCCACGGGACTGACAAGTGCGAAGGCAGAACAACGACTGGCTGATTACGGGCCGAACGCCATCCCCGAAGAGCGCCACCGTTCCATCTTCGCCATGCTGCTTGCGCAGTTCTCCGATTTTATGATTCTCGTGCTGCTGGCCGCAGCCTTTATTTCCGGCTTCATTGGCGAGCCGCAGGATACCATCGCCATTCTGGTAATCGTGCTGCTCAATGCCGTGATCGGCGTGGTACAGGAATTTCGTGCCGAGCGTGCCGTAGCTGCCCTGCGCGCCATGGCTGCACCGGAAGCGCGTGTGCTGCGTGACGGGCAGGCTGTCACCCTGCCTGCTGCCGGGCTCGTACCGGGCGATGTGGTCATGCTTGAGGCAGGCAATATCGTACCGGCCGATCTCAGGCTGTTGCAGCTTGATGAGATGCAGGCCGACGAATCCGCCCTGACCGGTGAATCGCATCCGGTCAGTAAGAGTGAAGCCCCATTGACCAAGCCCGATCTTCCGCTGGGCGACCGTCGCAACCTTGCCTTCAAGAGCAGCCTGATTACACGTGGCAAAGGCCTGGGCGTCGTGGTCGCCACAGGGCTGCAAACCGAGATCGGCAGGATCGCCGAAATGTTGCGCGGCGAGGCAGGCGTAAAGACCCCACTGCAAATCCGACTGGCGCGCTTCGGGCGTTATCTGGCGCTGGCCGTACTGGCCATTTGTGCCGTGGTCTTTGTGGCCGGCCTGCTGCAGGGCCAGCCGGTCATGCTGATGTTCCTGACGGCCGTAAGTCTGGCCGTGGCGGCCATCCCCGAAGCCCTGCCGGCTGTGGTCACCATCTCGCTGGCCTTCGGCGCGCAAAAGTTGATCCGGCACAACGCCCTGGTGCGCAATCTACCGGCTGTAGAAACACTCGGTTCGGTGACCTATATCTGTAGCGACAAGACCGGCACCCTGACCCAGAACCGTATGAGCGCCGAATTGTTCTTTGCTGCAGGCGAACGGCACGACGGACTGCCCGATTCCACATCCAGTCAGCCGTGGAAGGAACTGGGAGAAGCCATGGCCCTGAATAACGATGTGGTGGAGATCAATGGCAAGGCAACGGGCGAGCCAACCGAACTGGCGTTGTTTGAGGCAGCGCTGAAGGCCGGTTTCAACAAAGCTGCACTGGAAGCTTTATTGCCGCGCCAGGGGCTTATTCCCTTCGATAGCAAGCGCAAGCAGATGGCGACCTTGCACACATCAGATTCAGGTGTTATCGCCTATATCAAGGGTGCCCCCGAACGGGTGCTGTCTCAGTGTGTTCAGGCTGCAGGACAGGATGGGGCATTCGATGCCACGGATGTGCTGGCCGAGGCGACAAAGCTGGCACATGAGGGTTACCGCGTGCTGGCTTTTGCCAGACGTGAATTTGCGGCCATGCCCGAAACGCTGGCGGCTGACACGGTTGAACAGGAGCTAACCTTTCTGGGGCTGGTTGCGCTGATCGATCCGCCGAGGCCCGAAGTGCCGCAGGCGGTGGCCGATTGCCTAACGGCGGGGATTACCCCGGTAATGATCACCGGCGACCATCCGGGCACGGCCATGGCCATGGCCATGCGCATGGGCATCACGGACGATGCACATGCCCTGCTCAGCGGAGATAAACTGGCGAAACTGAGCGATGCGGAATTTGCCGGCATGGTCGAATCGATTCGGGTGTATGCGCGGGTCACGCCGGAACAGAAGCTGCGCATCGTCAAGGCCCTGCAGACCAACGGCGAGTTCGTCGCCATGACCGGGGACGGGGTGAACGATGCCCCGGCGTTGAAGCGCTCCGGCATTGGCGTGGCCATGGGCTTGAAGGGTACAGATGTGGCGCGCGAGGCCGCAGACATGGTGCTGCTGGACGACAACTTCGCCAGCATCGTCACGGCGGTTAAATCGGGAAGGCGCATCTTTGATAACATCCGCAAGTTCATCAAGGACACCATGAGCTCGAACTCGGGTGAGATATGGACGCTGTTTTTAGCCCCCTTCCTCGGCCTGCCCATCCCTCTGCTGCCGATTCACATCCTGTGGATCAACCTCGTCACCGACGGCCTGCCGGGGCTGGCCTTCACTGCAGAACCTGCCGAGCCCGGCATCATGCGCCGCCCTCCCCGCCCGCCCGAGGAAAGCATCTTCGCGCATGGCATGTGGCAGCATATTGTCTGGGTCGGCCTGTTCGTCGGCGGCATCTCGATTGCATCCCAAGCCTGGGCCATCTCGCGCGGCGTGGAATACTGGCAGACGGTGGTGTTTACCGTACTCACCGTATCGCAGCTGTTCCATTCGCTGGCTGTGCGCAGCGAAAGCGAATCCCTGTTCCGCATCGGCCTGTTCAGCAACCTGCCGATGCTCGGCGCAGTCCTGCTCACCCTTATCCTGCAACTGGCCGTGATTTACCTGCCCGCCATGAACAGCATCTTCCACACTCAGCCCCTGCCTCTGTTCGATCTGGTCGTTTGCCTGATCCTGTCTTCTCTCGTTCTGTTTGCTGTGGAAATCGAAAAACTCCTCATGCGCCGCGGCGTGATTTACAGGAATCGCTAAACCCGTTCCGAGGATACCCGATCCAACAATAACATTAAGGTATTACCCACATATGCCGATAAAAAACACATGCAGCGCGCTCATTGGAAAACGGGTAATATCCTCCTCAACGACATACATGATGATACGAGAAATTAAAGGTAGAAAAATGAATACAACTCCATTGAACAACTCGAGAGCAACCATGGATGCAGCATTATCTCTGGCGACACCTCCACACTACCTCGCAGCCGGGAGCCTGATGTCATGAGTTCCACGCTGGCCGACGAACTGTTTGAAATACGGGAGCTGCTCAAGGGTGAAGATACCGAACAGGCATCCGCCAAGTTGCGCCGGCTTATTGTAAAAGCCGAGAAGAATGTTGAAACACAGGAGCCTGTTTCCGACCCTCTTGCCGAACAGATAAGCAAATGGCTTCAGTTATTCCTCGATGATGCATATGCCGCCGAATTGACCAGGCAGGATAAAAGCCGGATCAATGTTGAGGAACTGAGCCGGCATGTGGAGGAGCGGCAGCAACTTCTCAGTGATGGCCTGCTTGTATCACCAGCGCTATCAGGCATCCACCGCCTGTGTTCACTGCTCGGGCAAATACCAAAGGCGCAAAACCTGAGTGAGGGAATTTCCGAGCTGCAGAATCACTTCAGCCACCATTTAATCATGGATGAGGAGCTTCGGCAGGAGTTTGCAAACCTGAGCCAATCGATGGTCACCTCCCTGACCAATCTGGAACAGATAACCAGCAATATGGGGGATGACAGCTCAGAGTTGAACCAGGCCAGGAGCATCCTTGCCGAACAACTCCCCAAGGAACCGGAAGCCGCCCTGGCGCATTTGCGCCGTGCCTGTGACGCCCTCGCGTCTGCCGAAGGAAAACTGGGCTCCGCCGTCAAAATCATCAGCGAACAGATGAAAACCAATATCGAGGAGTTGGGCGAATTACGCAGCCATCTCGAAGAGGCTCAGAAGGAAGCGCGGCGCGACCCTCTGACAGGCCTGGCCAATCGGCGCGAACTCAGGGAGTTCTTCGATGCGTTGGATAGCGGACCCACCAGCCTGCTGATGCTCGATCTGGATTATTTCAAAAAGGTTAACGATAGCTACGGCCATGAAGCAGGCGATGAAGTGCTGGCGGAAATAGGGAAACGTCTGACAGAAAGCACCAGCGAGGGTGACATCGTGGCACGCATCGGCGGCGAAGAGTTTGTCGCCGTCCTGACCGGCGTAGCTGCCTGGCAGGTTCTCAGTATTGCCGAAAAAATTCGCCAAACCGTTACAGAAAAGGTGATCAGCACGGCTGCCGGAGAAATCCCCGTCACCCTAAGTATTGGGGCCGCTTCCCGCTTTACCAACGAAAGCATTTCTGAGTGGAAAAAACGGGCCGATCTGTCGCTTTATGAAGCCAAGCAGAGTGGTCGCAATTGCACCAAGCTGTCGAGTACTTAGTGGGCTACAGGGCCTAGTAGTAGGCTGCTTTCTTCGGGTAACTGAAACCGGCCGACACAGGTCATTCGCATCATCGCTTGGCTTGGCTTTGTGCAGGATATCCAGCCGCCCTGCAGTATGGGTTTCTGCCCCGCTATTTAACTTGGCAAAGAATCATGATGGACGGCCTTATCGCCACCGATTCTATTTGAGAAATGACAGGCTTTTTCTGCCATGGCGACGAGTTCATCAATACTAAGCATCAGCTTGTCCATATGCAGTCGATCGCACATCACTGTAGCCGCGCCAATGCTGCAGGCTCCACCATGAATCTGGATCATGCCTTTGAATGCATTGCGGATTCGTTCCGCCAGTATCATCGATGCTCTTGCATCCGTGTAGGGAAGAATAACGGCAAACTGGCTGTCACCAAGCAGATCGATCATATCTGATTCACGTACATTCAGTTCGATTCTATGATGAAGCTCCCGCGCCAAGCCTTGCTGTTCAGCCTCCTCTGTACTTATATCAATCATGAGCAGCAACAATGATGTGGAGGCTTCTTTTCTGGCAGCCTCTTTGAAAACTTCATTCATTAGCGCATAAAGATGCTTATATTTGACATGCGCCGCAGGTGCATCCGGTTGCACCTGCGGCGGCCATTCAAGATACTCGGGCAGATCATCGTGGAGCTTGTACCATGCCGCCTTGTAGCGGGTGAAGATGTGCTGGACGGGACGCGCACCCGGATCACCATCAATCGTCCCCATGCGGAAAACGTAATGATCCTGATCCTCGCGTTTGGCATAAATTTGTGAGCCGCAGTTGCTGCAGAAGTAACGCCGTTTGCCCGGGGAGGATTCGTAGAACTTCAACAGCGCTTCACCGGCTATAACAGTGAGGTCTTCCAACTGTACAACTGCCACTGATGAAAAGGCAGAAGCATGCGCCTTGCGGCAGCTAGGGCAGTGGCAGTGGGTGATTGGCCCCATCTCACCACGGATTTCATACCTTACCTGCCCGCACAAACAGCTTCCTGTAATCATTAATTTTTCCCCCGGATAGAACACCCGCCTTGATAGCGCGAATTGTAAGCAGTCACTTTTCAGACCCTATAACCGCATGCCCGCTGTGACAATATTGTTACGCCACCACCTTTATCTTTATTCCAATGAACATCGTGAAGCGGTTATACCCCCCTGCCTACAAGGATGAAGTGCCGGGTGCATTCCGACCGGAATATCTGCATGATTCGCCCCATGCAAACATCTGCTGCATCATCAGCAACCGGAGCCGGAACCATGTTTGAACTTATCCCCGCCATCGATCTCAAGGGTGGTCACTGTGTGCGCCTCAAGCAGGGGCGTATGGAGGATGCCACCGTCTACGGTGACGATCCGGCCGCTATGGCCCTGCACTGGCAGAGTCTGGGTGCCACACGCATGCATGTCGTCGATCTGGACGGCGCTTTCGCCGGCAAACCGGCCAACCGCGCCGCCATCGAGGGCATCTGTTCGGCACTGGGAATACCAGTGCAACTGGGCGGCGGGCTGCGCGACCTCTCCATGATCGAGGGCATGCTGAACCTCGGCGTGCAGCGCGTGATTCTTGGCTCCGTGGCCGTATCCAATCCCGCGCTGGTACGCGAGGCCTGCGAAGCCTTTCCGGGACGCATCTGCGTCGGTATTGACGCCAAGGGCGGCATGGTGGCCGTGCATGGCTGGGATGATGTCACCGATGTGACGGCCGTCGATCTGGCCAGAAAGTTCGAGGACGACGGTGTTGCCGCCATCATCTATACCGATATCGCCCGCGACGGCATGCTCACCGGCCCGAATATCGAGGAAACCGTGAACTTGGCTCGTGCGATCTCCATTCCGGTGATCGTCTCCGGCGGTATTGCCCGCATGGAAGATGCAAAGGCCTGTGCAGCACATCTGGCCGACGGCATCTGTGGTGCGATCACCGGCCGCGCCATCTACGAAGGCACGCTCGATTTTGCCGTAGCGATGAAGGGTTTGAAATGATACAGCCTGCGCCATCCATAGCTTCGGCCTTGAATCGCCGCGCAAGAGCGCGGTCTTGCTTCGCTTACGGTCTCGTCAGGCTCACCCGCCCCGCATCCTGGGGGGAGAAGGTAGCTTCATGCTGAGCAAACGCATTATCCCCTGTCTGGACGTGGCGCACGGGCGCGTGGTCAAGGGCGTGCAGTTCGTCGATATCATCGATGCCGGCGATCCGGTCGAGGCTGCTATCAAGTATGACGAACAGGGAGCCGATGAACTCTGCTTCCTCGATATTCGTGCCAGCCACGAAAGCCGCGACACCCTCTACCACATGGTCACCGAGGTGGCCGAACATGTATTCATGCCGCTCACCGTTGGTGGCGGCGTGAAGGCACTCGGCGATATCGAAAATCTGCTGCATGCCGGGGCGGATAAGGTCTCTATCAACACCGCCGCCCTGCATACCCCGGAGCTGGTCAAGGACGCCGCCGAACGCTTCGGCTCCTCGACCATCGTTGTGGCCGTTGATGCCAAACGGGTTGAAGATGAAAGCGGAGGGCACTGGGAGTGCTTCACCCACGGTGGGCGCAAACCGACCGGCATCAATGCTGTCGAATGGGCCCGTAAAATGTCCGACTTCGGCGCCGGCGAGATACTCCTCACAAGCATGGATGCCGACGGCACCAAGGCCGGCTACGACATCCCGCTGACGCGGGCCGTGGCCGATGCCATCACGGCAAATGTGATTGCCTCCGGCGGCGTGGGCACCCTGGAGCATATGGCTGAGGGCCTCACCGCGGGCCGCGCCGATGCTGTACTGGCAGCCAGTATCTTCCATTTCGGCACATTCACCATCCAGCAGACCAAGGAATTCCTTGCAGCCAGGGGTATTCCGGTCCGTCTTGCATGATAAATCCTGCGCAGAACGGAAGGCGAAAGGGAATATCCTTGCCCGCCTCCCCTATTCCTGCGCCTGCCGATACACTTAGCTGATGGAATGGGCGCAACAATTCGTTGAGCAATACGGCTACTGGGCCGTATTCATCTGGACCTTCATCGAAGGCGAATCGGTTTTCATCGCTGCGGCAGCCCTGGCCGCAGTCGGCCTGATGCAGCCCTGGAAGGTGATTGTCGTAGCCGCCTGTGGGGCATTCGTCGGACATATGGTTTTCTTCGCACTCGGCCGCTGGAAAGGAATGGAGCTCATTCTGGCTGTTCCGTTTCTCGCCAGGCATTACCCGAAAGCGAACCTCATCCTCGATAAATACGCCCACTGGTCGATCTTCATTTTCCAGTACCTGTATGGCACGCGCATCGTCGCTGCCATCCTTTTCGGCTGTTCCAGTATTGAGTTCTGGCGCTTCTTCCTGCTACAGGTCATCAACTGCATTTCGTGGGCCTTCATCATCTATGCCATCGGCCATGCGCTGGGCATGGCCGGCATGGCCATCATGCACCATTTCGGCGTTGTCGGCCTGTTCATTGTCATGGGTCTGGCTGCGCTGATCGGGCTGCTGTGCTATTGGCGCTACGGTCACCACCATCTCAAGCGGCACTTCACCTGTAACGACAAGACGAAAGACGACTAAACCCCGCACATTAATCTGCGCTATAATCTCTATATGAGAAAGCTGCAGAGAATCAGACCACCGGCCGTTGCTGGCATGTTTTATCCCGGCGATGCAGCCGAACTTACCCGCATGCTGGATACCATACTATCTAGGGCCAACTGCCGGGAAGCGGGCTCTCCGAAGGCACTGATTGTGCCGCATGCCGGCTATATCTATTCGGGACCGATAGCTGCAAAGGGTTATTCGCTACTGGATCGACAGCGCATCCGCCGCGTTGTGCTGCTGGGTCCGGTTCACCGGGTGCCGGTGCGCGGTCTTGCCCTGCCCGATGCCGATGGCTTTGCCACACCGCTGGGTGTCGTGCCGCTTGATTGTGATGCTATGCAGGCTATCGAAGGCCTGCCGCAGGTGAGTTATAACGTCCACGCCCACGAGCAGGAGCATTCGCTGGAAGTACAACTACCCTTTCTGCAGCGTTGCCTCGACAGCTTCACCCTGCTGCCGCTGGCCGTCGGCGATGCCACGCCGGCAGAAGTGGCAAAAGTACTGTCCGCCGTCTGGGGAGGCGATGAAACGCTGATCCTGATCAGTTCCGACCTGTCCCATTTTCACTCCTACCCCGAGGCGCAACGTATCGACGGTCTGACTTCCTATAACATCCGGCACCTGCACGTATCCATCTCTCATGAGCAGGCCTGCGGCGCCACCCCCGTCAACGGCCTGCTGCGTCTTGCAGCTCAGGAAGGCATGAGCTGCCTACAACTCGGTTTGTGCAACTCGGGCGACACCGCCGGCGACAAGGATCGCGTTGTCGGCTACGGCGCTTTTGCCTTTTACGAGGGAGAGCACCATGCCGCATGAGGCAGGCGATGCTTCGACGGGCCGGATGCTGACCGGCATTGCACGCAACAGCATTGGGGCACAGTTGGGTTTGGCGGAAAAGCGGACGCTGCCCGACGATGCTCGGCTCAGGGAGAAAGGTGCCTGTTTCGTCACCCTGCACAAAAGCGGAAGCTTACGCGGTTGCATCGGCAGTCTGCTGGCCCACCGTCCGCTCGGCGAGGATGTGGCGGCCAATGCGTTATCAGCCGCCTTTCACGATCCGCGCTTTGATCCCTTAACTCGTGATGAATTCACAGACATCGATATCGAGGTGTCCGTACTCTCCACACCCGAACCGATATTCCCGGTCGATGAAACCGCACTTATGACCATGCTCCGCCCCGGCGTAGACGGTCTTATCCTCGAATATGGTCCACACCGCTCCACCTTCCTGCCGCAGGTGTGGGAACAGCTGCCCGATCCCGCCATGTTTCTTGCCCACCTGAAACAAAAGGGAGGGCTGCCCGCCAATTTCTGGCATCCGGACATGCGTGTGTCGCGCTACAGCGTGCAGGCCTTCGACGAAAAAGAGGAGATACAGCATGAAACCAGATGACCAAATTGCTGACCCGCAAGATTGTTCCCATTGGCCGGCACGCTACTGGCACAGGCTGGAGGACGGTCGCATCCAGTGCGATATATGTCCGCGCGACTGCAAACTGCATGAAGGCCAGCGCGGCCTGTGCTTTGTGCGCAAACGCGAAGGCGATGCCATGGTCCTTACCACCTACGGTCGCTCTTCGGGTTTCTGTATTGACCCCATCGAGAAAAAACCACTGAATCATTTTTACCCCGGTTCGAGCGTTTTTTCCTTCGGCACCGCCGGCTGCAATCTTTCCTGCCACTACTGCCAGAACTGGGACATTTCCAAATCACGCGAATGGGACCGCCTGTGCGATCAGGCCTCACCTGAAGAACTGGCGGCTACGGCCCTGCGCCAAAACTGCAAATCCATCGCCTTTACCTACAACGACCCGGTCATTTTCCTCGAATACGCTGTGGATGCCGCAAAAGCCTGCCACGAGGCCGGCATCAAAACGGTGGCTGTGACTGCGGGTTATATCCATCCCGAGCCGGGGCGGGAGTTCTTCGCGCACATGGATGCGGTCAATGTCGACCTGAAGGGTTTTTCGGAGGATTTCTACCACAAGCTGTGCGTCGGCCATCTGCAACCGGTGTTGGACACACTGGAATACCTGGCCAAAGAGACCGAAGTCTGGACCGAAATCACCACCCTGCTTATTCCCGGCCACAACGATTCGGATGAAGAATTGACAGCCATGTGCGACTGGATCGCCGAACATATGAGCGTGAATGTTCCGTTGCACTTCACCGCCTTCCATCCCGACTGGAAGATGCGTGATGTGCCGGCTACGCCATCGGCCACCCTATCCCGCGCTAGACAAATTGGGTTAAAGGCCGGGCTGAACCATGTCTATACCGGCAATGTGCACGATACCGAGGGCGGCACCACCTTCTGCCCTAGCTGCGGCACGTCCCTGATTGTGCGCGACTGGTACAATATTCTGGATTACCGCCTCACCGACGACGGACATTGTCCCGATTGCGGCACAGCCATGGCCGGACACTTCGAACACTTCAACGGCGCCTTCGGTTCACGATGCACTCCCGTTGTCATCCACAGATAGTTCATGGCCGAGAAACAAATTTCGATATCTGCTAGAATAAAGTTTCAAAGATGCGGCAGGTATGCTCAAGCCAGTATCTGACGCAAATAAATGGGGGCTATCAATATGTCATTCATTCCATTCCCTCCCTTGAAATTGACTCTTGCAACCTTGCTTCTTCTATTAATATTTATGATTTACCCTGCAGTTAAACTACTCCCCACTAACACCAGTGATTCCCTTTTGGTTTCAGGACAATTTAGCCAGTATGCCAATAAGGAAAATTTCCGTCTGGTTCGCATTGCTCAAGATGACGGCAGTAGCTTTTATAACTCGATTCCAGCCTTATTCGATAGTGGATATGGAGTATTCCAAGGCTCGATTTACGCCATTGAAAGCAATAGTCATGAAACCAGATTTCTATTAGGAGGCTCTAACCTTGGCTTTAACGGAGCGGCTGCTACGAATATTATTGCCATCGACAGTATCGGAAAACCGGATCTCTCCTTTGCCTCGGGCAGCGGATTTAATGGCGTTGTTGACACCATAAAAAAAGACCCGTGGGCAGCCGAAAAATATTACGTCGGCGGGGAATTCACGACATACAATGGCCATCCGGCTCCCGGAATCATTCGGCTTAACGCCGATGGCTCCATTGATAATTCTTTTTCTATAGGAAAAGGCGTCGAACTATTGGGAGAAAACAATCCTGCTAGAGTCGTCACAATTGCTTTTCATAAGAGTGAAGGACTGATTTGCTTTGGAGGTACCTTCAGCCATTTTAATGGCGAACAGCACAATAATATAGCTTGTATGTATGAGATTGGAGTTGAACGAATTTTCGGAAGCAGAACTGTTACGATTGATCCTTTCCAAACAAGTTTAGGCTTTTTTCAAATGCCTCCTAGCGCCAATCAGTTCACTCCTGTAAGCGCTTACTCGGATGAAGTTGATCAGATTGAGATAGACGAAATCAATAATAAAATCTATATCTCCGGTCAATTTAACACCTACGCCACCAAGGATGCATCCGGTCAATTTGTTCCTGGCAACTCAATCCAGATTGGAAACTTCTGCCGTTTATCCCTCAACGGAACCCTGAATAAAAGCTATCCTTACGAAGGTATCCTGGCTAAGAGAATGAGCTTTGTTCTTGACGAACCTAATGCCGTCATCATCGGTGCCAAAACATATGATGGAATTCCTTACGCTAGTCTGATTAAATTTGATCGTGATACCCAAGCATTGATTCCAGGGTTTGCAATAATGGTAAACCAGAACCCAAACCCGGGCAGCCCAAATCCAAACCCTTATAAAGGCGTTCATTCCAAACAAATCTTGCATGGAACCGGCGAGTGGATTGACTATATCTATCTCTTACAGGGCGAAGGGCAGCTTTCTCCTAATGGAGATGGCTACGCATTGTATAATTTAGAAAAGCATGCGCCGCTTATTCGGATTCACCGTGAGACCGGAAAAATTGATCCCTCTTTTATGTTTGGCCCCATCAATGGAAAAGAAGCCACTAGGTTTATGGTTCTGAAAGAGAATGACTATGGGTTATTTGATTATATATTGGAAAACTTCTTCGGGCTAAATTTAGCAGACGAATAAGGTTAGCCTCAGTTCCATATGTTTTCCAAATGATCCTTATCACCCTGCAACGGGAAAACCGATCTTCTCCGAGGCCAGCATGGTGCGCCCGGGCAGGAAGCAGGACATATCCAGTTCCGGTGGTTCGCCATTGATCCAGCGGCTGATGATATGCGCGGTGATCGGCGCCAGCGCCACACCGTTGCGATAATGCCCACTGGCTACCCACAGGCCGTGACGGCCGGGTACGGGCCCTAGAAATGGCAGTCCGTCGGGCGAGCCGGGGCGGAAACCCACCCACTGTTGCTCAATGGTTGATTCGCGAAGTCTAGGCAACAGCCGCGTCAGGGCGTTGAGCATGGTTTGCACCTCGGCCACCGTATTACCTGGCTTGAAATCAACCATTTCCATGCTCGCACCGACCAGAATATGCCCATCATTTCTCGGCACAAAATAGGCACTATCATGCTTGACGATATAACGCAGCAAACCCGGCTCCGACTTGAGCAGCACGATCTGACCCTTCACTGGCTGCACCGGCAGCGAAATGCCGATGGCTTCAGCCAACCTGCCGCTCCAGCTGCCGGCAGCAAGTAGTACTGTATCGGCGTGGATGGAGCGACCATCCGCCAGCTCAACGCCTGCAACCCGATCAGCCACCTCAATCAAACCGGTCACCTCAGCCTGCTCGATCACCTCAACCTGCTGCTGTTGCAGCACCGCATGCACGGCTGCAAGCAGCCTCGGATTGCGTATCTGTGCCACATCCGGCCAGACCAGCGCGCCTGTTGTATCTGCTGCCAGCAAAGGTTCGTGGTGTCTGGCCTGTTCGCCATCTAACTCCCTCACCTGCCAGTTAAAACGCTGCGACCAATCCAGAGCTGCTTGCTTGTGGTTCACTTTGTCATCGGGAAAGAACGGCACCATCAACCCGCTTTGCAGCCATTCGGGCGAAATACCGGTGCGATCGATCAACTCCTGCTGCAATTCGGGATACATGGCCAGACTGGCATCAACCAGATGGCTGAAATCATCCGGATATAACCACGGCTGAATCGGGCAAAGAATACCCGCACCGGCCCATGAGGATTCGCAACCCAAGCGGCCACGTTCGATAATTACCGGCTGCATACCCAACTGCTTCAGGCGCCACGCTGTCAAACTACCGATGATGCCGCCGCCGATAATAGCTACGCGAACCGGGGATATCGCCATGTTCCTCTCCCTTGATGCATTGTCTCGCCCTGTTTAATAACAGGAAAGCTTGCGGATGCCTTTATGCCGTATTGCAGCTAACATGCCGCGATGCCTAAAAAACCTGAAGCGCCGCCCGCCAAGCATGTGCAGAAATCCTATCAGCACTGCATGGCGCTGGCACGGGATCACTACGAGAACTTCCCCACAGCTTCTCGCCTGATCCGTGCCGACCTGCGTCCCGCCGTGGCCGCCATCTATGCCTTTGCCCGCACTGCCGACGACATGGCCGATGAGGGCAACGAGGCGGCGGATAAACGACTCAAGCAACTCGATGCATGGGAAACCCTGCTCGAACGCTGTGCGCAAACGGAAGTGGACCACCCCGTCTTTCTGGCTCTGGGCGATGCCATCCGCAGACATAATTTGCCTGTATCCTGTCTGCACGACCTGCTTACCGCCTTTCGCATGGATGTCAGCATTCATGCTTATGCCAGCCTCAACGAACTGCTCTTTTACTGCCGCCATTCGGCCAATCCGGTGGGCCGCCTGATGCTCGCCCTGCACGGAGTGCGCGAAACGCAGGCACTAAACGCGTCCGATGCCATCTGCACTGCGCTGCAGCTGATAAATTTCTGGCAGGACCTGAGCCGGGATATTCCCAATGGTCGCTGCTACCTGCCCGATGAATGGCTTGCCGATGCAGGTCTCAGCCACCGTGACTTGCTTCATGAAGAACCATCTGAGGATTTATCTATCCGTCTGCAACCTGTCTTGGAGCATGCGATCGCGTACTCCTCGGAACTGATACGACAGGGACAGGTCCTTCCTGCTTTTTTACCCTTCCGCCTGCGCCTGCAGATTACCGCCACCATGCGCGGCGGACAGGCTGTGCTGCGCAAACTCGGCAGTATGGATCCGCTGCATGTCCGACCAAAACTCGGGCCAGTCGCCTGGCTCGGCATTGCCCCAGCCGCGCTGTTCGATGCGCTGCTACCGCCATCCATCCAATCCATTGAGGAAAAGCAGACGACAGGCGGGACATCGCCATGAACCCGGCCAAATACTGCGAGGATAAGGCACGCGGCTCCGGCTCATCCTTCTTCTACGCCTTTCTCTTTCTGCCCGAGGATCAGCGGCGCGCCATGATGGCGCTCTACGCCTTCTGCCGCGAGGTGGATGATATTGCCGATGAAGTCAGCGACCGCAGCGTTGCTACCCGCAAGCTGGCCTTCTGGGGTGAAGAAATAAGCCGCACTTTCGCAGGCTCGCCTCGTCATCCCGTGGGTAAGGAGTTGAACTGGGCACGACAGCAATTCCCCCTCAGTGAGGAGCTGTTTGTTGAGATTCTCGACGGCATGTTGATGGATGTGAACCCCAAGCCATTTCTCAAGGCCTCGGATCTGGCCCTGTACTGCCACCGTGTGGCTGGTGTTGTCGGACTTTTGACCATTGAAATTTTCGGACACAAGTCAAGACAGGCTGGCGATTTTGCCACTACGCTGGGCGAAGCATTACAACTGACCAATATCCTGCGTGACCTGCGGGAAGATGCCGGCAGAGGTCGCATCTATATCCCGCAGGAGGATCGCATTCGATTTTCTGTTGCCGATCAGGATTTTTCCGATGGCACGATGAGCGACGGCATGCGCAAACTGATTGCCCATTATCTCGATAAAACAGGCAAGCTTTACGCCAAAGCTATTGAACAACTCCCCACCGAGGACCGCGTATCGTTGCGCCCCTCCTTACTCATGGGCGCCATCTACTTCGCTCATTTCAGGCGCCTCCGGGAAGCCGGAGACCAGCTTTGGGCATCACCGCCACGTCTGCTTCCCGTTCAGAAGATTTGGATTGCATGGCGCATGTGGCGTTACGAAAAGCGCGCTGCACGCAAAAACCTACCCGTCACCTTCGAAGTCTAAATGCGCACTGCTGTCATCGGTGGAGGATTGTGTGGGCTCAGCGCAGCCATACGACTGGCGCAGCGCGGTCTCGAAGTCGACCTCTTCGAAGCTGCCCCCTCATTCGGTGGACGAACCCGATCCTTTCTCGAGCCGCATATGCAGCAATGGGTGGATAACGGACCGCACCTGCTTTCCGGCGCCTACCACGACACGCTGAGTTTGCTGCAAGAGGCCGAGGCAATCGACAACATCGCCTGGCAGGAATCTCTCTGCCTTCCCCTGTGGGACAAAGAGCGCGGCCATTTCCTGCTCAAACCCAATGCATCCCTGCCACTGGCGCTAACCTTGCCGCTGGCCTGTGCGCGCCTGCCTGGGCATGGTTGGACGGATATTCCCGCCTTTCTACGCATGGCCCTGCAACTGCGACACCCACCGCCTGCGCCCGAAAGTGTTCAAACATGGCTGAATCGCGCGAACATTCCAGCCTCGCTGCGCACAGACCTTCTCGAGCCGCTATGTCTTGGAGCCATGAACGAAACCCTTGTCGAAGCCAATGCGGCCAGCTTCTGCAACGTGCTGCGCAATGCCTTTGCCAATCATGCCAGCGCCCGCCTCGGCTGGTTCCGTATGCCGTTAAACCAGGGGCTGGTCGAACCACTGGTTCATATGGCTGAGGGACTCGGCGTGCGCATGCATAAAAGCAGTCGCATCCGCAGCGTCCTGTTCCGCAACGAGGGAATCGAACTTCAATTGACGCAGGGGAGCCAGTTGTTCAACGCCTGTGTCCTGGCTATGCCGCTACGCTCCGCCCTGCAAATGCTCTCACATCCGAAAACAGGGACGATGCGACGCATCACTAATATACACATGTGGTTTGGCGATCTTCCCGCACTATCTCACCCCTTCATCGGTGGCATCGGAACCACCGGCCAATGGTTCTTCGATGTCAGCAGGCAAATGCATGATTTCGCAAACAAGGCAGACAACGCTAACCCGCTGCGCCACATCTGCGCTGTAATAAGTGCCGATGATGGCTTGTTGCATGGCGATGATTTGATTCGGCGACTTTGTGCCGAACTGGGGGAATTGAGCGCTGGCCATGCCCTTCCCAAACCACAGCATGTCCGCATCATCAGTGAACATCATGCCACGACCAGCGTAGCAGACAGCATGCCTGTGGGCCGTCTTGGACCGAACCTTCCCAAGGGCTTGATTGATGCCTGTGAAGCACCCCGCTCGGGTGAACTTCCATCCACCATCGAATATGCCGTCAGGCGAGGCAACCAGGCGGCCGAAGATTGCTATTTGCAGTTGACTTCCTAAGTTTATTCACCAATCGAAAGGTCTATGTGACACATTAAGGCAGATGCACGCACAGCTTACTAAATAGATTCAGATACACACCCTATAATATTGTTTTATATGCTTTTTTTAGACTGCATATATTTTAGGCAGGTGACAGCAGTATGTCACGAATAACTGCCTTTCAGGCCATGGGGTACTTTTATCCCCAAAGTTATCCACAGACTCTGTGGATGAAATCTCTAAGTCCTTGGGACGCTTACCTTTAACCCCTTTTCCACCTGTTGAGGCCGTCATCAGAGAAACAGTCAGCAGGCTTGCACCTCCCCCTGTGAAGGCTATATTGTGGTCATGCCCACAAGCCACACATCCTCCGGTTCCAGCTCCGCAACACCGCCCTTCCGTCACTATTCAATCGTCGATGTTGTGATCGGTCAGATTGACCACGTGCTCAACAACATCTTCTGCGAACAGTCTTCCAGCCGACCTTATCCGGCGGGACCACTGCCAGCCGACGACACGACAAGCACACCACTCAACTCGCAACAAAAACAACTGGCGATCGGACTGATGCGCGTCAATCATGCCGGCGAAATTTCCGCCCAGGCACTTTATCAGGGGCAAAGCCTGACTGCGCGCGATCCCTCGCTGCGCGACAAGCTCAGCCAGGCTTCCATTGAGGAAAGCGATCACCTGAACTGGTGCCGGCGCAGGTTAAAGGAACTGGATGCCCAGCCATCCAAACTCGATCCCTTCTGGTATTTGGGCTCATTTGCTCTAGGTATGGCTGCGGGCATAGCCGGCGATCGCTGGAATCTAGGCTTTCTCGCCGAAACCGAATACCAGGTTGTCCGGCATCTGGACAGCCACTTGGCCGAACTTCCAGAAAACGACTCGCGCAGCCGCGCAATCGTCAGCCAGATGAAAGAAGATGAGCTTTGTCATGCTCATTTAGCCGAAGACCTGGGTGCAGCCGACCTTCCCCCGCCTGTCAAAGCGTTCATGAAGTTCACCTCAAAAATCATGACCAGCGTTGCCGGACGCATATAGCGGGATCTGTTATATTGGGGAAAGTATTTCCCTAAGCTGTTGTTTTATGTCCGCCACGACCATATCCAACCATGACGTGAGAGTGAATGGCATGCTAATATCGGCCCACATCACTTGCAGCAAACGAACAGCTCAGAGGTAAAGGGATTCATGTCAGGACATTCCAAATGGTCAACCATCAAGCACAAAAAAGCCGCAACCGATGCCAAACGCGGGCAGGTATTTACCCGTTACATTCGTGAAATAACCGTGGCTGCACGCATGGGCGGCGGTGATATTGATGCCAATCCACGCCTTAGATCGGCAGTAGCCGCGGCTCGCTCCGTGAATATGCCGAAAAACAACATTGATCGCGCCATTGAGCGCGGTTCAGGTGGTGGCGAAGGCGATAGCATCGAGGAAATCCGCTACGAGGGATATGGCCAGGCAGGGGTGGCTATTCTCGTCGATTGCATGACCGACAACCGCAACCGCAGCGTATCTGATGTGCGCTCGGCATTCAGCAAGGGCGGGGGCAGCATGGGTGAATCGGGCTGCGTATCGTGGATGTTCCACCAGAAAGGCATGTTTATCTTCGACCGCGAGGAGACGAATGAAGAGGCCCTGATGGATGCAGTACTGGAGGCCGGTGCCGAGGATGTGCAGGACAGGCCGGAGGCAGGATGCATCGAGGTCACCTGCGAGCCGACCGACTTCGCACAGGTACAGGACGCCCTGGAGGCAGCCGGACTGACGGCACAGGTCGCCGAAGTATCGTGGATTCCTGAAAACACGATTGCAGTCGAGGGCGAAGCCGCCGGCAAGCTACTGGCCCTGATCGAGCGGCTTGAAGATCTCGACGATGTGCAGAATGTGTACGCCAACTACGACATTTCCGATGCTGAAATGGAACGTTTGAATAGTTGAGGGGATAGAAAAGATATTATGCGCATCCTCGGGGTAGACCCCGGATCACGAAAGACCGGCTACGGTGTGGTGGATATCGACGGCAACCGTATCACACATGTAGCGCATGGCGTGATAGCAGTGGGTGAAGGTGAGTTCGTTGCACGACTGGGCAAACTGTTTTCCTCGCTGTCGAGCCTTATCGCTGAACACCAGCCTTCCTGCGCAGCCATGGAAGATGTGTTTATGGCACGCAATGCGGCATCGGCCCTGAAGCTCGGGCAGGCCAGAGGCGCGTTGATTGCCGCCTGCACGCATGCAGGCCTTGATGTAACGGCCTACAGCCCCACTGCCGTCAAACAGGCTGTGGTGGGCTTCGGCCGAGCCGAGAAGGGACAGGTGCAACATATGATTCAACTGCTACTCAAACCACCCGCCCCTTTGCAGGAAGATGCCGCCGATGCTCTGGCCGTGGCGCTGTGCCATGCCAACCACAGCGGCAGCTCGCAGCGCGTAAGCGCCGCCTTGGGAAGACGCGCATGATCGGATGGCAGCTATGATCGGATGGCTTAGAGGGAAGGTGCGTGAACTCGACCCGACCGGCAGCCTGCTGCTCGACGTCAACGGGGTGGGTTACGATGTGGTGGTCAGCATGCAAACGTTGTGTCGATTCGAGGCCGGGAATACGGCAGAGCTCTTCATCCACACGCATGTGCGCGAAGATCAGTTGATGCTGTTCGGTTTCGCCAGCCCGCGCGAAAGAACCCTGTTCCGGAAGTTGACCAATGTGTCCGGCATAGGCGCACGAATGGGTATGAACATTCTCTCCGCGATGAGCGTGGAGGAATTACTGGCAGCGATTGATAGTGCCGACGATGTGGCCATTGCGCGCACCCCGGGCATCGGTAAGAAAACAGCGCAACGCCTGATCCTCGAGCTTAAAGGCAAACTGAGCGGAGATTCCGCCGGTGCGCCTGCTGCTGCCGTACATTCGGTAGCCTCCGATGTGCGTTCGGCGCTGGCCAATCTGGGTTACAAACCGGCGCAGATTGATGCTGCCATGCGGCATGTCGAGGCCCAAGGCATCGGAGAAACAGCTGATCTTGAATCGATGTTCCGTGCCGCCATGAAGGCACTCGGGTAAGATGCAGCCATGAGCGAAGATCCAAGCAACTACGAAGAAGACAACAGGCTGCTCAACCCCGCCATTCGTGGTGAAGACGGCTGGGATGCAGCACTGCGCCCCACCCGGCTGGATGATTATATCGGCCAGCAGAAGAACCGCGCCAATCTCTCCATTTTCATTCAGGCAGCCAGAAACCGTTTGGAGTCGCTCGATCATGTGCTGCTCTACGGCCCGCCGGGGCTGGGTAAAACCACGCTGGCCAATATCATCGCGCATGAAATGGGTGTGCAAATCCGCGCCACATCAGGGCCCGTCATTGAGCGAGCCGGAGACCTGGCTGCCATGCTTACCAACCTTGAAGAGGGCGATGTTCTGTTTATTGATGAAATACATCGCCTCAGCCCGCAGGTGGAGGAAATCCTGTATCCTGCCATGGAGGATTTTCAGCTCGATATCATCATCGGCCAGGGGCCTGCCGCCCGCTCGATCAAGATGGACCTGCCGCGCTTCACGCTGGTTGGTGCTACCACGCGCACTGGATTGATCACCACGCCGCTTCGCGGCCGCTTCGGCGTGGTGGCACGACTTGAATTCTACACCCCGGAAGAACTGGCACAGATCGTCACCCGCTCGGCTAGCCTGTTGAACATCAGCATCGAGGAAGCCGGTGCCATGGAAATCGCCCGTCGCTCGCGCGGCACACCGCGCATCGCCAATCGCCTGCTGCGTCGGGTTCGCGATTTCGCCGAAATCGAGCATGACGCAGTCGTCACCCGCGAGGTGGCCCATGCCGCACTGGTCAGACTGGATGTGGATGAAATAGGTCTGGACTACATGGACACCAAGCTGCTCACCACGCTGATCGATAAATTCAACGGCGGCCCGGCAGGTCTGGACACGCTGGCCGCTGCCATTGCCGAGGAGCGGGATAGCATCGAGGATGTGATTGAGCCATTCCTCCTGCAGGAGGGCCTGATTAACCGCACGCCACGCGGACGCGTGGCTACGGCGCTGGCCTATGCTCATCTCAAACGCAAACTGCCGGGAAATGGTTCACAGGGTTCGCTATTGTGAGTATGGAGCAGCACAGCTTTGATCTGCGCATCTACTACGAGGATACCGATCACGGTGGTGTGGTGTATTACGCCAACTACCTCAAATACATGGAACGGGCGCGCACCGAATTCATGCGCGGCTTCGGCATCGAACTGGATCAGTTGCAATCCGATGCAGATGTATTATTTGCCGTGACCGAAGCACATGTACACTATCGCCGTCCGGCACGTTTCAACGATGCGCTGAGCGTATATTCTGAACTCACCCATGCGCACGGGGCCCGGCTCGGCTTTAAACAGACGGTGATGCGCGACAACGAGATTCTGGTTGAAGGCGACATCAAGCTGGCCTGCATCGACACGCAAGGCCACGCACGCCGCATCCCGCAGGATGTACTGAATAAAATCGGACAGGCCCTGCCCTGTTCGCAAGGAAGCAAACATGAGTAATGATTTATCCATTCTGACCCTTATTATGAACGCCAGCGTTGTTGTGCAGGGCGTACTGATTCTGCTGCTGGTGTTATCACTCACCTCGTGGGCCATCATCTTCAACAAATGGCGCCTATACAGCAAAACCCGCCGCGAAGCCGAGGCCTTCTCCTCTGCCTTCTGGGGTGGCAAGGATATGGATACGGTGCTGGCCGGCATCCCGCAGCGCTACCCGAACAGCGCCCTGCCGAACATCTTTCAGGCCGGTTACCGAGAATTCATGCGCAGCAGGCGCGATGCCACAGCTTCTGCCAAAGGCGACAAGATTACCGCGGCTGGCGGTCTTGAAGGCATCCGCCGTTCGCTAGATGCGGCCCTGTCACGCGAACTGGAACGCATGGCACGCAATCTGGCCTTTCTGGCCACGGTCGGCTCCACCTCGCCCTTCATCGGCCTGTTCGGCACGGTGTGGGGCATCATGAATGCCTTCCAGAATATCGCCCTGACAAAAAACACCTCGCTGGCTGCGGTTGCGCCGGGTATCGCCGAAGCGCTGGTCGCCACCGCTTTCGGTCTGGTTGCCGCCATCCCCGCTGTTGTCGCCTACAACAAGTTCACCTCGGATCTGAAACGCATGGCTGCGAACATGGAGCAGTTCAGCTCCGAGTTTCTGAACATCCTGTCGCGCCACATCAAGGAATAAGCCATGTGGGCCGGTAGCAGCAAATGGGACAAGGACGCCGAACCGATGGGCGAGATCAATGTCACACCGCTGGTCGATGTCATGCTTGTCCTACTCATCATTTTCATGATCACTGCCCCGCTGCTCACCCAGGGCGTGGATGTAGATCTGCCCGATGCCGCTTCGCCACCGATGCAGCAGAATGTTGAGCCTCTGATTGTATCCATCAGCAAGAACGGTGATCTTTTCCTGCAGAAGAATCCCGTCAAACTTGAGCAATTGGCACCGCGCATCAAGGCCATCCGCGAACAGAAAAAAGACCTTCCCGTCTTTATCCGTGGCGATGCCAAAACCCCCTATGAGCATGTGGCCCGTGTGATGAGCGCATTGTCTTCAGCCGGCATCGAGAAAGTTGGACTTGTTACCGAACCAAACCGCTAATCGCGGTGCTGATGATGCCGACCTGCAATCGCTGGATGTCCTGTTCGCGATTTGCATGCATGTGCTTATTCTCGTCGTCATTCTCATGCTCGGGCTGTGGAAAAAACCGCTCGAATTTCATCCGCAAAGCGTGCAGGTCAGCATGATTTCGGCAAAACAGCTGGACCAGATGATCAAGCGTGCCCGCCCTCCGGCAAAACAGCCGAAAGCGGTGGCCAAACCTAAAGCAAAAAAGCCGGTGCTCAAAGAAGCGCCCGTCAAACCCGCCGCGAAGGCCAAACCAAGCCAGGCCGCTGACTTCGATCCGTTCAAACCCATGGAGTCCGCAACCGATGTCACATCATCGGCTCCGCGCAGCAATGCTCAGGCCGCCGATGTGTTCCTTGGGCAGCTTTCAGAGCAGGAGATCAACCACTATATCGCCCTGATTCAGGATGCCGTACAGCGCCACTGGAAGGTACCTACAGCTGGGGGCGATATGCAGGATCCGCTGGTTGAAATGGTGCTCAATCCCGGAGGCAGCGTAAACAGTGTGAAAATACTTGAATCCTCTGGCAATGCAGCCCTCGATGCCTCACTTATCCGCGCCATCGAAGCTGCTGCACCCTTTGAGGTGCCGACCAAGCAATTCGAGCTGTTTCGTAACAACCGGATTCGTTTCCGGCCGCTGAAATAGCGTTAACAGGACTTGGGTGCTAAAGGGGCAATAATGCTGTTAGACTGGTGCGTATGGGCAACTTATTGAAATCATTTACCTATATTGACAACGAACAACAGCTTGCCGAGGCCTGTCAGGCGCTGGCATCGGCACAGGTACTATGCGTGGATACCGAATTCCATCGTGAATCCACCTACTTTGCCGAATTCGCCCTGATTCAGGTCGCATCCAGAGAGGCCTGCTACCTGATTGATCCGCTGACGATCAAGGATCTGGCGCCGCTGTGGAAGCTGATTCTGGACCCGGCGATACTCAAGGTTTTCCATGCCGCCCGTCAGGATGTGGAAATCATTGTCAACAAAACCGGCCAGTTACCTCTTCCACTGTTCGATACACAGGTTGCCGCAGCCCTGCTTGGCTACGGCCTGCAGGTCGGCTTCGGCAATCTGGTACAGAGGGTGGTTGGCAAGACCCTGCCCAAAGGCGAATCATTCACCAACTGGATGAAGCGCCCCCTGACCTCCGACCAGCTGACCTATGCTGCAGACGATGTCATTTATCTGATGCCGGTTTACCAGCATCTTGCTGAACAATTGCAGGCCACCAAACGCTCTGACTGGCTGGATGAAGAACAGAGCGTGCTTTGCGATCCCGACACCTACGCCAACCATCCGGAACAGGCATTCTGGCGCGTGAAGGGCTCCAATCGCCTCAAGCCACGGCAACTGGCAGTCCTGCGGGAGTTGGCTGCCTGGCGTGAAATCGAGGTACAGCGACGGGACATGCCGCGGCGCCGCCTGATTCAGGATGAGCCACTGCTATCACTGGCGCGTAAAACAGAGCTTAAAGAGGAGCAGTTGGAGCACATACGTGGCCTGAACAGCGGTATTTCGAAGCGTTTCGGTCCCGACATCATTGCCGCATGGCAGCAAGGCTATAACTGCGACAAGGACAACTGGCCACGCACCCCGCCGGCACCCAATCACAGCGAAGGCACTGAAATGCGCATGGAACTGCTCATGGCCCTGGTGCGTCTGCGCTCTGAGCAAGTTGAAATAGCCTCCAATATTTTGGCCAGCCGCTCGGATGTGGCCGCCCTCGCCTCGTGGGCCAACCACGGCAACAATCCGGATTGGTCAAAGTTACCGGATAATCCCTGCCTGCATGGCTGGCGCCGCAAAATGATCGGCAATGATCTGGTTCTCATGCTGCAGGGGAAACTCTGCCTGCGCCTTGATCCGGTAACGTGCATGCCTATCGTCGATTGCCCGAGGGGAAGTGATGAAGCGAGCCTTTAGTATTGATGCACTGGAGGCATCAGGGAAGCACGCCTGGCGGCTGCAAAGCGATATGCAGCACTGGCGCAGCTGCACCTATGCCGAAGCACTGATCGATTCTGACGCCAAACTCGATACGCCTGAGGATGCGGAAAAACTGAATGGTTGCCGTATGCAGCGGGACAAGGATCTTGGCCTGGTGATGCGTGGCAAACCGGGCCCGTTTGATTTCCTCGTGCGCGGTATATACACCCACGCCGTCCAGCATCGTCTGTCTGCTCCGCCTGTTCCCGAACTGAGTCAAATGCTCAATACCATTGCCGGATTAGCGCCCAGTACGCCATGGCTGCTATATCTCAATGCAGTTGCACAATTCTGTGCGCTCGATTCGAGTCGGGAGCGCATCATCGGTAACCTGGACATCGCTGTGCGCGGCGAGATTGCCTCTTCAGCCGCATATGTCGGACCACAGGCCGTTCTCGACGAGGCATTGATGGACAGGACCTGGCGGCAATTTCTGGGCGGCTGGCTGGATCATCTGCAAAGCGGCAATATGGCCATCTTCGTGCCTGATGTGGAAAAACTCAAAAGCGAAGCCGATTATCTTGCTCTAATCCATCAGCAACAACCCGAGTAAGGTTTGCCGGATTGAAAATCATCAGCAGCAATGTGAATGGTATTCGCTCGGCAACAGCCAAAGGGTTCTGGGTCTGGTTTGCTGCGCAGGACGCGGATGTGCTGTGCCTTCAGGAAATCAAGGCGCAGGAAGGGCAGATCCCGCCTGAAGCACATCCGGATGGCTATACACATCATTTTCACTTCGCGGAAAAAGCCGGTTATTCGGGCGTTGCGCTATATACGCGGCGTAAGCCTGATGCCGTGCATGTCGGCCTTGGTGCGCTGGATGCAGCTACAGACTGGCGCGATATGGATGCCGAGGGCAGATTCATTATGGCCGACTTCGGCAAGCTTTCGGTGGCAAGCGTTTACTTTCCTTCGGGGTCCAGCTCCGGCACTCGCCAGGCAGCAAAAATGGGTTTTCTGGAACGCTTCCTGCCGCTGATGCAGCGATTGAAGAGCGAAGGTCGGGAGCTCATCATCTGCGGTGATATAAATATCGCGCATCAGCGCATTGATCTAAAAAACTGGCGCGGCAATCAGAAGAATTCCGGTTTCCTGCCCGAAGAACGTGCATGGTTATCAAGCTGGCTGGAAAGCGGCTTTGTCGATGTCTTCCGTTATCTTAATCCTGAAAGCGAAGCATACAGTTGGTGGTCCAATCGCGGACAGGCGCGCGACAAGGATGTCGGCTGGCGTATCGATTACCATGTTTGCACCGCTGGCATCGCGGCGCAGGCCAGTTCGGCTGACATACTCGACCGGCAGTTCCGCTTTTCCGATCACGCACCCATCATCGCCGAATTTTCCGGTCTTTAGCTCTACGGCTTCGATCTTCTGCCGGTAGGCTTGCGGCACCCCTTGCACTCATAGCTGGCAGCAATGGCATAACGACCGCGCGTACCCAACTGCGCCAAAGTTAAGGAGCCTCCCCACACACAGCCTGAATCCAGCCCCAGCACATGCGGCTGATCCAGCACCAGTCCCTTCGCCGCCCAGTGCCCGTATATAACCTTGCAATCCCTCTGCCAGGCCAGGCGATGAAAATCGAACCAGGCCTTGTCGCGTCGATTGCGCGATTCCCCGGAACTCACCGACCAGTTGAATTGTCCATCGCTGGTGCAATAGCGACTTCGAGTCAGCACTGCTGTCGTAAACAGGTGCTTACGTTTGTCACCCTTAGGGGGTTCGCGTTCAGGGAAGCGGCTGTTATGAAGTTTCAGACAGAATTTCTTCCACTTCTTGCCGCGCAGCTTCTCCTGCACCTCAACAGCACGTTTCTTCGCCTTTTTAAGACTCCAGTCCGGAGGCAGGCCGGCATGTACCATGGCCCAGCCTAGTTTTTCATCATGATGCAACATGGGGCGTTGGCGCAACCAATCGATGAGTTCGTCACGATCAGCGGCCTCCAGAATACTGGTAAGAGAGGAAGATTTGTAACGCGTGCCGCCTGCGGCCAGCTCAAGAAGATTCAGGTCATGGTTGCCCAGAACGCAAATGCAGGCATCCCCCAGAGATTTAAGATAACGCAGTGTTTCAAGCGACTCCGCCCCCCGATTGACCAGATCACCGACACACCACAACACATCATACTTGGGATCGAAATGGACTTTTCTAAGCAGGCTTTTCAGCGCTCCGAAACATCCCTGAATATCGCCAACTGCATAGACTGCCATGGGTGAATGATAGCGACCCGACGCGCGAAGAACACCTTCGTCTCATTCGGATAATCCACCAGAGATGAGGCCATTCAGGCTTCTGCTAAACCCCGCATCATGCTCAACCAATACCGGCTTTCTGTGGCCCGAAGTGTCGAAAGCCGCCTAGCAGCTCGCAATAAATGACTTTCATCGAGAAAATGACGGGAACAGCCAATATCAAACCGATAAACCCGAAGTAATAACCTGCCAGCATCACACCCAGCATCACGGTTAGCGGGTGCAGGCTCGCTGATTTGGCAACCACACGCGGCATCAGATAGAAGTTGTCCACTGTCTGCGCCACAAAAACAACCAACAAGGCCAGCACTACAGACAAGAAATCCGGTTGATCTGACAACAGAACAACAATCACTGGCGGAATCTTGGCCAGCGAAATGCCGAAGAATGGAATCAGATTAAGCAGACCGACCAATAAACCCAACACCGGTGCATATTCAATGCCGGCCAGCCAGAACCCGACGGTGCAAATCAAAGACATGGAAAGCGCCTGAATAAAAATGCCGCGCGCATAATTCTGTAATTGGCTGGTCGCCACATTATACACCATCCAGCCAAGCTCAAAATATCGATTGGGCAAGGCCTGCATCGCCTCGCTACGCAACATGCGATAATCCCTTAACAGGAAAAAAGTGAGAAGCGGCACCAACAGGAGAGAGAAGGCAACATCATTAAAATAGGAGCTAACCGAGCTACTCATTGCTCCGGCGCGGGTAGTCAGATCATGCACCACATTCAGAGCCACCTTCTCGGCATCGAAACCGGAGCCCAGATGTGCCCGTGCCCAGCCATCCACTTGAATACACAAACCCAGAATACGTTCGTCCAACTCTCCGGAACGACTCGAAAAGGTTGCAAATTGGTGGCTGATGGCAGGGTATAGCAGTGCTGTCAGGGCCAACATAAGCAGCACAACCACCACCATGACGATAGCGACAGCCGTCGATTTCTCAATATCGCGACGCACCAGATTATCCACCGTAGGAGAAAGTGCGGCATAAAACATCGCCGATAAAGCAAGCGTGAACAGGATCGGCGAGGCAACAGAGAAGAATATCAATGCTGCTCCCAGGCCGACAGCAAACACCATCGCGGCCAATGAGGCCGGATGCATCAGGACAGTCATGGCCATTCTTTTCATTGATCACCAGGCTTGGCAATCATCTTGTTTTTTTCCATCAAGCGCTGGGCCAACATCTTGGAAAGATTCTGTAGAAGCCGGGCCGCCTCTTTAGGCATAATGGCCAGCCACTCCTGCAAATCTGAACGCAGAAAGAAAACAAGTTCGCAATCCTGTACTGCCACCACTTCAGCAGTGCGCGGCAGATCGGTCGCCAGTGCCACCTCCCCAAACAGATCCCCCCGGTGCATGCGCTCCAGTTCTACATCATTGGCTCGTACTGATACTTCGCCGGACAGAATCAATATAGCGCCGGCTCCCGAATTACCCATACCAATGATCGGTTCTCCTGCACTGTAGCTGCGAGGATGCATGCGCGACACCAGCCAACTAATCGACTTACGCGGTACTTTCTGAAACAGCGGATTCTTCTCGCACAGTGCACAAGCATCCTCCACCCACTCAAGCTTGGGGCGAAAAAGTCTTAACCAAACTGCTTCATGTGCCATAAATTCCCCTATCTAATCAATACAGACGCTAATTGTAAGTGCTCTTTGGTCTATTCGCCAGTAGAGGCGGTATTTTGAACAGCCCCGGGCACTTATGAAGTGATGGAATACACAATGCGATTTCTGATCCGGGCCAGGTAAAGATAGCTTTGATGGAAACCAGCGAACCCCGGATTATCCATCATCTCGTGATGTCCCCATGCAAAATGAACCAGCTTCACATGAGTGATATCCCCTCGTTTTAGAGCCGCTTTTCAAGATAACGGTGCTGGATGAACAATCTCAAAGCTTGATCAGATGCAGGCGCAGCCCCTCATGGGCCGCTTCGGCACGCGAATGCACGCCCATTTTTCGATAGATATGTTTGGCATGTGTCTGCACTGTACCGATACTGCAATTCAAAATGCGCGCCGTTTCCTTATAGCTATAGCCTTGCTGAAACATTTGTAACACTGTGGTCTCGCGAAGCGTTAGGGCTGGAAGCGCTGATTTGCTGACGAACCTCTCGGGATTGGCAGGATTTGGTGCATCCATATGATGTTGAATTGCAGACAGCAATTCCTTTGCTTTGATGGGTTTCAGGAAATAATCGTCCACACGCAGCCGAATCGCTTCGACAGCAGTTTCAGCAGTGTGATCGGAGGTTATAATCATGACCGTACAAGACGGCTGTTGCGCCCTAATCATATCCACAAGGTCGAACCCCGATGTATCATCATCGGGAAATGTCAGATCAACCAGTGACAGGGAAAAAACCGACTCTCCCAACGCCTTCCTTGCAGATGGCAAATCTGGAACCGAAACCACATCATAACCCCATCTTTTCAACAACAGAGAAAGATAGTTGCGAGTCAATATGTCGTCATCAACCACCAGAATGCTTGCAGCATCCGCCGGCTTCTGATGATGTGAGTACATGCGCTGCATGAGCCCCCTCTTAACCCCGTCCGCTCCTAAAAGAATCTTCGATATACAAGTGGACGACACAAGGTCCATGAACCTTTAGCGAACAACCATAGTGAGCATCCCATGCCCCGGTCAACCTCGGTTTGCCTTGTTACCCGACGCATGACACGCCCAATAATAAAAAAGGGCCTACGATTTCTCGTAAGCCCTTGATTTAACTGGCGCGCCCGGAGCGATTCGAACGCCCGACCCTCAGATTCGTAGTCTGATGCTCTATCCAGCTGAGCTACGGGCGCGTGCCTGTTATCGTTTCGGAAACCACTCCATCCTGTTGCGTAGCATCCTGGCTAATCACCAGTCCACGCAACCATAGTTTCCAGTCTTCCATATCAGGCCCGAATAATTCGGGAAACTCCTGATACAACCATCCCCGGTAAATCTGCCGACCTTCCCGGCTGACCTCCACGAATGCGGCGGGATTATGCACATTTTTATCCTCAATGTAAGACCCGGACTTCATACGCAAGCCATCGGCCAAACCAAGAAGGCGAAAATGCATATCCTGGAAATCCACTTGCTGTCCGCTTTCAAGCTTCACGGTAAAGAGGCGAGCTGTTCCCTTTTGCAACAGGACAAGCTCAGCACTTCCCGTTTGAAGCTCAGCCCACGGCGGAAGCATCTGATTGACCGATACCCCATGCGGATCATTGGGCGCCGCAAGCGGTAATTGCCAATCAATCTGTGATGTTTTGTCATCACCACAACCATTGAGCAACAAGGGTGTGGATATGACAAACAAAATAAGCCACAGATTCTGAAATCGACCGATACTCCCGAGCAATGACAACATCATTCAGCAGTCCCGACCAGAAAACTGGCGGAGAGAGAGGGATTCGAACCCTCGATACGGTAACCCGTATAACACCTTAGCAGGGTGCCGCTTTCGACCACTCAGCCATCTCTCCATTCACTTATATAACACCTCAATCAAGGCGCGGGGCAGTTTAACAAGAAAAAACTCTTTTGCACCTGCCGAACCCGGCTTTTTGCCGCCCAGTTCAACTGGGCTGGCATCAGTTTATCCAATCTTACTGGCGGAAGGGGTGGGATTCGAACCCACGAAGAGTTGCCCCTTGCCGGTTTTCAAGACCGGTGCCTTCAACCACTCGGCCACCCTTCCATCATCTGTTTCTCCTCAATCGCTGCTTCACGACAAAGGTTGCGCAAGATATCACGCAACTCCCGGATGACAACGACGAGGTCGCCCCTTCTTCTGCAGCCCTGTGAAGCCGGCTGCTTTCGCCCTGATGCCAGCTACAGATCGTCGTTGCTGGCTTTGAATCGTTTCATCACTGCATAAATCTTTTTCGGATAACGCTGGCTGCCGAGCGAACCGTTGTAGGCAGCCAGCGCCCGTGTCAGGCTATGATAGCGATCCTTGTACATACGAAGAATGGCGCAGCCATAGCGAATATTGGTTTCGATCTCAAACAGATTGTCGGTTTTGTTGCCGAGCTCCTTTTTCCAGAATGGCATCACCTGCATCAAGCCACGCGCACCGACATTACTCACCGCAAAATGATCAAACTGTGACTCAACCGCAATTAGCGCCAGCACCAGCTCGGGCGACAGATCGAAGCGTTGGCTGTAGATATAAACCCAGCGGGCAATGGTTTCTGCCTCATGCTCATCAGGCACCTGGGGCAGAATAAGTTGCTTCATATCCGTCAACCACACTGTCTCTTCAAAGCTCGGCGGCTCAACCTGTTTGACCTGCAAATCGTGCCGCAGTCGTTCCTCTTCCTCGGGTTGAAGCTCAATATTGCCAACCGTTTTCTGGATCATCTGCATGGTGGTCGTGGTCTGCGCCATGCGCTGTTTCTGTTCCTGCGTTCCGGCCAGCCAGAACGGCAACGTACCTATAAATCCCAGGATCATGATGCCTGCCAGAATGGCCTTCGGAGGCATGCCTCCGAGACGGGCGCGCAGTTCGTCTGCGTTCAGTGTGCCGCTCCGCGCATGGATTCAGCCAGTTCGACGAGTTTTGCCGCGGCTTGACTCAATGGCACGCTTTCACGTACAGCACCGCGTGCGCCAAGCTCGACCACGCCTTCCTTGAGGCCCCGATCGCCAACCACCAGCTGCAGTGGCAAACCGAGCAGTTCCGCGTCCTTGAATTTCACACCCGGACGCTCGTTACGTTCGTCCCACAACACATCCAGCCCTGCAGATTTCAATTCGGCATATAGTCCGGCGCAGGCCTCTTTCACCTCATCATTCTGCCCCATTGAAATCAAGGCCACATGGAAAGGCGCCATATTCAGCGGCCAAGCAATGCCGTTGTCATCGTTGCACTGCTCGACAATCGCTGCCATCAGGCGCGAAACGCCGATACCGTAACAGCCCATGGTTGCCGTTTCCTGCTTGCCGCCCTGCCCCTGAAAACACACCTTGAGCGGATCGGTATAACGGCGACCCAGAGCGAACACCTGCCCGACCTCGATACCGCGCGACAATGCCATCGTGCCACCACATTTCAGGCAGGTATCGCCGGCACATGTTTCGCGCAAATCGGCAAATGTTGCGGTTGCCACATCGCGACTCACATCCAGACCGGAGACATGTACATCCCGCTTGTTGCCACCAGCCAGCATGCCAAGCACGTCGCGCAGGCTTTCATCCATCAGCACCTTGCAGTTCAGCCCCTGCGGCCCGACAAAACCGGACACACCGCCAACAGAAACAATGCCGGCCTCGTCTGCCATCTCAACAGCGTCAGCATCAATGGCATGCGCCAGCTTGATGGCCTGCAACTGATCGTCGCCGCGTACACAGGCGGCCACAATCTGGCCGTCCAGTTCGCCACCGGTGACACGATACACTAGCGTTTTGACCAGCAGCGAAGCATCGAGATTCAACATCGCCGTCACATCCTCCACGCTACTGGCACCGGGTGTAGATACATCGGCCACCTCGGCCGCGGTACCATTCGGCGTCGTACGGCTGGATACGGCCTTCTCGACATTGGCCGCGTATTCGCATGCACCACAGTGGGCGATCAGATCCTCGCCGGAATCGGCAAGCACATGGAATTCGTGCGAATCGTTACCGCCGATGGAGCCTGTGTCGGCCTCCACAGCCCGGAAGGTCAAACCCATGCGGGTGAAAATGCGTTGATAGGCGGCAAACATGGCATGATATTCGCGCTCAAGATCGGCCTCATCCACATGGAAGGAATAGGCGTCTTTCATGATGAATTCGCGGCCACGCATCAACCCGAAGCGAGGGCGTATCTCATCACGGAACTTGGCCTGAATCTGATACAGATTCATCGGCAACTGCTTGTACGAGCGCAATTCGCGCGACACCAGATCGCAAATCACTTCTTCATGCGTCGGGCCTAAGCAGGATTCGTGGTCGTGGCGGTCCTTGAAGCGCAGTAACTCCGGCCCGTATTTTTCCCAGCGTCCGGATGCCTGCCAGAGCTCGGCGGGCTGCACCATCGGCATGAGCAATTCCTCGGCCCCGGCAGCGTTCATCTCTTCGCGCACAATCGTCTCGATACGGCGCAGCACACGCAGACCCATGGGCAGAAAATCGTAAACACCTGAGGTGACACGCCGGACATAACCGGCGCGCAACAGCAGCTTGTGCGAGATAACCTCGGCATCCGCCGGGTCATCGCGCAGGGTAGGAACAAAACACTGGGAATATTTCATGGGTGCGTAGCTTAGCGGCGTAAACAGCGTTCAGGTAGAGGCAGCTGCGCATCTTGGCCCGGCGAGGACGTGTCATCCTCCATTTGACCGGCAGGCTCCAGCAATCCAGGTTCACGAACACATCTTGCCAAGCTCTTTAACTTAGATTTAACTAATGCAATAGAATATTAATCTTGCATGTTTTTGGAGAGCCAATGGTTTCAGCGATTAAAGCATTTTTAAATCTCGAATCAGCAAGCGGCATCCTTCTGATTATTGCCGCAGTGCTTGCCGTCGTTCTGGCGAACTCTCCGCTCTCGAATTACTACGATTTACTGCTTGATACACCCGTAGAGATTCGCATCGGGGCAATGCAGATTGCCAAGCCGCTATTGCTGTGGGTCAATGATGGATTGATGGCCGTTTTCTTCTTCGTTGTTGGCCTGGAATTGAAGCGGGAGATACTCGAAGGAGAACTTGCCAGCGCACAGGCGATTGCACTTCCTGCATTCGGCGCGCTTGGCGGGATGGTTGCACCAGCCTTAATCTATATTCTTATCAATGGTCACGATCCAGTTGCCCTGAAGGGATGGGCCATTCCGACTGCTACCGATATCGCATTTGCACTGGCCATTCTGACCCTGCTGGGCAAACGTGTTCCTCTGGCGCTGAAGACCTTCCTCGTGTCGCTGGCCATCTTCGATGATGTCGGTGCAATTATTATTATCGCTATTTTCTTCACCAGCAATATCTCCACAACAAGCCTCATCGTGGGTGCAGTTTGCATCGCGGCGCTGGCGCTACTCAACAGGATGAATGTCTACAGGCTGACGCCATATATGTTTTTTGGCCTGGTGATGTGGGTGGCTGTGCTGAAATCAGGCGTGCATGCCACGCTTGCCGGCGTACTTCTGGCGATGTTTATTCCTCTGGCCTGTGAACCGAAGAGTGGACGCTCACCACTCAGGGATTTGGAGAACGATTTACACGGCCTTGTCGCCTTTGCAATCCTTCCTATCTTCGCCTTCTCCAACTCAGGCTTGAATGTAAGCGGGATGGGTATCGAAGAGATATTACACCCGGTAACCATCGGTATCGCGCTCGGCTTATTTATTGGCAAACAGTTTGGTGTATTCACCTTTGCCTGGCTGGCGGTAAAAATGGGCCTGGCCAAACTGCCAAGCAATGTGAACTGGTCTCTGATTTATGGCGTTTCCCTGCTCTGTGGTATCGGTTTTACGATGAGTTTATTTATCGGCTCGCTCGCCTTCGAAAGCAGTGGAGATAACCTTCTCTTCGATGAACGTTTAGGCATTATTGTCGCATCCACGCTCTCAGCCCTTTGTGGCTACTTCTGGCTTCATAAGACGTTGAGGAAGGACATATAAGGTAAGCTTGCTGGCCGGAGAGCAGAACAAGCGCATCAATGGCAAACAGCAGCTACATCACCGCCCCGCTCATGCTCAGGTGGTTTGAACCAGCTTCTCAAGTAAGCGCTTATGGATACCGTCAAAACCGCCGTTGGAGAGAATCAGGATATCGTCACCCGTCACCGCGTGCCCGGCGAGATAATCGATAATAGCCGCCGCATCGGGCAACATCTGTGCATGCGGCCCAATAGCTGCACAAACCCCCTGCACATCCAGCACTTCATCGGGGGCCAGATTGCGGCTCGATGGCTGTGAAAAAATAACACCATCGGCAGCATCAAAACAAAAAGGCAGGCGCTTTTCATGGATTCGGCTGCGCATGGTATTGGAGCGCGGCTCGACAACCACCCACAGCTTGCCATCAGACTTCATCGCGGCTTTGGCAGCGGACACGATGCCAGTGATGGCTGTGGGATGATGGGCAAAATCATCGAAGATGCGGATACCGCAAACTGTACCTGTGAGGGTCATGCGCCGGCGCACGCCGGAGAATGATGTAAAAGCCTCGCTGATCTGTGCCAGAGAAACGCCCAGACCACAGACTGCTGCTGCAGCCACCGCACACGCATTGGCAACATTATGCACGCCGATCATGCCCCATTCGGTTTCCAGTACGGGTTTACCATTCCGATATAGCCGGAAGGCGGTGCCATCATTCTTCAATGCCTCCCAGTGCCAGTCTGCGGAAGCATGGCCCAAGCGGGCGAAGGAGGTGCAAGGCGTCCAGCAGCCGCGCGACAGCACATCGGCCAGGTTTTCGTCATCGGCATTGACCACAATTAACCCTTCTGCCGGCACGGTGCGCAGCAGATGGTGGAACTGCAGCTTAATGGTTTCCAGATTCGGGAAGATGTCAGCGTGATCGTATTCCAGATTATTCAGAATAAGCGTGCGGGCATGGTAATGCAGAAACTTGCTGCGCTTGTCGAAAAAGGCCGTGTCGTATTCGTCGCCTTCGAGCACAAAAGCATCGCCCTCGCCAAGCCTTGCACCACCGCCGAAATCC
>CAZQTO010000005.1:0-40149 GCA_964596375.1 uncultured Zetaproteobacteria bacterium | reverse complement strand
CAACCGGACAAATCTGGCAAGGCGGGCCGCGGGCGCGATGAGTCCTCCCCTGCCGATGATCTCGGTGGGCGATGTCACCGTCGGTGGCAGCGGCAAAACCCCGTTTGTCATCTGGCTGTGTGGCGAGCTTATACAACGCGGTTATAGACCTGTGGTGCTGTGTCGCGGCGACGGCGGCAAACTCAAACAGCCGAAACATGTGCTACCCAATGATGCTGCTTCCGAGGTTGGCGACGAGGCACTGCTGCTGGCCCTGCGCTGTAATGCACCCGTTATTGCCGGCCGCGACCGCGTTGAGGGCGCGCGCCTAGCTGCAACCCTCGGCAACGTGATCGTTCTCGACGATGGCTTCCAGTATCTGCAAATAAGACGCAGCTGCGATATCGCGCTGATTCCGACTGAGGGCATCGGCAACGGTTTCCTTCTGCCTGCAGGCCCCCTGCGCGAGACGCTTGATGCCCTTGGTCGTGCCGATCTGGTGGTGCGTACAGGCGATGATATCGGCCTGCCTGTGAGTGTGCAGCGCGAATGGACATGGCAAGCCGAGGCTCAGGCCATTCGACCGCTCTGCGGAGGAGAAATCCCTGCAGCAAGCCCTTGTCTGGCCCTTGCCGGCATTGCCCGTGCGGAGCGTTTTTTCTCTGCTGCATCAAAGTGTGCGAATATCAAAGAGAGCATGCGCTTTGCCGACCATCATCGCTACAGCACAGCAGATATAAGCCGTATCCTGACATCCGGTCTGCCTGTCCTGACGACGGAAAAGGATGCCGTCAAACTTTTGCCCCTATGGCCGAAGGATAAGCCACTATCGGTCCTTCCAATTAGCGGCAAGGGGGAAGAAGGCTTGCCCGAGGCCATCATCAAGACCATGCTTAGCCACCGGAAAACATAACGGGGCGAATGTCGCCCCCACCGTGGAGCAAAGCATGCTGGATAAAGAACTGATGAATATTCTTGCCTGCCCCAAATGCAAGGGCAAAGTAAGCTATAACAAGGCCAAGAATGGCCTGATCTGCGCTGCCTGCAATCTTGAATACCCGATCCGTGACGACATCCCGATCATGTTGATTGACGAGGCCAAGTCCCTGGCCGATTGATGAACACCCTGAAGGTCGCGCTGCTGCGTGGCATTTTCCAGATAGTTAATCTGATTCCAGTGCGCCTTGCCGGTGGCATGGGCGCAGGACTGGGCAGGCTGGCTTTCTACCTCGACAAGCGCCACCGCTCGATTTCCATACGTAATATAACGCGCATTTACCCACAACAGCCGCGCAGCTGGCGGACAAGAATCGCCCGCGAATCCTTTGCCGAGCTCGGTCGATCGATGCTGGAACTACCGCATGTGTTTCTGCGCAGCAAAGAATTTCTTGCTTCACGTGTGACAGTCGAGGGCGAGGATGCGCTGCGCACCGCCCTTGCCGGCAATAAGGGGATATTTCTCGCTGCCAGTCACCACGGCAACTGGGAGTTTGGTGCGCTGATGTTCTCCCTGTTGGGCTATGACATCGAATTCTTCTATCGCCCAGTGCGCCAGCAACTCGTGGATGACTACCTCAAGCTATGTCGAGGGCGTTTCGGAGCACGACTGCATGCGCGTCAGGAGCCCCTGCGCTGGGTGATGCGTGCATTGAAAGAAAAAAAAGCCATCGGGTTGATGATTGACCAGCATATCGGCGATGGCATCCCCGTGCCATTCCTGGGGCATATGGCCAGCGCCCTGACCCTGCCAGCTGTCATGGTGCGTAAATATGACGTTCCCATTCTGGGGGTAGCTCTGGAACGTGTGGGAAGGGGCTTTGATTTCCGCCTGAAGCTTTGGCGCATTGAAACACCTGCCGAATGCACGGTTACAGAGGACTATACCTATCGCCTGACCCGGGACATCGGCAAGAGCTTCGAACCCATCATCCATCTTCGGCCGGAGATGTGGCTGTGGAGTCACCAGCGATGGAAACTGCTGGAAGAGCGTGAAAAAGAGATCAGCGAGGTGGTTTATGGCACGCCATAAAGCTGTCAGCAAAGCGCGCTGGCTTATTTCACAGAAGCATATCAGCGAGTACTGGCAGGAAGAGAATGTGCTGGCCAATGAACAGATCCGGCAGGAACAGTCTTACCTGCCGATCCTGCAACGGCTCTGCCCTGTCATTGAAGAACACACACGCATACTGGAGCTATGCAGTGGCCCGGTATGTACTGCACGCCTCCTTGAGGGTGGTGAGAAAACATATCTGGACCCGATGTTCGATAAATATCGTCGCATGTACCCGGGCAAGCTTCCCAAGGGAAAGTTTCTGGCTATCGCTGCGGAAAAAATACCGGAAACAGACCATAGTTTCGATATCATTTCCTGCATCAACGGACTCGATCATGTACTGAATCCCGAACTGGTACTCAACGAGATCGAGCGCCTGCTCAAACCCTCCGGAACATTGCTTATCGGCATGACGGTATTTCCGGAGCCGATTGCCCGCCTGCGCTATTTCTGCGAGCGCTTTTTCAGCCCGCTGCGCGATGAAGCCCATCCTTATTCTTACTCCCTGCAGGCTCTTACACGCACGCTGTCACGACATTTCGATATTGCTGAAGAAATCAAGCTGGATGAATCATCACACGCGGATTCCCGCCACATGAACAGCGAGTATGCTTTCATCTGCAGGCCCAAAGCAGCAAAAGAAAAAACCCTTTCCACAAACAAGTCGGGGAACGATAAAGCGTGACCTTGCACTGCAAACATCTGGTCATCCATGCCCCCAACTGGCTGGGTGATGCGATCATGGCCCAACCTGCCATGCGCGCCTTCGCCATGGGCGTGAAGGCAGATAAAGTTTCGCTTACCGGTCAGCCTTGGCTAGCCGACATCCTCCCATGGCTCAACCTTCCAGGCGCTCAATATATTCCGGACGGAACAAAGGCTGGCGATACCTGCATCCTCTTTCCCAACAGCTTCCGGGCAGCAGTGCGAGCCGTACGAAGCGGCTGCAAGCGACGCATCGGCTATCGCGGCCAATGGCGGAGTTTATTGCTGACCGATGCACTCACCCCGCGCATTGATATGCAAACCGGCCATCACCGCGATTATTACAACGATCTGGCCACGCAAATGGGCATCAGTCTGACAAGCTCTGAGGTGCAGCTGGTCTTTCCTGACAAGGTTGCCAGCAGGGGGGAAAGCCTTATTCAGGGCTACGGCCTGAATCCTGCACATACGCTGTGCATTGCGCCCGGAGCACAATTCGGCAGTGCCAAACGCTATCCGGCCGAGCGCTGGGCCAAGGTGGCACAACTACTTTCCGCACGCGGCTTCCATATGCTTGCGCTGGGAACCCCGGCTGAAAGAGATATCGCCGCCCAGGTCCTCAAGCCTTGTTCAGGACCGAGTTATAACAGCGCCGGTGCCACCACGCTGGCAGAATGCCTGCAAGTGCTGGCAGCATCAAACGGCCTGCTGTGCAACGATTCCGGCCTGATGCATGTCGCAGCCGGTATGGATAAACCCGTTGTCACTGTTTTCGGTGCCACCGATCCGGCACGCACAGCCCCGTCCGGGGCGAATGTCCACCTGCTCTATCATCCGGCGGCCTGTAGCCCCTGCCTGAAGCGCGAGTGCCATGTGGCAGGCCAGCCATGCATGCTCAACGTTACTCCCGAAGAGGTGGCCGCAGCCTTTCCTGGCGGACAAGCATGAAGATTCTGCTTGTTAAGCTTTCTGCCTTCGGCGATATCATTCATGCTTTGCCTGCCCTGCATGACCTGCTTGAACGTCCCGAGGTAGAAGAGGTGCACTGGCTGGTGGATTCCCGCTACGCCTTTGTCACTCAGGTGTTTCCAGCGCAAGTGGTTGTACATCAGGTTGATCTGCGCGGTAAACATCCCCTGCAAAGCGCATGGCAAACAGTCCGCACCCTCAGGCAACATCATTTTGATGCCGTGCTGGATTTACAGGGACTGAGCAAATCAGCCATTATGGCCAGCCTTTCCGGCTCGCCGGTTTATGGCATGGACGTGCGCCATCTGCGTGAAAAGTTCTCGCGCCTGCTACTGAACCCCGTACCGTTTCACGCCGATGAGCGTCATGTCGTGCAGCAGTATCGACGAGTGGCTGCGGCCCCCTTTGGCAACAACGACGCAGCCATCGCCTACAGCCCGCCGCAGGCCGACCTTGACATCGGCATGCGGCAAACTGGAGAAGCGCTACTTGAGCACTGGAAGATCAGTGGCAAACGCATCGTCTGGCTACACATGGGCGGAGGCTGGGCAACCAAACAACTGCCAGTGAAAACATGGCAGCATCTCGCTGAGGAACTTTCCGGCAACGACATTATCCCCATCCTCGGCTGGGGCAACGAGCCTGAAAAGATTCTAGCCGGCGAGGTTAAGGATAAGGTGCCGGCGGCGCTTTTGCCTGAACACCGCCTTAGCATGGATGCGCTGTGTGGAGTCCTCGCCAAATCCCTGGCTGTGATCGGCCCCGATACGGGCGTGGTGCATCTTGCCGCCGCTCTGGGCACACCTACTGTCAGCTTCTGGGGTCCATCGGCCGCATGGCGCTCCGGCCCTTTGGGAGAGGAACACAGGCATATCGAATCCAATCCGCACTGCGGCCCTTGCTTCAAACGCGAATGCAATCAATTCATCTGCATGGATATGATTCAGGCAAACGATATCATGTCGGCCATCCATGAACTCTCCCCCAACACATAAGATGTGGCGCTCCACACTTCTGATCCTGCTGTGCCTGGCCTGCACGCCAGCCAAGGCTGCAACAGCAGAGCATTGCATGCCGTTTGCCGGCGAGCGGATGTTGTTCAACGTCGGCTGGGAATTCATCAATGCCGGCACCGCCGATATGCGAGTTGAATCGACTGAAGGCGGCTACCGCGTGGTCTCATATGCCAACAGCAACGAGTTTCTTGATATGTTCAAAAAGGTACGCGACACCATCATCTCCGAAGGGGAGTGTGTGAACGGAAAATTGCAAAGCACACGCTTCGATGTCGAGCAAAATGAAGGGACGTATCATTCCACCAAGGATGTGCGCTTCCTGTGGCGGAATGCAAAGGTAACCCATACGCAGAACAACAAGACTGACAGCTATGATGTTACAGCCGGCCATCTCAATGCCATCGATGCCTTTTTCCGTGTCCGCAAGATGGATTTGAAGCCCGGCATGAAGATTCACATTCCCATCTTCGACTCGCGCAAGGAGTACGAGGTCGAGGTGGATGTGATCAAACGGGAAAAACTGTTGGCGCCCTGGGGCAAGCCCGTCGACACGCTGGTCATCATCCCGCGTCTGAAAACCGAAGGCATCTTTTCCAGCAAGGGGACCATCAAGCTGTGGCTGACTGACGATGCACGACACATCCCTCTGAAGATGACGGCAAAAATAAAATTCGGCCGTATTGTGACTATTTTAAGCGAATATTCAGGTGGCCCGATTCCGTGAGTACGAGTCTTGCCGTTGTGATTTCAACCTACAACGCCCCGCAGATGCTGCGCCTTGTCCTGGACGGATATGCCCGGCAAACCGACCTCGATTTCAGCATCTATATAGCCGATGACGGCTCAGGCTCAGCCACACAACATGTCATCGAAGCATTCAGACAGCAAAATCCGGCCATGGCTTTACATCATGTCCACCATGAAGACGACGGCTTCCGCAAAGCGCGCATTCATAACCGGGTTATCGCCCAGACCAGCGAAGATTATATTCTGCTAACCGACGGGGATTGTATTCCGCTACCCGGACTGATTGCAGCACATCGCAGGCTCGCCACAAACGGATGTTTTGTCAGTGGCAGCCGTATTCTGATCTCGCAAGCGCTTAGTACCAGGCTGCAACAGGCGTCAAGCAGCGCAGTGTCTCCTGGCTTTAGTAACCTGCTTAAGTGGCGCATGCAGGGTGGCATCAACCGTCTTCTCCCCCTTCTTCTTCCGGTTTATCTCTCCAGTCCACACACACGTCTGGAAGGTATCCGGGGCTGCCACTTTGCCTGCTGGCGTGCCGACCTTCTGACAGTCAACGGTTTTGATGAAAGCTTTGAAGGCTGGGGCCGGGAGGATTCCGATCTTGCTGCAAGATTGCTGCATGCGGGCATTCGCCGCCGCGATATGCGCGGCTCGCCGGTACTGCACCTGTGGCACAAAGAAGAATCCCGTCGTCGTCTGGACGAAAATGATGATATGCTTCGCCAATGTCTCAAGCAAAAACGCATCCGTGCCATCAAGGGCATTGAAGAATTATGAACGCTATCTCGGTCTATATACTCACTTTCAACGAAGAAGATAAAATTCGGGCAGCCATTGAAAGCGTTTCCTGGGCAGATGAGGTTATCGTCGCGGATTCATTCAGCACGGACAAAACAGTGGAGATAGCCCAAGAGCTTGGCGCCAGAGTCGTTCCAACACCCTTTGAAGGATTCGGCAAGCTGCGCAACGATGCCGTAGCCGCGTGCACACATGAGTGGATCTTCAGCCTTGATGCCGATGAACGGTGCACCCCTGAAGCCCGGGATGAGATGCTCGGCATCGTCAGCCAGACGGATGCGGCGGATGCCTATTATATGCCAAGACGCAATTATTTTATGGGCCGCTGGATCAAACACTCCGGTTGGTATCCTGATTACCGTCAACCACAACTGTTCCGCAAAGGTGCCGTGGTCTACGCTGATCTGGATGAGGTTCATGAAGGCTATGAAATCAAGGGTGATACAGGGTATCTCAAACAAGCTATCTGGCAGATACCTTTCAAGAACCTCGCCCAGGTTGTTGCCAAATCGAATCGTTATTCCACGCTGGGGGCAAAAAAACTGGCGCGTAACAATAGACGGGCGAGCATGATGCTGGCGCTCTTGCATGCCCTGGGCGCCTTTACGCGAATCTATATTCTGAAACTGGGCTTTCTGGACGGGTGGGCAGGATTTGTCCTTGCCTTAGGAAACTTCGAAGGCACCTTTTACCGCTATGCCAAACTGGTCGAACAGCAAAAAGGCTGGGATCAGGCAGTTTCAAAAGGACCCTGAGCATGTCGACCGGTTTGTATCCCAAGCTTGAAGCGTGGTTTTCCAGCCACCGTATCGTCGCCACGGCTCCCGTGGCTGTTCTGCTTATCGTCATGGCAAGACCGACGCCCGCCCTGCTTGTTTTTGGCGGCGCTCTCGTCCTGCTCGGCGAGGCCGGCCGCATCTGGTCGAGCGGTCATATCGATAAAAATGCTGAATTGGCCACTGCCGGTCCGTATGCGCATACGCGCAATCCGCTTTACGTTGCCAACCTGCTGCTGCTTCTGGGATTCTGTGTCATGTCGGGCGTTATCTGGGTGGGACTGCTCGGCCTGCTGGCCTTTGCCATGATTTATCGCCCGGTCATCCGCGATGAAGCTGCTCACATGGTCAAACTGTTCGGTGAGGATTACCAGCGCTGGTCCTCTGAAGTACCTTTGTTTTTCCCGCGCCTGACGCCTGCACCGCATCAGCGCGGCTCTTTTTCATGGGCCCTTGTCATTCAGCACCGTGAACACAGGAATGCCGCGGCCTTCATTCCCGGCATCCTCCTTTTCGCCCTGATTTATTACTGGAGGCTGTGACATTCGCGCCCTGATGGTGGTCTGCCGCTATCTCGGCGACGTCCTGCTGGCTACACCGCTGGCCGAGTCGCTGTGCAGGGCCGGCTATCACGTGGATTGGGTTGTTGCGCCCGGAACCGAGACCATTCTTGAGCAGCAAACCTGCGCCGATCAGGTGTTTGTCACGGGACCGACCACACCGTTACGGCAGCAGCTTGATACAGGCCGGAGACTCTGGCGCAAATACGATCTGGCTTTTGCCCTGCCATCCAATGATCGCTCCATGCTGTTATCCCTTGCCGCTTCCCGCACTGTACATGCCATGATCCCCGCCAATCGCCCTCAGGACGCATGGAAACGACGTGTCTCCAGAGTCTGGGCTGATTATACGCCAGGCGTGCACATGGTCGCCCTGGCATGCAATCTCGCCGAAGCTAGCCATCTGCCTGCCTGCCGCGATGTGCAGATTCAGTGGAGCGAAGAAGATGTGCGGCAGGTGTTCGCTTCCTTGCCATGGGCCGAGAACACCCCCTTCCTGCATATACACCCGTTTGCCCGCTGGCCCTATAAATGGTGGCGCAAGGCTGCCTGGCAGCAACTGATTCAGGCGGCCCTGGATCGCGACTTAAAAGTCGTGCTGACCGGCTCTCCGGCTGAACTCGATAAAGCAGAAGAAATTGCTGCAGATTTCCCGCCATCCGATGTGCATATTGCAGCGGGCACATTCAACTGGCGGCAGCTTGCCTGCTTGTCGAAATATGCCGCGGCCTATATCGGAATGGATACAGCCAACACCCATCTGGCCGCAGCGGCAGGGGCCCATGTGGTCGCCCTCTTTGGCCCTACGGACCCTCGCATCTGGGGCCCATGGCCCAATGGTTTTGCCGGGGCATCGCCGTGGCTGACCTCCTCCCCGGAGGGTATCCAGCGGCAGGGGAATATTTCGCTGCTGCAGGGGCGGCAGGATTGCGTCCCCTGCCAGTTGGAGGGCTGCGACAGACGTCAGGACAGCGTCAGCCTATGCCTGAAAGAGATGCAAGCCGATTGGGTATGGCATGAGGTTGAAAAGCGTATTCACCAACCTGAAGGCAACCCGGATATCAGCAAGGAAACAATTCAATCATGACGCAGCGCCTTTCCATGGATAAATATATCGCCCAAGGCGGTTTCGTACTGCTGTGCTTCGCAGCACTGACCTTCCCCTTCTCTGTGGCCGCCTGCAATATCGCACTTGGTGGCAGCCTGATTGCCGGCCTGCTCAGCGGTGAATATATCATGGGACTTCGTCATGTCTGGCAACACCATCGCGCACTGACCATCGCCTGGATAGCCTATCTTGCGCTTTTGCCCATCGGCCTGCTGTGGAGCCTGGATGTGGACAGAGGGATCCAGATCATCGGTCGGCAATGGTTCTGGCTGCTGACTCCACTGGTCTTGCAGATTCTGCGCAGCCCCGAGCGGCGCAAGCTGTTCTTTCTGGTTATAAGTGTGGGCCTCAGTCTTCATCTGCTTTTCTGTCTGGCACAGTTTTACGGGTTAGTCACATTGATTGACAAGCCCGGGTCAACGGCCTCAGACCCCGCCGGATTTATCGGACACACCAGCTTTGGTCTGGTCTATGGCCTCTGGGCTGCATTGCTGCTGCACTGGAGTATGTTTCTGAACAGCTGGCAGCGCTGGGCTACCCGCCTGCTCGCACTGTGGGCAGTCGGCATGGTTTTCCTTACCAACGGCAGAGGTGGCTATCTCGTGGTTGCCGCATTATTGCTGGTCATGCTGTGGAAGCTCGTGCCCATAAGGCCATACCAGAAGTTGGCTGTAGCATTGTTCACCGTCCTCATCATGGCGACGACATTGAGCCTCGGACCGGGAAAGGAAAGAATTCTCGATTCATGGCACAGCATTCAGGCGTTGGAAAAAGGTAACTTTAAAGATACCGCGGGCAGTTACCCCGAAGCACGCTTTTCGCTCTGGTACGCCGCCTCTTTAGGTTGGTGGGAGCATATGCCAATGGGCGTTGGTACCGGCGGCTTTGCTATCGCTGCCGATGCCGTCAAAGAACAGCACCCTGATTTGTTTTATGGCGGACCTTCGCCGACACATCCGCATAATATGCTGTTTCAAGCTCTAAGCCGCTGGGGTCCGATAGGCGTACTGCTTCTCGTGGCGCTTTTTGTGGTGTGGATACGGGAAGGCTGGCGTTCTGATTGGCATTCAAACCTGAGCTCTGGGCCTGCTTCCGGACTGATTGCCCTGACCGGCATCGCTTTGTTCGTTCAGGGCCTGACCGAACCAAGTTTCGAACAACATTTCCCGGGAATTTTCACTGTGCTGCTGCTTGGGGCAGGTCTGGCCGCCCAACATGATAAGTCTGAGCCGTCTGCTTAACTCTTGCCCAAGCGATGTGCCACCCAGTGCAGCAGACGCTGATGCATGATGTAAAACACCTCTCCACCCTGCACCAGCCACATTGGTAGCCTTCCCTGCTCTGCACGGAGCCAAAGGAAAAGTCCAAGCGCGAGAAAGGCAATCTGCCCGGCCCACATAGCCCAGCCCGAAGCCGAGCCCATGCTCACCTCCCTGTGCAGCACGAGCTGCACATTGTACAAAAAGATAAGCAGGCCGACGCCAAGCAGGAATGAACCCGTCCGGCCCGATCGTTTTGGAGCGAGCGACAGAGGCAGTGCAAAGGCACACAGAACCAGAATGGTGGTCGGAAGAATAAAGCGCCGCTGCCATTCGGCGATGGCCTCCGGATCATGATCTTTCTGTACTTCCTGCCACAACTGGGACGGAGTCATCATGATCACATGGTCGGATGAACTGGAATATTTCACCGCGCCCATTTCCCCGATGGGAATATCCACATCGTAATTGGTGAAAGCCAGCATGCGCTGGTTATCGGCCTCTCCCTCAAGCCTCGTACCCTTGTGCATATGCATGCGCAAACCACCGCTGGTGGAGATAAGCTCCGCACTCTCAGCGACATAAAACACCGGGCCTCCCGGACGGCCATCCTCAAGCATGACACCGTGGTAACGCCCATCAGCATCCTTGCCATCCACATAAAACGTGATGTCCTCGACCTCGCGCGAGAATCGCTGCGGGGTGAATTCGGGTGAGCCCTTAAGGCTGTAAATTTCACGCAACACATTATTGAAAGCCAGCTGCCCCTGCGGCAGCACATACATGGAAATGTAAAAAAGGCCGATATACAGAATCACCGCCATACCGATCACCGAACGGCAGATACGAGCATAGGACATGCCTGATGAGCGCATGACATCAATTTCACTACCCTGCTGCAAACCGGCAATCAGATTCTGCATCGACAGAAAAAAGGCAATGGGTACGGTCAACAGGATGAAGTAGGGCAAAACGAATAGCATCAGTTCGGCAAGCAGACCCCAAGGCGCCCCGCTGTCGGTAATCAAGGCAAGCAACTTGAGCGCCCGGCCGAAAAGCAGCACGCCGGTGACCAGAATCAGGCCGGCGGCAAACGGTGCAAACCAGAGGCGCAGGACATAGCGATCCAGTATCATGCGCCCGATCCTAACACGCCCACCGACAATGCATCATACATTCCGCGCACGCCTGCAGGCTCACAGACCAGCAGCACATCGCAACCGGCAAGCAGCGCGGCCTTTGCTGCCGCAGGCACATCGTCTCCTGCGCCCTTCATACTCAGATCATCACTCCAGATACGACCCGAAAAACCAAAGCGCGTTCGAAGTACTTCACCAAGCCAGAATGGCGACAGCGTGGCCACCTTGTCATCCACTTGCGAGTAGACGACATGCGCGGTCATCACATGTTCCATCCCGGCCTCGATCAAGCGGGCAAAGCTTTGAGCCTCGCCAAGCAGCGTATCCAGCGGCACATGAACTTGCGGGACAGCAATATGCGAATCGGCATTGGCACGCCCATGGCCGGGGAAATGCTTACCCACTGCCGATATACCGGCATCCCTCAAGCCCTGCCAGCAGGCCGTCGCCAGATGCGCCACGGTGGCCATATCGCTGCCATAGGCCCGCTCGCCGATAACACCGTGTCCTTCTGGATGAAACAGATCCAGCACAGGGGCGCAATTGTGCGTAAAGCCCAAGTCCTTCAGAGCCTCGCCTACACACAGGTTGTCCTCGTAGACTGCCTGGAATGCTGCGGATATGTCATCCGCCATCATCCGCCCGTAATCGCAGGCCGGTCGTCTCGAATGAAATGGCGCCCAGGGCATACGATTCACCCGTCCCCCTTCCTCATCAATCGCCGCCCAGCTTGCTTCACCTGTTAGTTGCCGCACATCATCAAGCAATGCCCTGACCTGTTCCGGCGATGCGGTATTGCGCGTAAAAAGAATCACACCAAGCGGCGGCGTTGCACGCAGCATCTGCTTTTCCCATGCGTTTAAGCTGAGACCTTCAAGACCTATCAGTAGATGCCTATGCATGTCCTGCTCCACTCACATCCCCTCGCACATCCAACCGATCACGCAGTGCGTCGCCAAGCAGATTGACGGCCATCACCAGCATAAACAGCACCACCCCCGGCCACACAACCAGCAAGGGCGAAACGAGCATTAAACTGGTGCCCTCGCGGATCATCGTGCCCAGCGATGCATCCGGCGGCTGCACGCCGATACCCAGAAAGGACAGCCCCGCCTCACCGATAATCACTGCAGCCAGGCCGAAGCTGGCTTCCACCAGTAGGGGGGCAGCGATATTCGGCAAAAGGTGGCGTATACCGATATACACCGTGCCCGAACCGCAGGCGACGGCAGCATCGACAAACGGCGTGGCTTTCAGGGACAACACCTGCGCGCGTGACAAGCGGGCAAACCCGACCCAGCCGACCGCAACCAGCGCCAGTACCAGTTTATCCACACCGGGACCAAGCATGGCAGCCAGCGCGATGGCCAGCAGGATGCCGGGAAAGGAGAGTACAATATCGGCCAGACGCATCAAAAGACTGTCAATACGCCCACCGAACCAACCGGCTGTAATCCCGATGCCGATACCCAGAAAAGCACCGATACCTACAACCACCAGCCCGACGCCCAGCGACAGGGTCAAGCCTTCGGCCAGCCGGGCCAGTACATCACGTCCCAGAGCATCGCAACCCAGAGGATGCGCAAGACTCACACCGGCCAGTACGGCATCAAGATCCACAGCATGCCCGTCGGCCCCGTGCAACATGGCGGCCAGCAGCACGACAATGGGAAGCAACAGGCAAAGCACGGCCAGTTTCACCGCCGGACGCTTGAGCATCTGCCTCATGCGCGCCGCTGCCGCGGGTCCAGCATCATAGCCAGCACATCCGCTGTCAGATTGGCCAGCACATAAAAGGAGGCAATCAATAGCACGCAGCCCTGCACCAGCGGATAATTACGCTGCTGAATGGCCTCGATGGTCAGCAGACCAAGGCCCGGCCAGTCGAACACCGTTTCGGTAATCACCGCGCCACCCAGCACCGCCCCCAGTTGCAACGCAAACATGGTGAGCACGGGAATCGCCGCCATTCGGCCTGCATGCCGCCACCACAACATGGTGTCGCCAACACCCATAGCGCGCGCCGTGCGAATCGCATCGCTGCTCATGGCCTCAAGCCAACTGGAGCGGGCCATGCGCGACAACACAGCAGCCAGTGCCGTACCCAGGGTGATGGCCGGAAGGATGATGCTGCCCGGCTGGTCCATGCCCGAGACGGGCAGCCATCCGAGCATGACCGAAAAAAGCAGCATCAACATTGGCCCAAGCCAGAAATTTGGAATCGATACGCCAAGCAGGGAGAAGCCCATCGCCGTCATGTCCTGCCTCTTTCCGGCATGACGAGCCGCCCAGAAGCCCAGCGGAAAGGCGAGCAACACAGCCAGCAACAGGCTGGCCCCGGCAAGCCGCACTGTAGCGGGAAGTCGCTCGGCGATCAGGGATAGAACCGGGCGCTGATCAATCAGACTCTGCCCCCAGTCGCCCGAGGCAAGTCCTGCCATGAATTGCAGGTACTGTGTCCACAACGGTGCATCCAGATGCAGGGCATGGCGTAAGGCCTCCCGATCTGCCGGCAGCGCCATTTCGCCGAGCAGCGCATCCACCGGATCGCCGGGGACCAGGTGGAGCATCAGAAAGACCAGCGTAGCCACGCCGAGCAGGGTCGGAATGGCCTGCAACAGGCGATAAAGAATCAGGCGCAACAGCATGGCCTTAAGCTAGGGTCTGTTAACTCTAATTTCTATGGCGGCAATACGGTTGTTTTTTCAACCCTGCAAGGCTTTGCGAGCGTCGCATGCTTGTTGCATGCAAACGAGCATTAAGGCAGCAGAACAGGAAAAACTCGTCCCTGCGGTCTGTTGCCCCAACACAGCAATCAGAGTTAACAGGCCCTGACCACCTTTTTCAGGAAACAACGCAAAAAAGACGCATATGAACAGCATGCCTCGTTTTTTGTACAAACAGTCGCTACCCTTTGACTATCCGCGATGCAAGAAGGCCTCCATCATTGGGCCCGGTGGCACGATGAACAAAGACGACAGGAGATATCGATTCATGAAAAAATTATTTGTACTGACTCTGCTCATGCTGGCGCCCTTCAGCGCCTATGCACAATGGAATTTAAGCAATGACGATTCATCGGTGAATATTATATCCGTCAAGAAATCGGCCGTGGGAGAGGTTCATTCGTTCAAGAAAATATCGGGGACCATTAAGGATGACATGGCAACTGTGATCATCGACCTGAGTAGCGTGGAAACGAATATACCCATTCGGAACGAACGGATGAAAACCCTGCTGTTTGATGTTGCCCATTTTTCCACCGCATCCATTTCTTCTGAAATAAAGAAAGACGAACTGACACGGATGAAGGTCGGCGACATTCGCCGCTCCAGGATAGACTTGGAGGTCAACTTGCACGGAGTTACAAAACGCATGGAGGTCGGAGTTCAGATTATCAAATTGAATGACAACCGTATCCTGGTTGCATCGACATCCCCATTCATCCTGAATGCCGGGGATTTCAACCTTGCCGATGGCGTGAATGCCTTGCGCAAAGTGGCGAAATTGCCGTCTATCAGCACTGCAGTGCCAGTCTCCTTCAGCTTGCTGTTTACCCGGTAAGGCTTTTCGGGGCCAAAATCGGCGGTACTGAAAGGCGGAGATGAATCAGCCAACAAAGCATTGAGAGGGGCCATACTGTGCATAATCCCCTCTCAATGCCTGAATACATACAATTCCTGTGGCGCACGGGACTGGCATGCACCTCCCCTTCCTGGGAAATTTAGCTCACAGGCCGCTTTCCTGCATTACCGAGCCACGCCCATCCTCTTGCATGGCGCACTCGCCATGCTTGGCAAGCAGTTTGCGAACGCTAGTGTTGCCTTGGATAAAGATAAAGCGGAGAGAAAATGCAGGAAACGCTCATACCCGAGCCGGAAAGATTCCGTTCTCAGGACTACAAGGATGTGCTGGACAATGCGCCTGTGACAGAGCGCTGCCGTATCAGCTCGGCTGCCTTACAGCATATGCATGAATCCGCCGCGCGCCACTACCCGCTGGAGGCCTGCGGCCTGTTGCTGGGCGGGCTGGATGCAAACGGCTGGGAGATTGATGAGGCACGTGAGGTGAAAAACATGAATACTGAACGTGCCGCTGACCGCTTTATGCTTGATCCACAGACCTATCAGGCGGTTGATCGTGAGCTGGCCGGCAGCGGGCGCGAAATCGTCGGTATCTATCACAGCCATCCGGATTGCCCTGCCAGGCCATCGCCAACCGACCTCTCCGCCGCATGGGATGGTTTTGCCTATATCATCGTCAGCACTTGTCAGGGTACCGCTGCCGACACTCGCTGCTGGGCCCTGAACCATAGTGGAGACCGCTTTTCCGCAGTGCCTCTGTCGGACATACAGTCAATATCCACCGCTGGAAATCGCTCATGATGATGCGCAGCATTGCCTTGTCGCTTGCCCTTATGTTGACCTGCTGCACGGCCATAGCCCAGACCAGGGATGGCGAGGGAAAAACCCTGCCCATCTCGCAAATGAGCACAGACTTTCTCTATCTGGCTGCGATGCAGGCCATGGAAAACGGCAACCCACCGCTGGCTGCAGGTTTTCTGAAGGCTCTGGTTGAGAAAGATCCCGAAGCCGTCATCCCCCGCATGCAACTAGCCGAGATACTGCTGCAGGCTGGACGGGCTGAAGAAGCCAGAGCACCGGTGAATGAGCTTCTTTCCATGCAAGAGCTGTCGGCAGAAGACCGCAATAGTGTACGCATGCTGCAGGTGCAACTACTGGTGCTTGATGACAAGCAGGATCAGGCCATCGAAAAGCTGCAGGCAATCTTGCGCGATACCCCGGATGCCTACCCTGCCCGCCTGATGCTCATTCGTCTGCTAACCGCGAGCAAACGCTTTGCTGATGCACAGCGCAGCATTGCTGATGGACTGAAATTCGGGCAAAGCCCGCAGCTTTACCACATTCAGGCACAACTCTACATCCGCGAGGGGCAATTCAGCCAGGCAGAGAAATCCCTCAACACGCTGATGCAGCTCGAGCCGGATGAATCCGGGCCCGTTCTGATGTTCAGCCAGCTGGCCTTGCGTCTGAATAAACCAGTCAAGGCTGAGAATGTACTGCGCCACCATCTGCTGAATCATCCCGAAGCACTGGGCGTAAGCAATGCTCTGGGGCGGTTGCTTGTCGCACAGAATCGCGGCAAAGAGGCGATTGAGGTCTATGAGGATATTGCCGAGCGCACAGGTGGCAATGCGGATATATTGATAGCCTTGGGGCTACTACATTATCAGGACGATAATTTTGAGCAGGCTGCCAACATCTTCCGCAGGGTTATGAAACAGGAAAAGGATTCGCGCGCTGCTTTCTATCTGGCCGCATGTCTGGAGTCGCTGGGGCAGAAAGACAAGGCGCGGGACCTGTACAAAAAAATAAAAGACGACGATGAAAACTTTGCCGAGGCAAAGTTACGCATAGCGGCTCTGGATCTGCGCGCCGATCGTACCGATGCAGCACTGATTGCCCTGCGCCAGCTTATACGCAGTGAGCCGAAAATGACCAATGCCTACACGCTGTTATCGGCTGCCCTGATGCGCAAGAAAGCCTATACCGAGCTGCTGGCGGAAACCGAAGCGGCCCTATCGCTGGACGATGTACAGGTACAATTACTTTTCAATCGTGCTGCAGCCTTCGAGGGCCTTCGGCAATACAACGAGGCTGCCGGTCAAATCAAGAAACTGTTCACCATTGAGCCGAACAATATCGAGGCACTGAACTTCCTGGGCTATCTGTACGCCGAGCAGGGCGTGCAGCTCGATGAAGCCGAGCAACTGATTCGCCGCGCCCTGAAAGCGCAGCCGGATAACGGATATTACCTCGATTCTCTGGCCTGGGTGCATTATAAGCGGGCCGAATACGACAAAGCGGTCGCCGTACAGCTCGAGGCCATCGGCCATGTTCCCGACGATCCTGTGATGCACGAACATCTGGGTGATATGCTGTGGAAAAGTGGCAAGCAGGATGAGGCGCGCGCCACGTGGAAGGATGCCATTAAACTGGGTCATGAAGACAGGCGGAGCATGCAGAATAAAATCGATAAAGGTCTGTGATGCCGGCCAGTCGCTGCGTCCTCCCCTGCCTCGCAGCCCTACTGATGTTCACCGCCTGCGCCACACTTCCCCCATCAACGGATGCTCCGGGTATCGGGCCTTATCGCTCCGTCAGTGCCCGTCTGCTGGTTATCGAGCCGGCACGGCGCTGGCAGGTTATGCTGGACTGGCAAGCCGACACACCATCCAGCGGGCAGGCCAGACTGACACATGCTGCCAGCGGCTTGGTGGTTGAATTGCGCTGGTTGCGTAACGATATTCACCTGCGCGACAGCAATTCCCCGCAATGGCGCAAGGTAAGCACGGAGCAACTGGCCGAACACGGTATCGTCGTTTCCCCCTATGTCCTGTCGCAATTCCTTGCCGGTCGAATCCCTCCGGGCTTCCGGAAAACAGGCCCAAACGCATGGGAAAGCAAACGCGGCGGCGATCTGGTGCGCGTCGGCTGGAATGCAGAGATACAACGACTTGAGCTCAGCGATATCCGACATGGCAGGCGTGCCACCCTGATCATTATCAAGGGGGAAAAGCACCTTCCCGTTTCCCGAACAACTCAGGATAAAAATTCCCATGCCTGAACTGCAGGCTCCAGCCAAAATCAACCTGCATCTGCATATCACTGGCATGACGAAGCAGGGTTATCACCTGCTTGATACCAGCTTTGCCTATGTCGATGTCTACGACATCCTGCATATTGATACCGCCCCCGATCTGCATGTTTCATGCTCGGACCCGGCGCTGAATGGTGAGCACAACCTGGTATTCCGCGTACTGCAAGCCTTGCGCGCGCAATACAGTGTTGCCCAGGGCTTGCACGTGCATGTCAAAAAGAACCTGCCGGCTCAGGCCGGGTTGGGTGGTGGCTCTTCCGATGCCGCCACGGCACTGATGGCAGCGAACAGCCTTTGGGGACTGCATCTTGGCAGCAATGAACTGGCTGAATTCGCTACCCCCTTCGGGGCTGATATTCCCTGCTTCCTGTTCGGTGGCGCAAGCATGGCGCATGGGATCGGCGAGAAACTCGCACCTCTGGATATTCCCTGCGAAACCCAATACGTCGTACTGGCCCATCCCGGCGTAGGTCTATCGACAGCCACAGTTTTCGCGCGCTTCGACGAAGGGCATGGCATGGTCCCCGGTCAATTGACCCCTACTGGGGTGAAAGCTACCATGCGCGCCGGCTTGACAGCGGGTGCTGCGCAAGCGCTCCCGCTTGGTGAAAATATGCTTGAGGATGTGTCTTTAAAGATGTGTCCCGAGCTTGCCCTCCTGCTGGCAGAAATGCGGCAGGCTGAGCCTACAAGCTGGATGAGCGGCAGTGGAACCGCCTGTATTTCGCTTTGCGAAAGTGCGGGACAAGCCGAAAAACTGGCAGGGCATCTTGTTGCGAATCAGTTCGCCACATGGACGCATGCCGGCACACTGCTGGCCCGTCATCCGCTGCATAACAGCAGCATGCAGCCAGCCGATTGGGGCGTAGCCAAGCGGTAAGGCATCGGGTTTTGATCCCGTCATGCGCAGGTTCGAATCCTGCCGCCCCAACCAGAAAAGAGGCCGAAGCATTGGCTTCGAAGAAATATGGGAAGGAAGGATGAGAACCTATAGGTTCGACCCGAGCACATCGTTCGAGGGAACGGCGAAGCAAAGCGACGCCGGCCCGGAAGGGGTGAGGCGCGAAGAGCCGAATAATCCTGCCGCCCCAACCATATTGATCGCGTTGCGCTTTAAGCGTAAACAGGAGTGCGAGCTATGATGGAAAAACACATGCGTCTTTTCTCGGGGACATCAAACCCCACGCTGGCCTCCGATATATCAGATTATTTGAATATCACCCCCGGCAAGCTGGACATCACACGCTTCTCCGATGAGGAGATATTTATCCAAATCGGCGAAACAATCCGTGGGCTCGATGCCTTCATTATCCAAAGCACGTCTCAACCGGCCAACGATATGCTGATGGAACTGCTTATTTTCATGGATGCGGCCAAACGAGCTTCGGCTCGCCAGATCTGCGCCATCATCCCCTACTTCGGTTACGCCCGGCAGGAACGTAAGAGCATGAGCCGCACACCGATCACCGCCAAGCTGGTGGCCGATATGATTACCGCAGCCGGTGCTACGCGCGTGCTAACCATGGACCTGCATGCAGGCCCCATTCAGGGCTTCTTTAACATCCCTGTGGACAACATCTATGCCGCTCCCATCTTCCAGAAGGACATCCGTACGCGCCCGCTGGACGATGTGGTCATCGTATCGCCGGATGTCGGCGGCGTGGTGCGCGCCCGTGCCCTGGCCAAACGCCTGCATGTGGATATCGCCATCGTCGATAAACGCAGGCCCGGCCCCAACCGCGCTGAAATCATGAACATCATCGGCGATATCGAAGGGCGCCACTGCATCCTGCTGGATGATATGGTGGATACTGCGGGCACCCTGTGCGGTGCTACCGAGGCATTGCTGGAGCGCGGTGCAAGCAAGGTTTCGGCCTATGCCTCGCACGGTGTCCTCTCCGGCCCTGCCGCCGAGCGTCTGGCCAACTCCCGTCTGCATGAGCTGGTGATTACCGATACCATCGCCCAGCCCAAAGCCATCATGGATACCGGTAAGGTGCGCATCCTGACAGCCGCCCCACTGATCGGTGAGGCCATCAGCCGCATCTACAGCGCCCAATCTGTCAGCAGCCTCTACGACTGATCCGCCTGTAGCGTATTAACCCCATCCCCTCGCGGGCACGATAGAACGGGACTGATTGACGAAGTCCCTTGCGCAACCTGCTTTCTCGGGTCAATCTATGCATAGCTGATTGATTGGGGAGGGAAATCAATGCATGAAACAGAGACTTGGCCCCGTATTCTTCGACTCGAATCGGGACATCGCACCTCCAATTCCGTGTTTTCATCTTAATACGGGATACGGGGGAATCATGTCCATATATATAGAAAAAATACATGAAATTTTTTCCTTGTATCAACACTGTTAGACCATAAAATCACACAGGACAAACAAAATGGCCTTAATTGAATGTGGCGAATGCGGTAATCAAGTATCAGACAAGGCTGCTGCCTGCCCAAAATGCGGTGCACCAATTGCAGAAAAGGCAGTTAGAAAACAGCAATCAATAGACGTGACAGCAACTAAAAGCCGTTCGTTGGCAATTTTACTTGCATTATTTCTAGGGGGATTGGGTATACATAAGTTTTACGTAAATCAGCCAGGTTGGGGCTTCCTCTACTTTATCTTCTGTTGGACCTTTATTCCTGCAATACTGGGTTTGCTTGAAGCAATTGCTTGGTTATCTTACTCTGAAGAATTTTTCCAAAAGCAATATGCATCAAAGGTCTAACAAGGCAAATGCACTCGGACAGCAAAAAAGCGGCGCTCCTTCGTCGCTATGCTTTTTGCTGCCTGTGATATGAAGCGTTAGGCAGCATCCTGAATGACTGAGAGCCCCGCTCCCCGCAATCGTTGAATTCCCGAGCCTGACAGCTATACTCCCGCGCCCGTGCGCCGGATGATTTAAGGCGGACACACCGTAACGGGCCGACCCGTCGGTGCATTAAAAAGGAGAGATACCTGTGACTGATTTTATCATTGAAGCAGATTTGAGAGAAAAAACCGGCCGTGGCGAAGCACGTCGCTTGCGCCGCGCAGGCCTGATGCCTGCTGTCATTTATGGTGGCGACAAGCCCGAGCTGGCCATCACAATCAACGCCATGAGCACAGCCAAGCTGCTGGATCAGGAAGCATTTTACTCTTCCATCGTCGAACTCAATGTGAAGGGCTCACGCGGCACCAACAAGGCTCTGGTCAAGGATGTGCAGTGGCACCCTGTTCGCGACCAAGCCATCCATATCGATTTTTACCGGGTATCCTCCAGTGACATGGTGCACATGGAAGTGCCTCTGCATGCAGTCAATGCTGAAACCTGCCCTGGCGTGAAGAAGGGCGGCCTGCTGGAAATTATCCGTCATACCCTGGAAGTGACCTGCCGCGCCGACAGCATTCCCGAGCATATCAATGTGGACTGCGACGGACTGGAAGTCGGCGACTCCATTCATATTGAAGACGTTTCCCTTCCGGATGGCGTGACAGTGCAGCACGATGTGAACTTCACCGTACTGACCATTGCCGCACCGAAGGTCGAGAAAGAACCCGAAGAAGACACCGAAGGCGAGGCTGCTGAAGGCGAAGCTGCTGAAGCCGATACCGGCGCCGACTCCGAAGAGTCCTGATCGGAGCGGGTATGCAATTGCTTGTCGGCCTGGGTAATCCTGGCAACAAGTACGAAAAAACGCGTCACAACATCGGCTTCCGCTTTGTTGACGCACTGGCCGAACAACAGGGGCTGCGCTTTGCCGCAGCCCCTCGTTTTCAGGCCGAGACTGCCGAATGGCAGACTGGTACGCACCGCGTACTTCTGGTCAAGCCGCAAACCTTCATGAATAACAGTGGCGAATGTGTTGGCCAGCTGGCCCGTTACTACGGGATTGAAAGCAGCGGTATCTTCGTGGTCTATGACGATCTTGATCTGGCTTCCGGGAAGTTCCGCATGCGTACCGGCGGTGGGCATGGCGGACACAATGGCCTGCGCTCGCTCAACCAGCACCTGCCCGATGGCGATTACCACCGCTTGAAAATCGGTATCGGTCGGCCACCGGAAGGACAGGAAGTTACGCCCTGGGTGCTCGGGCGTGCTGACGCTGCCGACCGCGCGCAGGAAGCACGCATCTTTGCAGCACTGCTTAAGGAAATGCCCACTGTGCTGGATGGTAACCTGGCTCTGGCCGGCAATCACATGCACTTACATTTGCAGGAGAAGTAAACCATGGCTCTGAGTATCGGCATCGTCGGCCTTCCCAATGTGGGTAAATCCACGCTTTTCAACGCCCTAAACGGTGGCGGTGCGGAAGCAGCCAATTATCCTTTCTGCACCATCGATCCCAATGTCGGCATCGTACCGGTACCCGATTCTCGCATTGATGCATTGGCGGAGATCGTCAAACCACAGGCCATCCAGCATGCCGTGGTCGAGTTCGTCGATATCGCAGGGCTTGTCGCCGGTGCCGCCAGCGGCGAAGGCCTGGGCAACAAGTTTCTCGCCAATATCCGCGAGTGCGCCGCCGTGGCGCATGTGGTGCGCTGCTTTGAGGATGACAATGTCACCCATGTATCTGGCTCGGTTGATCCGTTATCTGACATCGAGGTGATAGACACCGAACTGATGCTCAAGGACATGGAAACCATGGACAAGGCCATCGAGCGGGTACAAAAGCAGACCAAGACCGGCAACAAGGATGCGCTCTCTCTGCTGGCACTGTATGAGAAGGTGCGTAAAGGGCTGGAAGACGGTCATACGTTGCGTCGCCACGGTCTGAATGCAGAAGATACCAGCCTCATTGCAGACCTGTGCCTGCTCACAGGGAAACCCGTACTGTATATCGCCAATGTCGATGATGGCTCTCTGCCCGACGGCAATGCCATGGTCGAAGTGGTGCGTCAACACGCATCCGAAGAAGGCGCACGCGTGGCCGTCGTCTCCGCCCAGATCGAATCCGAACTGGCTGAAATGGATGCCGAGTCGAAGATTGAATTCCTCTCCGATTTAGGCCTGGCAGAGCCCGGGTTGAACACAGTCATCCGCGAGGCCTACACCCTGCTGAATCTGATCACCTACTTTACTGCCGGGGTTAAAGAGGTGCGTGCCTGGACCATCCATCGCGGCGACACCGCTCCGAAAGCTGCCGCGGTGATCCATACCGATTTTGAAAAGGGCTTTATCCGAGCCGAAACCATCGCCTATGCCGATTTCATTGCAGGCAAGGGCGAGCAGGGCGCCAAGGAAGCCGGCAAGATGCGTCTGGAAGGCAAGGAGTACATCGTCAAGGATGGCGATGTGATGCATTTTAGATTCAATGTCTAGCTGGCACTTCACCGTCTGAGTCGTATCCTCTTCCTCACAAAGATGGCGGATTAGCGGAGGTGGATTTCCTTGCTGCATGATGTTCTGGCACACCCTTTCTGGACACACCCTTCCGCCCGTTACATTTGGGCTGCAGGACTGCTGTTCGGCCTAAGCCACAGCTTGCTGGCGACCCAGACCTTTCGTCAGTACGCGCCCCGCCTCGGCCTCACGCCCACATCCTATCGCCTTTATTATTCCCTGCTGGCCACACTGCTGACCGCCCTGTGGCTGTGGATGGTGCATACCCTGCCGGACGCGCCGCTGTATGCCCTTGAAGGCAGCGCTGCAATCCCCCTTTTCGCCATGCAGGCTATCGGCATCGGCATCATCCTGCTCAGCTTCCGCGCCTTCGATGCAGCCATTTTCCTCGGCCTGAAAGACATGCCGGCAACAGGTGAACCCTTTGTCGAGCAAGGCATCTACCGCTATCTGCGCCATCCGATGTATACCGGCTTCATGCTCCTCCTGCTGGCCAGCCCTGTGCACAGCATGAACAGCCTGCACCTGAGCCTTGCCATAAGTGTCTACTTCATCATCGGCAGCTTATTCGAGGAGCATCGCATGCAACTCCTTCATCCAGGCTACAACGAATATCGCCGCTGCGTGCCGGCCTTTCTTCCCCACATCCCCCTATTCCGTCGTAACACCGGAATCAAAAAATAATGGCCCTTTACCGCCGCTTTCTCGATGGTGTGCCCTGGTATCTGGCGCGCTATTACTGGTGGGCCTATCTGTGGGATAAAAGCATCTGGTTTTTCGATCACCAACTGATTATCAATGCCATCCTGTTCGGGAACTACCGCAAGCTGCAGGCTATAACCCTGCCGCATGTCACGACCGACTCAAGGCATCGCGTGCTGCAACTAACCTGTGTGTACGGTGAATTGACCGGCAAACTGCTCGAACGCTTACCGCAAGGCATGTACATCGCCGATGCATGTGTGGATCAATTGAAGTTGGCGCAGTGCAAAACAAGGAACAGTAATCACTCCTTACACTGCGTACGCCTGAACGCCGAAAGCCTGTCCTTTGCGGATAACAGCTTCGATCAGATCATCGTTTTTTTCCTGTTCCACGAAATGCCACGTGATGCCCGCGAACGCACCATCAATGAAATTGCTCGTACCCTGCGCCCCGGCGGCAGCCTCATCCTCACGGAATACGCCCCGCTCCCGCAACGCCACCTGCTCTACCGCTTCCCCCTCACCCGCTGGACCATCAGCAGGCTCGAACCCTTCCTGCCCGATTTCTGGCGGCACAACATCAAAACATCGTTTGAGGAATCGTTACGAATGCATGATAAATCCCTATCCACTGAGGCTCATGCCGATTGCTTCTCCCGTTTCTATCGCGTCGCATCATTGCGCATCAAATAAAAAGGGTCGCAGCATTTGCTGCGACCCTTTTCTCACTCTCGAAACTCTTTAAAGAGAATCAGAACGCATACTGAGCCATCAGATAACCGAATTTAGCCTGATCTGCCTTGCCTGCGTTGCGTTCGGTAACAGCCGCGCCCGGATTGAAGATGCCATACAGGGCCACCAGCTTCAGCCCCTTCATCGCTTTAACCTTGTAAACAAGCTTGAGATCGATTTCTGTACCGGCCTTGGTTTGTGCGTAGGTCGATGCGCCAGCATATACATTGCCTGTACCCACCACATTCAGCCAGTCCCCCCGCGCCTTATCCAAGGATAGGAAATGGACATCGCCGATGAAGGTCAGCCCTTCTGCCGGAGATGTTTTTACAGACAGGCGCACATCCTTCATGTTCGCCCATGAAAAGAAGTCCATTTCTCCATATTGGGCGTGGTTGGTGTGATACGGGAAGACAAAGTCCTTGTGCGTGGTCGCATTGGCTTTGTCATCGCCGGGACTGAAATCGTATTCGGCACCGATGCGCGTTTTCCAGAAATCAAACGTATAACCTGCTTTCACGGCATAGGCCGACGCTTTCTGCGACACGCCATTGGACCAGGTTCCGCTCTGCATCGCTGCCTCAGCCGTGCCATCAAAACCATTCCATGCACCGAACAGACGGGCGCCATAGGTGTTCATATTGCGCCCCTTGCCAGTGGCCGCCTGCTGATTGTGCTGCCAGTTTATCAAATAGGCATCGAGGCCGCTCTTCGGTGCGAATGTGTACGTGCCATAGCCGCCGATCAGACGACGGTCCTCCCATGTCACCAGCGATTGGCCCTGAGGACCAGGGGTTGTGGCTGTTGCCGTTGTTGTAGGCGTCATCATGCCGATGTCCGCCGGATGGACTGCAAAGACATCCAGCGAAAGCGGGCCGGACTTGTACATGCCCTTTACACCATCAAAGGTGCGCGCCACATCCTTCCAGCCGAGATGCCCCAACAGACGCTGGTCGCCATAGACCAGTTGCTGGCGGCCAAGCCTGAGGGCAAAGTCAGCAATATCGTACTGCAGATAGGCTTGCAGAAGGTCGGCCTGAGTAAAGTTCTGCGTGCCGTTGGCTACGGTATGATTTTTAATGATGACCGCCTGAGGCTGCAGCAAGGCCGTCAATCCATAACCCAACTCGCCTTTGGCCGTCAGATACAGGCGGGAGTCGAATTCCCAGGCGTTATTGTTAGCCGTTGAGTTAAAATCGAAATTGTTGAAGGACTGGTAGCGTTCACGCAAATCGCCGCTCACCGTCCAGCTTGCTGCCTGAGCCTGTGAGCCAAGCATCATTAAGGCCATGGACAGCCATACATATTTCATCATTCCTGATTTCACTTAGATCTCCCTGGAGTCAGTATTTATAAGCTGTTTCAGCGCCTTGGTGCGGCCATCGACAGATGCCAGACTTGTACCCGATAATGCAATACATAAGGGCATGGCAGTGCCCGGATAAGCAGATTGTTCATAGAAACTATTCATATGACTTGATCCGCCTGAACATCACTTCGAGTCAGCAAACGAATGGCCTTACAAGCTATGGGCGGCAGCTTTAACTGCCGCCCAAGCAATGACAGGCTATTATTGAATAGGCGACGGTTTCTTAAGCTGCTCCATCAAATCGTTGTTCCATTCGCCGGACACATTGATATGCGCCACTGCGCCTAGCAAAATGGCTTCGATCAGATTATGGCTCAAGTACACATGCAGCCCCGGTTGCCGGAAGGTGTAAATGGCTGCACCTGCAGAACCTGCAGCGATCACCCAACTTTCGAGACCGGTCATGGGTGCATCCGAAAAGTTCCCCCGCTCCCAGACATAATCCCCGTGACCACCAATCAGATGCGGAAAGGACTGCCGATTGGCCTGTTCATGAACAATCAGAACCGTGTCCCCCACAGCAGCCTTCAATGCATTATCCCCGGTCAGCGCGCCCTTCACGCCATTAAATACGACATGCGTCGGGGTCAGGGTTTTCATTACCTTCATGTCATCTTTAAAACTGTCGATCGGCTTTGCATAACGCTTGTATACGCCATTCTCATCCTTGGGAATGTAGTAGTCCTGTTCGCCAATATAAAATGCTTTGTTGTATTTTACCTGCTTGCCGGCCTTGTCCTTCAGGCCATCCCTTGGCAGCACCATGATCGCGCCATTCATGCCATGCACCACATGCCACGGGATCATCACTCCGCCCGGAGCGCAGTGATAAACAAACACCCCGGCCTTGACGGCCTTGAAACGCAACACCACCTCTTCACCGGGCTTGACGACTGTCAGTGCACCTCCACCCAATGCACCCGTTGCAGCATGGAAATCAATGTTATGGCTTAAGGTGCTGGGGGCCGAATTCACCAGCGTCAACTCAACGTAATCGTTTTCGTGCACAACGATGATGGGGCCGGGCACGCTACCGTTGAACGTGAATGCATGGATAAAGACACCCTTTTCAATCTCTATCTCTTTTTCCTGCATCACCATTTTTACCTGAACAATCTTTGGCGCACCCTTAACTGCTTGCTCGTGTTCAGGCAGGTATGGCGGGGCAACCAAGGTTTGTGTCACCCGCTCCAAACCATCAATCCCTGCTGCATTCGCCGCACTGCCAAGCATCAAAACGGCTGCGAAACCGACTCCCAATAAGCCGAGTATGTTTTTTGTTTTCATTTGGCTTCCTCTCTTCATTTTTTTCTCAGGGCGCACAAAAAAGAGGTGCGCAACTGCAATGAGAGGATGGTAAATTAGCCTTTCAGAGATGCCTTGATATATATCAAAAAAAGAGGCTAAGAACGCCAAAATCAGCGTTTATCCAAGCCTCCGTTACTATACCTACCATTCACGGTACTCGAACGATATTTCTTGGCCTTCAGGGAATAATATAAAGGCGCATAGGAAAGCAGTAGTCCCTCCAGGCCAAAAAGCATCTTGGAGATGTCCGTCAGCACTTCGCTGATCACATTCGGAGGAAACCCGATGCAAAAACCAGCCTGAACCACCATCAGGGACAGGCCGACAATAAGGGTCGAGCCTGCAATCACTACACGTACCAGCGTATGCCTTCCCCTGAGGAATACATAAAATCCTGTAGATAAAAAGATGAGACAGGTCAACGCGAAGTTACCAGCCACAAAGAGAAACAGTGCGCCCCTCCCGGTTTCGACTAACATTGCCGCAAGCTGCTTTCCCGTGGATATCAAATCATGCAGCACCTGCTCAACAAACACACCCACAAAACCCAGTCCAACTCGATATAAAAAAAGACTGCCGATGATGATCACCAGTACCACAGTGATTACCTGGATGGCGTTTCGATTGTGTATCATGGCCTCAAAAATACCTGGCCAGTTGGATGCCTAACCAGGTCAGAACAAGACAGATGGCTACCTGACCGAAGACATTGGCGGCAGCAAGGCCAAAGGCACCTTGCTCCATCAGGCGAATCGACTCCATCGAATAGGTAGAAAAAGTGGTGAAGGCACCGAGCAGACCTACAGTCAGCATCAGGCGCAGTAGTTCACCGTAGGTGGAACGCTCCAACAAATAGACGAAAAGAAAACCCAGAACAAAGCTACCCAGCGCATTGACCGCAAAGGTACCCCACGGAAAAGAACCTCCTGCGGCTCGTTGGATGGCACCAGCCATGAGCCAGCGCAAGCTTGCACCAATCGCGCCACCGGCGGCCACAGCCAGCAACTGTCTCACTTCTTTTCCCCCTTTTCGCTCTTCTTGCCTCGATGTTCCTTCAGCCAACGAATACGCTCGCCCAACTTGCGTTCAAAGCCCCTGTCCGTCGGCGTATACAGCCCCAGACCATCAACACCCTCGGGGAAATGTTGCTGTGCCACAATAGCATCCGGGGCATCGTGGGCGTATTTGTATCCATCACCGTGCCCAAGTTCTTTCATCAATGTCGTCGGCGCATTGCGTAAATGCATCGGAACCAGTGCATCGGGGTATTCACGAGCCAAGCGCCGCGCCGCTTTCTCAGCAACATAAGCCGCATTGCTCTTCGGCGCCAGTGCCAGATAGATCACTGCCTCAAACAGCCCCTGTTCCCCTTCCGGAGAACCAAGCACTTCATACATCCGCCGCGCCTCCAAAGTCATCGTCAAGGCGTGGGGATCGGCCAGCCCGATATCTTCGGTCGCCATGCGAATCAGTCGCCGGGCAAGATACAAAGGCTCTTCGCCGGCCTGCAACATACGCGCCAGCCAGTAGGCAGCAGCATCGGCATCGGAATCGCGCACGCATTTGTGCAAGGCGGAGATCAGGTCGTAGTGGAAATCGCCATCACGATCATATTGTGCGGATTTCCGTCCCCAGTGCGCCTGCACCTCGGGCAGCGTCCAGACCTTTGCCGTACCTGCATCGCTTAATGCCTCCAATGCATTGAGCACATAGCGGGCATCCCCTGAAGCTGTAGCGGCCAACCAATCGATTGCATCATCCGCCAGAGCGAAGTCTTCCTTTTGTTCACGCAAGGCGATCACGCCACGCTCAACAATCTGGCGAAGGCCATCCACATCAATGGGCTCCAATACAATCACCCGGCAACGCGACAGCAACGCGTTATTCAGCGAGAAAGAAGGATTCTCGGTGGTCGCACCAACAAGCACCAAGGTCCCATCTTCGATATAGGGAAGCAGCACATCCTGCTGCGCCTTGTTGAAACGATGGATTTCATCGAGAAAAAGCAGGTAACTGCGACCTTCGGCACGGGAGCGCTTCACAACATCCTGCACCTCTGCCTTGCCGGCAGAAACAGCGGAAAGGTGGGCAAAGGGCATATCGGCCGCCGCAGCCATAATATTTGCCAGAGTGGTCTTGCCTACACCCGGCGGCCCCCAGAATACACAGGAAGATGCACGCCCTTCACTGACCAGTGCGGCAAACCATGAATCTTTGCCTGTCAGTTTCGGCTGACCGACCACCTCATCCAGACGATGTGGCCGCAACCGATGCGCCAGTGGTACGCTGCCCACAGCATCCTCAAACAATCCCCGGGCGCTCAGCAAGGCCTCAAAAATGTTTGCTGATAGACAGCGCCAGGCTCTGCCGGCGATTTCTATAGGTGCCGTCGAAGGCAGTGCCATTATTAATACTGCGATTGGCGGCAAAGACATAAACATAAGCCAGATCGAAATGCGCGCCAAGCAAATCGGCGCCACCGCCCAGCGAGACACGATGCGTATTGGCATCGACAATTCGGGCGTTGTATCCGCCATCCTTGGTTGCCGCCTGATCAAAGGCATAACCAAGGCGCACCACGGTATTCTCGCGCCAGAACCAGGTCGCGCCCGTCATCAAACCGAAACTGTCGCGCAGACTCAGCGGATTGAGCTCTGCAGTTGTACCTACCACATCAAGGTTCTTCTGCCTGGACCAGCGGGTCCATGAGGTATCCACCTCAACACGCAACTTGTCGTCGAATACATGCATGGCGCCGAGCCGAAGCACATCGGGTAACTTCACCTTGGTGCTGGCATTGCCATTCACCGCACCACTCGCCGTGCCATTGAGCTTGATGGTTGCACCACTTATAAACATGCCTCCGATAGCCCAAGCCGGCCGGGGGTGCCATAGCGCGCTGATATGCCCACCAAAACCGGTTTTCTCCTTCCCTTTAAAGGTCGTTGTCGTGCTGCTCACTTCACCCTTGGCCACATACCAGTCCCCACCTACAGCGATGGCCAGGCTGCTATTTACCGCATACACCGTATCAAGCGCTGTATGCAGCACATCAAGGCTTGTGCTCTTGGCTGCACCGCCAAACGCCGTATCCCAGCCGCTACTCAGCGCGTAAGGTGTATCGAAGGCAAACCCTATGCCCCAACTGCTGTCGGCGGGCATCCAGTTGCCGTACAGGCCGGCTAGATTGGCGAGTTTCTGATTATTATACGGCGTGCCCCTGGCAGCACTCTGCTTCACAGACTGATTCTCGAAACGCAAAGCGCCTGAAAAAGCCAGATTCACTCCGGGCTGCCAGGCCAAGCCAGCAGGATTGTAGTGCATGGCAGTAGGATCATCGGCGGTGGCGGTAAAGGCATTACCTGCGCCTGCAGCCGCAGCCGACATATCCAGGGCCGCGAACGCTGCACCTTGTGCGCGCTCCGGGCTAATCAAGCCTGCCGGTAGCACCCCGGCCATAATCAACAGCAACATCCAATAACGTTTCATCAGTTCCCTTCCATTTCTTTCGTCATTCCGGCTTCGTGCAAACAAATCCGTTTCATCCTATCGGCAAAGCGTTTAGCGCAGCGGCACTACATCCACACCCGCAGGCGGCGAAAACACAAAACGCCCCGCATCCGGGGCCTGCAAGTGTATATCCAGCAGGCTGATGCGATTTGTATTGCCCAGCGCATCCAGCACCTCGATATAGTCCAGACGCCCGTCGCGCACACCAAGCCAAACATTTGTATCGGCAGCAAGCCGCACATGGTAGCGGTGTTCGAAGGCTTGTGCCTCAAGCAGATGCACATCGGAAAGTCCCAGACGACCACCAAGCAATTGCATCACAGCCGGGTCCACATCGCGCATCTCTTCAAGCACGCTCACCTGCATCAGATCCGGTTCATAGTGCAGGATGGAAGAACCATCGCTGATGAACAGCTGCTCGAAGGGCTCGATATAACGCCAGCGAAAACGGTTGGGCGGCAGCACATCAAGTTCGCCACTATACTGCTGCCGGGAGCCATCCGAAAAGCTGAGTATTTGGATAAACGAGGCCGAAAACCCACGGGCATCCTTGAGATTGTGCAGCACGGAGGATAGCTCTTCAGGCAGAGGAAGAGATGCCTCAACAGGAAGAACTTCAGCCGCGGCAGTCTGGGAATAAGCGGACACGACGCCAAACAAAAGGCCTGCAGCCAGCACCCATATCCTGCAGCACTGCATGGCGTGCATCGGGCTCACTCAAGCCCTCCGCCGCCATCTTCCATGGAGCGCGCCAGCACCTTGCGCATGCCGCCGGAACCGGGTGCTGACACTAGTCCATCGCGCTCCATCTGCTCCACGATACGACTGGCCCGGTTGTAGCCCACACGCAGATAGCGCTGCACCATGGACACGGAGCACTGCCCCTTCTGAATAACCAGATCGGCGGCTTCATCATATCTGTCATCGGCCTCATCATCCGGCCCGCTATCCGGGTCCGCCTCGGGCGCAGAAAACACCTCGTCATGATATTCAGGGGTGCCCTGCGCCTTGAGATGTTCAACCACCGCGGCCACCTCGGCATCGGATACAAACGCGCCATGCACACGCCGCAGCTCGCGCCCGCCGGAAAGCAGCAGCGAATCGCCGTGCCCAAGCAGTTGCTCGGCACCCATCGAGTCGAGGATGGTGCGTGAATCGATGCGTGAGGATACCTGAAAGGAAATGCGCGTGGGGAGGTTTGCCTTGATCAGGCCGGTAATCACATCCACGCTGGGGCGCTGTGTAGCCAGAACCAGGTGCAGGCCGGCAGCGCGTGCCTTCTGTGCCAGACGACAAATGGATTGCTCCACTTCCTTGCCGGCCACCATCATCAGATCGGCCAGCTCATCAATCACAATGACGATATACGGCAGGCGCTCGACATCGGGAATCTTGCTTACCGCCTTATTGTAGCCTTCGAGGTTGCGCACCTTGGCCTCGGACATTAGACGATAGCGCCGCTCCATCTCATACACCGCCCAGGCCAGCGCCTTGGCCGCCTTATGCGGGTCTATCACCACCGGTACCAGCAGATGCGGGATGTCGTTATACATCGACAGCTCAAGCATCTTCGGATCGACCATGATCATGCGCAGATCCTTGGGGGAATGGGTCATCAGCAGCGAACAGATCATGCCGTTCACACCGACCGATTTACCGGAGCCGGTGGTGCCGGCAATCAGCAGATGCGGCATTTTAGCCAGATCAGCAACCACCGGATGACCGGAAATATCAACACCCAGGGCCAGAGGCAAAAGACGCTTCTTGTCGGAGAACTCCGGACTGGCCAGCACCTCCTTCATATACACCATTTCCCGCTCTTCATTGGGCAGCTCAATACCGACCACGCTTTTGCCGGGGATATTGCCCGCCACGCGTACCGATACCGCGCTCATTGAGCGCGCCAGATCGTCCTGCAGGGCAACGATACGGCTGACCTTGGTGCCGGGGGCCGGCTCGAACTCGAACTGGGTAACGACCGGGCCGGGCTGCACAGCGATCACCTCGCCTTCAACCCGATAATCCATCAGCTTTTTCTCCAGCATACGCGCCATAGCGGTCAGCGACGCCTCGTCATGCCCGCGCGAGCGCTTGGCCGGCTTGTTGAAAAGGGTCAGCGCAGGGAGCTTGAAACCGCTCTGCCTGGGCTCACCGAGTGGCAATTCAGTCTGCTGCTGCTCGCGTGCCTGCCTTGAGAGCTGAATTTCAACCTTGGTCGAAACATCCGGTTCGGATTTCGGCGCCTTGGGCGGAGATGAGCGCTTGACCTCGGCACGCTGTTCACGTGCCTGTATGCGCTCCTTGCGACCGGCAAGCCTAGCTCGTAAGCGATTAAAGAAGCCCAACAAGGACAGCGACACAGCATGCAACATGGCAATCAGACGGCGCGTCATGGTAAGCAGGGATATATGCGAAGCAGCAACAAAGCTGCTCAACACCAATGCCAGCAAGAGCATATCCCGCCCCACGTCATGCAAAGGCAGGCTTAATGCATCGGCAATCATGCTCCCCAATGCACCACCGGCACCGGCCGGCAGCTGTGTGTCCAGATGGGGGGTAATTATATTCAACAACGTGCCATGCGCCGCCATCAAGCCACTGATGCCAAGCACAAGGGGGACCCAGAACAGCGAGGTCCAGCCGCCCAAGATCGGCTGAATACCACGCGCCATACGATAGATGGCAAAAATGAAAAGCAGCAAGCAGAGCCATGCTGCATAACCGAACAACTGGTACAGAAAATCGGCAGAAAAAGCACCGAACAAGCCAACATGATTACTGACCACATTGCCGGACACGGCATGATTGAACGATGGGTCAAGCGGCGAAAAACTATATAGCGCCAAGCCCAGAGCCAATACAAGCGCGACCAACAGCATGGCTGCCGCCTCACCCAAAAGGCGTTTCACATTCATGCTTCCAACACCACCGGCAGCAACATGGGGCGACGGCCATGGTTACGCTTGAACCAGCGTCGCAGGAACAGGCGCACTTCCTCGCCGGCGGCTTCCTCATCGGCCAACACTTCACGGCCAAGGGATTGCAAATGCTGTTCCATCTCGCGCGCCACGTTCTCCAGCACCTCTTCGCCGACTTCCTGATGCAATACACCACGCGCCGCAATCTCCGGGGTGCGAACCACCACGCCTCTTTGCCGATCAATCAGCACAAAGGCTGTCACGATGCCGTCCTCGGCCAGGATTCGCCTGTCGCGCAACACCATGCCATCGATGGCATCGCGTTGTGTTCCATCGACAAACACAGCACCCGCTGAAAAAGCATCACCCAAACGCGCGCCCGTTTCATCAATAATGATGCTTTGTCCATTCTCGGCCATCAGCACCCGCTCTGCCTCGATGCCCGTGGACATCCCCAGAATGCCGTGCTCGACCAGATTGCGATATTCGCCGTGTACGGGATAGAGATAGCGCGGGCGGGTCAGCTGAATCATGGTTTTGAGTTCATGTGCCTGAGCATGGCCGGAAACATGCAGGCTCGCCTGCCCGGCATGCAATACGCGCGCACCACGGCGGTAGATATGACTGAACAGGCCATGAATGACCCGCTCGTTGCCTGGAATCTGCGAGGAAGAAAAAATAACCAGATCGCCCTTGCCCAGATTAATGCCGGGAAACTGCCCGAAGGCAATGCGCCCGAGGGCCGCACGCGACTCGCCCTGCGAACCGGTGGCGATAATCAGCAGATTGCGCTGCGGAATCTGACTTGACTGCTTGATATCGATCAACTGCCCGGATTCAATCTTCAGGCGGTTCATATCGCGGGCAATGCCCACGTTGCGTTCCAGACTGCGCCCGGCCAGCGCCACACAGCGCCCTGCGGCGACGGCTGCATCGATAATCTGCTGAATGCGGAACATATTCGAAGAAAAGGTGGTGACCACAACCAGCCCGTTGCAACCGGCCACAGCCTGCCTCAGACCCGGCCCGACACTTGCCTCAGTCGGCCCGCTGCCACCGCGTGTGGCATTGGTTGAATCCGAGGCCAGCACGATCACCCCCTTATCACCGAGTGCGGCAAAGCGGTGCAGCGCAGAATGACGTCCGTCAAGCGGGGCTGCGTCGAATTTGAAATCGCCGGTATGAACCACCACGCCATACGGCGTATGCAGAGCGATGGACACCGCATCCATAATGGAATGGGTCACCGGGATCGCCTCAACCGTGAACGGCCCGACCTGACACATCTCTGTTTCCGACAGCGGGCGAAGATCGGCTTTAAAGCCCTGCACCTCGCTAAGCCTTCCGGCCAGCAGCCCAAGCGTCACCTCGGTGCCGTATACCGGCACATTAAGCAGTGGCAGCAGATAGGGTAATCCGCCGATATGATCCTCATGCCCATGCGTAAGCAACACGGCATGCACCTTGATGCCCAAGGTGGAAAGAGCGGCGATATCGGGAATGACCACATCCACGCCGTATTGTCCCGGCTCTGGAAACCCCATGCCGCAATCGACAATCACGCCCTCGTCACCCAAGGCGTAGAGCATCATGTTCTTGCCGAATTCACCAACCCCGCCGAAGGGGAAAATGCGTAATTCAGCCTGGGGGTTTCCTGTATTTGTCATGCGGGGTGTCTGCTTCCCGGCTTCACCGCAGGCAGGATGCCTTCACGGCACAGTGGACATTCATCGGCCGCATAGGACGGCACATTCAACTGCAGCAGGGTGCGATGCGGCACATCAAAGCGGCCTGTCATATCCGGCGCACGATCCACCACGGCCAAGACCTCAAACGGCACACCGCCGTGCTCACGCACCACGGCTATGCATTCACAAACCGATCCGCCAGTGGTAATCACATCCTCAACCACCAGCACGCGCGCACCTTTCTCGAAGGAAAATCCGCGTCTGAGGCTCATTTCCCCTTCCTTGCGCTCGGTGAACACGAGCGGTTTATTCAGCGCGCGCGCCACCTCGTGGCCTATAATCAGGCCGCCAAGCGCCGGAGCAACAACCACATCCACATCCGAGGCCGACACAGAGGCGGCCAATTCACGACCCAAAGCCTCGGCATGCGCCGGATGCATCAGCACCAGTGCCGATTGCAGGTAGCGCGGCGAATGGCGGCCGCTGGATAAAATAAAATGGCCGGTGAGGAGTGCTCCAGCATCCTCGTAAATGGCAAGCATTTGTTGTTCGTTCATGTCTTTCCCTGTGGCAAGCCCGAGACAAAATATGCCAAGGGGGTGCCCAATAAATTTTGCCGGAGTGTAGCAGTATTCGCCAAGCCCACAAACCGAGCGAAACAGGGCATAAAACACCCCTTGGGGTAATGAATAGGCGCATGGATGCACTTATTCATACCTTCCTTAAAATGAACCACTTTAGATATCAGTTCTGAGGGATGTATGCGGTGGTAGAAGTCTTTTTTACCCCGTCTGAAAAGATGGCCTTCACCTGGCATCGGGACGCATCCAAAGTTATCAGGACTGAGGAGTCCTGGCATTGCGCAAAGTTCCTTCCACGAGCATGTGAGGCTTATTCAGAAGCCCCCATGTCAGTATGGACACTAGCCCTCTCCCGGGCAGCCTTGTTCGCTTCTGCTTCGGGAAGAGGTTTGAAGAAAAAATAGCCTTGACCATAATCACATCCAAAACCACGAATCAGCGTCAATTCTTCCATTTGCTCCACACCTTCGGCAACGATTTCCAGACCCAACTCCCTGGCAAGACCTGTAATACCACGGACGATGCGTAAAATCCCATCATCCTTATGCATGGACTGCACAAAAGATTTGTCGATCTTGATCACATCGATGGGAAAACGGTGCAGATAGCTCAGGCTGGAATAGCCCGTGCCGAAATCATCTACAACAAGCTTCAAACCGAGAGCCTTCAATTTACGCAACACTTCAACCGCTTGCTCCGGATCCTCCATGAGAAGGCTTTCGGTAATCTCCAGTTTCAGGCAGGCTGGTTTGATACCACTCTTACGAATTATCTGCCTGATTCCCTCATCCAGATGCGCGTAGGAAAGCTGGCGGGCGGAGACATTTACGTTCATAAAAAGCGATGAAGAGTATGGGGAATGCTCTCGGCAAGCGTTCTGTATTCGCATTAATGCATTGCAAGCTTCATTCATGACCCACATTCCCATGGGTACGATGAGCCCGGTTTCCTCGGCAAGGCCAATAAAATCATCGGGTAACACCAAGCCTCTTTCGGGATGGTGCCAACGGATCAAGGCTTCAAAACCGGCTGTATGACCGCCACGCATGTCGATAATCGGCTGGTAATAAAGTTCAAACTCTTTGTTTTCAATAGCTTTCTTAAGCTCCCCCTCAAGTTGTAATGCGGCCATCGCTTTCTCATGTACCTTTTTATATTTGGCGGCATGCTGGACTGAAAGAGGCTCCTTCTTCTGTACGCCTTGATCTTTCGGGGTGATAAAACTATTCGCGGACCGGAGCCGGTCGAGAATGACCTGAAGGAAGAGGTTCAGCAGGGGGTCCGCTTTAGTGATTTTTTCTCTTACCTGATGGCGGTGAATCATAACCAGTGTTGCTTCATCCCTGGCTGTAGCTGTCGCGGATCGCACCTGCCCATCAATCAGGGCCATTTCGCCGAACAGCTCTCCCTCCCTTAATTCCGCCAGCAGCATTTTTTTGCCCTGCCTCAAGGCCGAAATCTCAATCGTCCCGCTCTCAATGACATAGGCGCAATCTCCGACTTCGCCTTCGGAAAATATATTTGAACCGGGTGGGAACGTTCGCCGGTATAGAGATTCGGACATAATTTGCTTTGTAGCATAAATATTCAGCTCTTTCTATGACTTGAGAACTCGGTGCAACCGTACACACAGTCAAGCGGCAAGAAGTTCATTAAGGGCAAAGGCAGGCAATAGCGCAACGGCATATGTAAATAATGCGACTACACCCGGCATCCATGCTTCTGTTAGCTTTGGGTCATGCTCATCAAGGAAACCCGAACAGTTAAAGCCGTCCTGCTTGATCTCGACGGCGTTCTCTATGTAGGCGATAAGGCGCTGCCCGATGCTGCTTATGCTGTACGGAAACTGAGCGATGCAGGATACCAACTGGCCGGTGTCACCAATACGACCACCCAATCGCGGCGCAAGATTGCCGAAAAACTTGCGACGATGGGGTTTGCTTTGCAGCCACAGGATATCGATACACCGGCAGCATTGGCCGTGACGCGCATCGGCAAACGCCGCGTGCGACTTTTCGTGCGTGATGGCCTGCGCGAGGATTTTATCGGCATCCGCGAGGACATAAAAAAACCCGAGGGTGTCGTGATGGGCGATGTCGGCGGCGAGGGATTTCCACCTGAAGTGCTGCGTGAAATTTTCGAGCATGTCATGCAGGGAGCGCAACTTCTGGCCCTGCACAAAAACCGTTTCTGGCAAAAACCGGATGGCCTGCATCTCGACCTCGGTACCTTTGTCGCAGCCATTGAATACGCCACAGGACGAGAGGCTGAAGTTCTCGGCAAACCATCGAAGGATTTCTTTCACGGTATATGCAAACGTCTGGGCGTCGCAACAGAACAGGCACTGATGGTCGGCGACGATATCGAATCGGACATTGGCGGAGCAAGGGATGCGGGGCTTAAAACAGCGCTGGTGAAAACCGGGAAATACCGGGCCGAATTCGTCCGCCAGAGCGGCATCAAGGCCAACCTTGTCCTTCCCTCGATCGCCGATCTACCCGATGCGATCAGATTGCTTTAAAAAAGGTCTGTCCATGGGCCGCACGGATACTCTGAGTTTCTATGAGCATCCTTAATCCACTTTAATACGAAGGAACCACATCGGCCAACAGGGCGCTAGCCAATTCATGGCGATGATCAGGAAAAAAATGCCCGGCATCATTGATCGTGTGCAATTGCGCACCATGCTGTAAGCGCGTCGCAGCAGCAATCGCCGTATAAGGTACGATTTTATCGCTGGTGCCCGCCACGACCGTCAGTGGTCTTGCATCACCCTGCATAAACGAGAAATCCCACAGATTTACCGCCGGTGCAACTGCAAAGAGGTGTTCAACGCGCTTATCGTGACGCGCCGCCTTAAGTCCTGCGTAACAACCGAAGGAAAATCCAGCCATCCACAGAGGCACATCGGGATTCTCCCCATACAGCCAGTCGAGTGCAGCGGCGGCATCATCGGCCTCACCTGCCCCCTCATCCCAGTGACCTTCACTGCTTTCCACGCCGCGGAAATTGAAGCGCAGCACAGTACAATCCAGCGACTCAAAGGCACGCGCCATCCAGTAGACCACCTTGTTGTTCATCGTGCCACCAAACTGCGGATGCGGATGACAAACAACCACAGCCGCATGCGGCTTCTTGAATGGCCGATGCAAGCCCTGCAAACGACCGCAAGGCCCCTGGAAAAAAATTCGCTTATGCTGCATGCCGCGAAGAGAACACCCCGCAAGCCCAAAAGTCAAAATACATTCTTCACCACGAAGACACGAAGGCACATAGAAAGGTAAATATAAATGGTTTGATTTTACTCTGGTTTTGACTCTGGGTCCCGCTTGTAGCTGTGCCGGACCGGGCGCTTGACCGGCGGGGTATTGCGCAAATAAAGGGGGCTTTATTCCCGGTTTGTGCCCGCCTGGCGAGCACCCGGGCCGGGAATTCACAGCTACCGTGGGTGTTCTTTCTTGCTTCTTCTTTGAGCACGCAAAGAAGAAGTAGGATATTGGGCAGAGCTATCCAAGACTGAAATCCCGTTCCAACCGCCAAGGTAATATCGGCACAAAAAAGGGGCGGTCCGAAAACCACCCCCGTTCATTGCAATCAGGCCAATCAGCCCCTGTTGAGCAGGTACTCCGTTACCAAGCGCACGCCGGCGCCGGTTCCGCCGATGGGGGAGATATCCGTGCCCTTCATGTTCCAGGCTGTACCGGCGATATCCAGATGCGCCCAAGGAATCTCATCGACAAAGCGCGACAGGAAACAGGCTGCGGTAATCGTACCGGCCTCACGTCCGCCGGTATTCTTGATATCGGCAATCTCGCTCTTGATCTGCTCCTGATATTCCTCATACATCGGCAGTTCCCAGACACGGTCGGCCGAGTGATCGCCGGCAGATTTCAGGCCCTTTTTCACCTTCTCGCTCGTGCCAATCAAACCGCTTGCCTGAGAGCCCAAGGCAATCACACAGGCTCCGGTCAGGGTGGCAAAGTCGATAATCTCGGCCGGCTTACGTTCCGCCGCATAGGCCAGTGCATCGGCAAGAATGATGCGCCCCTCGGCATCGGTATTGAGCACCTCAATGGTCACACCCTTGTAGCTGGTGATGATATCACCCGGCTTGTAGGCCGCTGCTCCCAACAGATTCTCCGTAGAAACGACGACGCCCAGCAGGTTAAGCGGCAGATTCAGCTCAATGGCCGCCTTGAAGATACCCAGCACAGCCGCA
>CAZQTO010000004.1:0-42892 GCA_964596375.1 uncultured Zetaproteobacteria bacterium | reverse complement strand
AGGTCTCCGATGCCCGGTGAGCAACGCAAGCCGTCCAAGCCTTCGATACCGGAGCCTCCGCGCACCCCGCCGCCACTGCCGACGCCGAAACAACAGCAGCAGGCGCGTACACTGACAGCTAAAGGACCGATGCTGGAGCCCCCCGAGCCGGCGAAAAAACCGCCGGAGAAACAGGTGCAGAAAAAACCGCAGGCCCCAATCCCTATGTCCAATTTAATGCCGTCGAGTATGGCACTGGCTGAATTATCACGCGATTTTGAGCGCGAGCGGCGATTGAAAAAGATGCTGTCACGCGAGGCGGATATTCCGATCAACACCCGTGAGGCCCGCTACGCGCCCTATGCGCATCAGTTGGTGCGTGCGTTGGAGGAGCAGTGGCGCCCCGGCCAGGCCAATTACCGTGAACATGACGAGGATGAGCGTCGTGCCCTGTTGCGTCTGACGATTGAAAAGGACGGTTCCCTCGGGGGTATCGAAATCCTGCGCCCCAGCCCGATCGGCCCGCTCAACGACAGTGCCATTGCCGCCATCCATGCGGCATCCCCATTCCGGCCATTGCCAAGCACATGGGGTCTGGATCGTGTCAGTTTTTATCTGACCTTCGAGGTGCTTGATGACCGTTTTGTCTTCCACCCCATGTAGCGGGCGCGCGGGCGATTTGCTCGACTGGTACGCCAGTCACGCCCGTGATCTTCCCTGGCGACGCACGCAGGACCCGTATCGCATCTGGGTTTCCGAAATCATGCTGCAGCAGACACAGGTGGCGACTGTGCTGGCGCGCTTTGCCGTATGGTTCGACACCTTTCCTGATATTGCCACGCTGGCCGCCGCCGAACTGGATAGCGTGCTCAAGGCCTGGGAAGGCTTGGGTTATTACCGTCGGGCGCGTTTCATGCACAGCGCCGCGCAAGCCATCGTTGCACGCCACGCAGGCGTATTTCCGCATGATTGTGAAGCTATTCAGTCACTGCCCGGCATCGGCCGATCAACTGCCGGCGCTATCGCCTCGTTTTGCTTCGGCATGGGCACGCCGGTGCTCGATGGCAATGTGAAACGGGTGATCAGGCGTTGGCACGCAGAGCCTGATGCCTCTGATAAAAGGCTCTGGCAGCTGGCTCAGGAAGCTATTGATGTCTCAGGCGAACCTGACACCTGGAACCAGGCGATGATGGAGTTGGGCGCCACATTGTGCATCTCGGCAACGCCCCGCTGCCGGGCATGTCCCGTGCAACAGCATTGCGCTTCAGCGTTTCAGGTGGATACCGCAGGTGAAAAAAGCATGCGAGTCCGAGTCCGCGATGTGCATTGGCAGGTACATCTGCATGTTGATAAAGCACAGGGTATCTGGCTGATGCAGCGCCCGGACACAGGCATCTGGGCCGGTCTTTGGACGCCGCCGATTACCGAGCTGGCATCGGCACCGGTTGCCTCACCTTGTTATATCCATCAGCTGACTCACCGCCGTCTGCATCTCTATACGGACATATCGGGCAAGCCCCCCTCCGGTAGCGGCCAATGGGTGGCTGATATTGGAAAACTTGCCTTGCCGACAGGTATTCATCAGCTGTTTGCCAAGCATGGAATGACTTTTTGAGTCTGCGGAGGATGTCATGGAACTGAACGATCAGGCATGTAAACCCTGTCAGGGCGGTATAGCGCCGATGACCCTTGAGGCGGCACAGGCCATGCTGGCTGATGTGCCCGGCTGGGAGCTGAACAGGGACGGTACCCGCTTGTCACACCATTTCAGCTTTGCCGATTTCGTCATGGCCCAGGCCTTTGCTTTGCGCGTTGGTGAATTGGCCGAGGCGGAGGGCCACCATCCTGTGTTGAGCTATAGCTGGGGATACTGCGATGTGGTGTTTTACACCCATAGTATCGGTGGTCTGCACGAAAACGATTTTATTATGGCTGCCAAGGTTAACTCGCTAGGCTAAGCACCAATCCGATACACAGGTACCAGAGCGCAGGGGGACACAGAGAAAGTCGAGGTCGCATAATGGAGACAGGGGCTCTATCTTGCAGCCCTCTGCATGGTCTGGGGCGATTCTTCTTTAGACTCTTTTTGCCTAGTCGCCGGTGCAGATGCGCTCGACAAGTTGTTTTACCGTAGGGATGAAGCCGTTGGCATAAAATGGATCCAGCGCAAAACGGTAGGCGGCATGGCCGGCAAACATCAGATGTGAACTCGGATCGTCACCGTGGGCGATGCCTTGCAGGGTCTTCTGGATGCAAAAACTGCGCGGATCGGCCTTGCGGCCGGTCGTTCCTGCATCATTGGCAGCCCAGTTGGAAAAGCTGCATTGCGAGAGGCAGCCCATGCAGGCCAACTGATCCTCGCGAATCTCCTTGGCTTTTTCGGGACTGACGAACACGAGAGTGGAATCGGGGGTCGGCAGGGCTTTGGTGAAGCCTTCCTCCATCCACTCGGCAGCACTTCTGCGATCCTGCTTGGTAACGAACACCTCTTTGTTGCGTACCCCGAAGCGGAAGGACTCGACATGATCGCCTGTCGGGTGATCGACAAAGGCAATCTCGCGATCGGCCCGGTCATACAGTTCGTGCAGGAACTGGTTGTACACGGCAGAGGAGTAGAAGCCGGTCGGCGAGAATTTGTTCAGCCGGATATCACCTTCCTTGAGCTGCATCAGGCGCTTCTTCCAGACATCGGAGATAGGGCTTTCCTGGGTGAGCATCGGACGGGTGCCAAACTGGAAGGTGATGGGGCCGATCTCGGGATTGTCGAGCCAGCTGGCCCATTCACGCAGGAACCAGACTCCGCCGGCCATGACAATAGGAGTATTCTGCAGGCCGAACTCGTTCATGGTTTTGCGCAACTCGGCAACACGCGGGTAGGGATCGCCCGGTATCAGCGGGTCCTCGGAGTTGGACAGGCCGTTGTGTCCGCCGGCCAGCCAGGGGTCTTCGTACACCACACCGCCCAGCCACTCTGGATGCTTGCGGTAGGAGCGCAGCCACAGGGCGCGGAAGGCGCGGGCCGAAGAGATAATGGGGTAATAATAGACCTCAAAATGTGCCGCAATCGAGGCCAGTCGGAAAGGCATGCCGGCGCCACAGGTTACACCGTGAACCAGACCTTTCGCGCCTTCCAGCACGCCGGTCAGCACATGCTCTGCACCACCCATCTCCCACAGGATGTTGGCGTGGATGCGCCCTTCGCCACCGGCCACTTCGTGCGCGATCTTGGCCTGCGAAACACCGCCGGCAATGGCCTGCTGGACGAGTTCGCCAAAGCGCTCCTTGCGGCTGCGGCCGTGGTAAACAGTACGGATGATATTGCCATGCTCATCAACGCGGTCGGCATTCACTGCGGAGAAAGTTCCCACCCCACCGGCTGCCGACCAGGCGCCTGAGCTCTCGCCGTTGGAAACAGCCACGCCTTTGCCTCCCTCAATCAGGGGGAGCACCTCTTTGCCGGAGATCATTAATGGTTTGAGCGAAATGGACATCTCAGTTCCTTGGCGGTTGGTTGCCGCATTGCCAACACTAGCTAACCTGCAGATAACTGGAAACAGTCAGCCGCATGCCGCTGTATTTTGCATTATAATAATTATAGCAGCATTCAGACCAATCCCGTGCAGCCATTGAGGTGATGATGATTATCGGCATTCCCAAAGAGATCAAGAACCGCGAACGGCGTGTCGCCCTCACCCCCGAGGGCGCGGCAAGCCTGACAAGGAACGGGCATACGGTGCATATCGAGCAGGGTGCGGGTCTAGGCAGTGGCTTTGCGGATGCTGATTACCGTACCGCCGGTGCCCGCATCGTATCGACAGCGCTTGAGGCTTGGGATGCCGAGCTGGTGGTCAAGGTCAAGGAGCCGTTGGCAGTTGAATATTCCTTTCTGAAACCGAATCTGTGCCTGTTCACCTTCCTGCATCTGGCCGCCGTGCCGGAGCTTGTTCCTGTTCTTTTGCAAAAAAAAGTGCGTGCCATCGCGTATGAAACCGTGCAACTGGATAACGGCTCGCTGCCCTTACTTGCTCCGATGAGCCGGGTGGCGGGGCGCGTGGCGGCGCAAATGGGTGCTTACCTGTTGCAGGCGGAGAATGGCACGCCCTTTTCAGGGAAAGGGAAATTGATGGGTGGAGTGGACGGTGTGCCGCCGACACGCGTGCTGATTATCGGCGGTGGAAATGCCGGAAGGAGTGCCGCGGATGTGGCTATCGGCATGGGGGCTGAGGTGTGTGTCCTTGATGCCAGCGAAGCCTGTGTTGGGTCACTGCGCAAGAGTTTTGGCGGGCGCTGCAGGGCGGAGGTTTTCAGTATAGACGTAATGTTGTCCGAACTGGATGGCTGCGATTTGCTGATTGGCGCAACCCTGATGGTCGGTGAGCATGCTGCCCATCTGCTCGATAAGGCAAGACTGGCGCATATGCATGGCGGGGTGTTTGTCGATATCGCCATCGATCAGGGCGGCATTTCGGAAACCAGCCGACCAACCACTTATGCTGAACCGGTGTATGTCGAGGCAGGTGTTCTGCATTGCTGTCTGCCCAATCTGCCGGCCTGCGTCCCACTTAGTGCAACCCGCGCCCTGACCCATGCAAGCTTACCCTTTGTGCAGATGCTGGCCGATCAGGGTGTTGAGTCGGCCATAAACGGTTCGTTGCGCGGAGAGGGGGCATTGGCGCGTGGTGTGAATACCTGGGACGGCCATATTACTCATGGCGGTGTGGCGCATGCCCTGAATCAGCGTTGTCTGCAGCTCTCGGATATTCTCGGCTAGGAGGCTTCAGCTCTCCGGCTTTGGCACGATCAGCGGTTTTTCGTATTTCAAATCGATCTCGCTGAAGGCGGCCAGTGAATCCTTGCGGATATCCTTCCAGAAGGCGCCGTCGATCTTCAGCCAGCGGGCGATCAAACTCTCAGGGACATGTTCTTCTTCCAGCGATTCACGCAGCAGCTCGCGGCGCAATGTGAGCAACTCTTCCGAAATAAACATGCGGCGATGCGCCAGTTCCAGCGCCATGCCGGGATAGCGAATGTCGGCACCGAATTTTTCGGCCATGAATTGGGTTTGGCGCAGCTCGATGGCTGCCTGCTCGTGCCCCTCGAAAAAATACTTCAGCCAGGGATGGACATAAATCTTGTCGTAGAATCGTTTGTGCACGCGCTCCAGAGTCTCAATGCCGCCGAGCTTGTCGAATAGGGTTTTCTTTGCAGGCTTTTCCTTTGTCTGGCTCATGTTTATTGCATCCCCGGGCACATGCCACCGCCACAGGCGGGCATCGGCGAGCAGGGGGCAGAACCGCAGGCGGTTTCGGGTGTGCCATGCCCCACGGCATGGGCCGAAATCAGTTTGGAGAGTTTTTTGCCACCGCAGGCCGGGCACTGCACGGTCTCGGACTTGCGCAGTACCAGAGCTTCAAATTCCTTCTCGCAACTATCACAATGATATTCGTAAATCGGCATCGTTCACTCCTTATCCGGGCGCATGGTAAAACCGAGTGCATGATAAAACATACTCACTTGCAAACAAACAGCGGATAGGCGAACCGGTTGCTGCGCGGCCTTGGTGTGGACGGGCGCAGCAGCGTATTGGCCGGACGGATGATGGCACTACCGAAGCGGTTGCGCATCTGCTGCATGGCCTGCCACAGTGGCAGGTCGCTTGCCTCACGGTTTTTCGTAACAAACATCTCCGTCTGCGCATTGTCGGCAGGGCTAATCTCTGTGGCCACAATACCGCAGGCATTGCACGCCATATCCGGTTGCCACAATCCGTGCAGCAGATGGGTGGCCGTGCGCTGCATGACATGCAGATGCTGCGTGGGATGTGGCAGGTGCTCTGTAAGTACAATGCGCTCGAAGTTGCCGAGGCGCAGCGTCACCGTAAAGCGTCGCGCCACAAGGCCGCGCGCCAGCATATCCATGCCCAGGCGGAAGCAGTGATGCGACAGATGCGCACGCAGAAGGCGGATATCGGAGGTTCGCTGCCCCGTGCTTGCTGTACGCGCCATGCTCTTGGGCAGTGGTGCATGGGTTTCAATGCCGAACAGGCTCTTGCCATTCAGTTCGCGCCACAGGTCCATGCCGCCGCGTCCGAGCAGGCGCTGGACCTGCGCTTCGGGGGCGCGCGCGAACTCCAGCGCTGTGCGCAAGCCGAACTTCTCCAGCAGGGCGGCGCGCTTGGCGCCGATGCCGGGAATATCACGTGTCGTTTGTCCGCTCAGAAATTCGGCGATATGCCGGCCGGATACCACAGTCAGGCCGTTCGGTTTATTAGCCTCCGAGGCCATCTTGGCCAGTGTGCGCGTCACCGAAACACCGACGGAAACCGTCAGCCCTGTTTCCTCAAGGATAGTCCGCCGTATGGCATCGCCCATCTCGCCATAACCCATGCGCCAGTAACTGCGCAGTCCATCCAGATCGACAAAGCCCTCATCAATCGAGTATGCCTCCACCTGCGGCGAATAGCGTCTGAGAATGGCAAACAGCTTGCCCGACAGAAGGCCATAGAAACGGAAATCGGCCGGCAGATAGGCGGCCTGCGGCATCAGTTTTTTCGCTTCCCACACCGGCATGCCGGTTGTGATGCCCGCTGCCTTGGCATCGTAGGTCTTGGCCACGATGCAGGCATCCTGACTGGACATCACGCAGATCGCCCGCCCTGCCAGATCCGGCCGGCGCAGGCGTTCGCAGGCAGCAAAAAAACAGTCCGCATCGATATGTGCGATGGCCTTCGGCCAGTCGCTGATAATCACGGGAACGCTTCTTGAACCACAAAGTCACGAAAACACAAAGGAAAAGAATAAGGAATTCTGACTTCGGGTCCCACTTGTAGCTGTGCCGGGACGGGTACTTGACAGGCGGTGCCTTGCGCAAATAAAGGGGGTTTTTCTCCCGGTTTGCGCCCGCCGGGCGAGGGCACGCCCCGGGAATTCACAGCTGCTCGTGGGCGGCTTTCTTTGCTTCTTTCTTGGCCGCGCAAGAAAGAAGGAGAACAACTCGGATTATATCGGAAAGTAGCAGCGGATGGTTCCACTCGGAGGCTGCGGTTAATCGTATTTCCTGAATTGACCGGTCACGATACCGAAAATACTCAGGTCCTGCTCCGGGCGAAGCAGCGAATAATGCGCATTGGCCGGGCGCAGCAGGTAGCCATGTTCGTCGCGGTCGAGATATTTGATGGTGAACTCGCCATCCATGATGGCTACCACGATCTGCCCGGGTTCGGCCTGCCGGCACTTGCGCACAATCACGTAATCCCCCGGCTGGATGCCGGCCCCGATCATCGAATCGCCCTGCACCTCAACCAGGACCGTATCCGACGGATGCTCGACCAGATAATCATCGATACTCAGTGCATCGTCGAGCAGTTCGGCGGCAGGGCTGGGAAAGCCTGCCGGAGCCGAGCCGACCAGCGGTCGCCCGAAAAACTGCGATGTTGGCGCCAGCCTTCCGCCGGGAGCGACTTGCAAGAAGCCATCGCGTTTAAGGCGGAAAACCAATTTGGAAACGCCGGCCTTGGAGCGCATATCGCAGATATCCGCAATCTTCGCGTACGGGGGCAGCGATTTATGGGCCGCATAAAAATCCTGCAGCCGGCCTAAGTGGATATGATCGTTGTTATCTACCATTCCGCAAGCTTAGGTGAACGTACGTTCACCGTAAAGGACTTGATGTTGATGGCTCCTTAGCTTAAAGATTCAACCCGAACCGGTAGAAGGGAACTCAAGCGAAAATGGTCCTAACGCCTATTATCCGAGCTCGAATCTCTACTCGGCGATGTCCCGCTGCATCAGCCTTTCAGGGATTTCATGTCAATGACAAAGCGGTATTTCACATCGGCCTTCACGACGCGCTCATAGGCCGCGTTGATATCCTGGATATCGATCATCTCGACATCGGAAACGATGTTGTTCTCAGCGCAGAAATCGAGCATCTCCTGAGTTTCCCGGATGCCGCCGATCAGCGAGCCGGCAATGCGTTTGCGCTTCATGATCAGGCCGACACCGTTCACATCGGGCAGGAGAGCGAGAGCGCCCACAATGACCATCGTGGTATCGCGCTTCATCAGATCGATGTACGGATTTACATCATGCGCAACCGGAATGGTGTTGAGCAGGAAATCGAAGCTGTTGGCGTGCGCCGCCATCTGCGCCTCATCCCTGGATACCAGCACCTCATGCGCGCCCAGCCGCTTTGCATCCGCACCCTTCTCGGGTGAGGTCGTGATCATCACGACATGCGCGCCCATGGCAGCCGCAAGCTTCACGCCCATATGCCCGAGACCGCCGAGGCCGATAATGCCGACCTTGTCGCCGGCCTTCACCTGCCACTGCCTGAGCGGCGAATAGGTCGTAATGCCCGCGCACAGCAGCGGTGCCACGGCCTTCGTATCGAGCTTCTCCGAAACATGCAGGACGAACTGCTCATCCACGACTATCTTTTCGGAATAGCCGCCGTAGGTCATGCCGCCCATCACCGGATCCGGGCTGCCATAGGTAAAGACCATGCCGCCTTCGCAATACTGTTCCAGATCGTCCTTGCAGGCCGGGCAATGATGACAGGAATCCACCAGACACCCGACACCGACCAGATCGCCCGCCTTGAAGCCCGTCACGCCTTCTCCAGCCTTCGCTACGCGGCCGATGATCTCATGCCCCGGCACCACCGGATACACGGACCCGCCCCATTCGTTGCGCGCGATATGGATATCGCTATGGCACACGCCGCAATACTCAATCTCAATTTGCACATCCTTAGGGCCCACCGCGCGGCGATCGAAGGCAAATGGGGCAAGGTTCTCGGTCGCGCTTGGCGCGGCGTAGGCTTTTGTCTTCATGGTGCTTCTCCTGCGGGAAAGATCATGCCATGGGCCGCAAGCGGATCAGGGCTGGGTGGACTTCTTGAGGTAGGGGATCACTACGGGGGGGACGAGTTCGGAGACATCGCCGCCCATGGAGGAGATTTCGCGGATGAAGCGTGAGGATACGAAGGTGTAATCCTCGCGGGCCATCACGAACACGGTTTCAATGCTTTCATCCAGTCGCCGGTTCATCGTCGCCATCTGGAATTCATACTCGAAATCCGAGGCGGCGCGCAGGCCGCGCAGAATGGCCTTGGCTTTCTGTTTGCGCCCCAATTCCACCAGCAGGCCGTTGAAGGCAATCGCCTCAATACGATCATCGCCGACGAAGGTCTGACGCACCATGGCAAGGCGTGTGTCGAGGTCGAATCTGGGTTTTTTGTTGGGGTTCTCGGCCACACCGATGACCACACGATCGAACAATTTCAGGCCGCGCCGCACCACATCGACATGCCCCAGCGTGATCGGGTCAAATGTGCCGGGATAAATAGCTGTGCGAATCATGCTCCCTCCTTGCCCAGAAAATGCAGACATGTCCCACCATAGCGCCGCGCCTGCCGCTCCGTCCAGCCTGTCGGCCAAAGCGGCGCAACCTGCGCTTCCTCTTCGATGATCAGTTGATCACAGGAAATACCCGCCGCATCAAGCCACAGCGGCAATTGTTCGCTGATTCCTTTGGCATAGGGCGGGTCGGCAAATACCACATCGAAGTGGCGGCCATGCAAGCGCCCCAGCTCCTTCTGCACATCGCCACAGAGCAGATGCCAATCATCCTGTAACTCAAAGTTGCTGCGCAAGGCGGTAAGCCCGCTCACGACGCGCCTGTCTTTTTCGATGGAAGTAACCGATGCGGCACCGCGTGACAGGGCTTCCAGAGCCATCAGCCCGGAGCCGGAAAACAATTCGAGGACCACAAGATTGTCCATGCTGCCGATAATATTGAACAGGGCCTGACGCACCTTGGAGGGCGTGGGCCGCACACCGGGGATGTCGGGCACAGTGATTTTCCGGCCGCGCAGGCGACCTGCGGTGATTTGCATCAGTCGCCGCTCCCGACGACCTCAGGCCCTACCTGAATGACATTCCAATCCGCAGCATCAAGGAAGCGTGCCGCCTCATGTTTCACCTCGGCCAGTGTCACGGCGTTGATGCGCGCCTCCCAGTTCTGCAGATAATCCAGCGGCAAGCCGTAGAAACCGATCATCGACATCAGGCCGACACGTTTGCCATTGGAATCAAGTCGATGTGCAAAGCCGCCAGTCAGATTGGCCTTGGCAGCAGCAAAATCATTCTTGCCGATATCCCCGTCATGCATCTTTTGCATCACGCTGCGCACCACATCCAGTGCCTTGCCGGCCTGATCGGCACGTGTTTGCAGGCTGATAACATACGGCCCCGACACCGCCAGTGGCATAAAATAGGAATACACGCCATACACCAGGCCGCGCTGTTCGCGCACTTCGTTCATCAGGCGCGAGGCAAATCCGCCACCACCAAGCATGTGATCAAGCAGCATATTGGCGAAAAAGGCCTCGTCGAATCGTGACGGACCAAGACGTGCCATCTGCACCGTCATCTGCCTTGTCGGCATGCTGACCTGCCGCTGTTCGCCACGCACGGCCACAGGCTCGGGGATATCAGTAAACAATGCCTCAGGCTTTCCCTTCCAGCCAGCAAAGGCCGGACGGATCAGGGCCAGCAACTCGTCCATGGTCACATCGCCACTCACCGCAAGCACCGCACCTTCGGGCCTGAACTGCTTATGGTACAAGACCTGTAGATCCTTCAGCCCGATGCGCTGCAGGGAAGCCACATCGCCATCTGGTCGGTGGCCATAGGCATGCTTCGGATACAGTACAGACGTGGTCTTTTCAGCGGCGAGTACCCCCGGCTCTTCCAGTGACTTCTGTGCTCCGGCCACAGCATCGCTTTGCAGAACGGCAAAACGCTTGGCATCCCAACCCGGCTGCAGGGCCGCCTCGGCAAAAGTATCAACCCCCTCGGCAAGCGCTTCTTTCAGCACGGTGAGTGTCATGGAAAGGGAATCATACGATGCATTGCCACCCATACGGATAGCGGCCGCATCAAGCTTGTCGGCCCAGGACACATAATCGTGTCGCGCCGTATGGTCGCCCAGCATGGCAGCCAGCATGGAGGCTGTACCACCTTTTCCCTCAGGATCCTGCCAGCTGCCGGCTTGCAGATTCAGGCGCATCACCACCATCGGCACATTGTGCGATTGCATCAGAAGCACGCGCAGTCCGTTATCCAGACGAGCCTGCTCGATCGGCGGCATGGCCAAGGCTGTGGAAGTTGTCGCAAACAGGAAAAGGACGGAGAACAAGCTCATCAGGCTTTTCATGACTTCACCTCCGGTTGCAGTACGCCGGTAGTTGAACGCTCCTGCCTGATCCAGTGCTTGAGTACTTCCTGTACATCCTCGGCGGTCACCTTGCCCAATGCTTCCAGCCAGGCATCGCGCTTGTCAGCTCCGATCCCCACTGTTTCCAGCATGCCGATTTCCTTGGCGCGGATGTACAGCGAGTCCTGCGCAAACACCTGATCTGCAACCATGCGGCGCTTGGCCGCTGCCAGTTGAGACGCATCCGGCCCCTTGTCGCGCAGCTTGCCGATGGTTGCCCACAGTGCAGCTTCGAAGCCCTCCGCTGTCTGCTTCGGGCCAAGCATGCCGTAGGCGAACCACATATCGATACCCATGGAAAATGGATCGTAGCCGGCGGCAGCGGCAAAGGCCTTGCGCTGTTTATCAACAATCTCCCGATTAAGCAGGGCGGAGCGCCCGCCGGCCAGAATTTCCGTGGCCACACTGAGTGCTGCAGCCTCTCTGTCGTTCTCACCAGGCTTCCAGACCGGCACCGGCATGGTGACTGCCAGCATCGGCAACTGTGCGGGCAGCACCGCCACCATGCGTTTGGGGCCGATTGGTTCCGGCTCCACCGGATTGAAGCGGGCTTCAACCGGCTTTTTTCTCAGCTTGCCGAAGGTGCGAGCCACGGTTTTTTTGACGTCGGCGAAATCCACATCACCCACTACCACCACAGTTACGTTGCCGGGTATGTAATGCGCTTTGTAGAAAGTGCGCACATCCTCAATATTCAGCTTCTTCAGATCCTGCATCCAGCCGATCACCGGATCCCGGTAGGGATGAAGGCGTAGGGCCACCGAGGTAAGCTCCTCGAACATACGACTGTTCGGATCATCATCGGTGCGCATGCGGCGCTCTTCCTGAATCACCTGTATTTCCTTGGCAAAATCCTCGGCACGCAGGTTTAAATTGGCAAAGCGCTCGGCTTCCATGCCCAGCACTTCATCCACCTTCGCAGCCGGGACAATCTCAAAATAAGCGGTGTAATCATGGCTGGTAAAGGCATTATCGTTGCCTCCCATGGCGGCGATACGACGCGAGAACTCGCCGGCAGCAAGATGCTTGGAGCCCTTGAACATCATGTGCTCAAAGACGTGTGCCAGGCCGGTTTTCCCGGGCGTTTCATCGCGTCCGCCCACCTTCAGCCATATCTGCACGATGGCTACCGGGGCGGAATGGTCTTCCTCGACCACCAGTCGGACCCCGTTATCAAACGCGGCCTCGTGCAAGGGGGCAAAAGGCGCTGCCCCGGCCAGCGGGGAGAAAAGGAAAATGAATATTGCGGGTAGTAGCTTCAGGTATCTCATGCAGCGCAATTTACGTTATGCGCTGCATTGTGCAAACCGCAAAGAGTAGGAAAATATACCCCTGCGCTAGTTACGGCCGAGACTCAGGGTTTTCACGACGCGAGGCCTCACCGGCTTCTTCTGTATATGTAGACAGGCGCTTACGCCAACCATTCAACCAACGTTGCTCCTGTCGATGCGGAGGAGAGTTGGCGACTCGTCGGGTGAGCATCGCATCTGCCGCACGTACAAATTCCTCGATGGCTTTGATGCCCGCTTGCTCGCCATGCATGGCTGATAGTACCTGCAACAGGCCCCAGCCCTGACCGTGATAACGTTCGCCCTTGCTCACCCCTTCACCCTTGAAGTTGACGTAATCGGTGAGTGCATAAGACCCCATCGGCGATGCAGCAACGCGCCGGTATTGCTGCCTGATGTGCTCACGTCTGTGTTCCGGTGCAGCCTTGATTATCTCGGGAAGGGCTGCATCCAAACGCCGGCTTATGAACTCCGCCTGCAAGGGCATGGTATTTTCAAGCAAGCTGCGCAGGGCCTGCATACGCGGCGCATCAAGGTCATGCAGAAAGCTGTCGCGATCAGGCCACGGACAAGCCCCGGCGGAAGCCAACCAATCGGGCAGTGCCACATCATGAGTACGCAGAAAGACCAATAGCTGCGGAAAGCTTTCGCGGAACGGCTTGTCCACTTCGGCTGTGCCGGCGGGATACCAGATGAAATGCCCGATACCCAGGGAGGCGAATTCCTCGCCCTTGTTCCATGAGGTCAGGCAGGCGATACGGCCGGCACATTCGTTGTGGAAAACCAGCTGCGCTACGCGCGCCTGCTGTCCGGCGACATCCTCAAGGGACATGGCCAGCGGCACGCACAGGCCAAAGAAAACGGGGAGCATCACAGCCCCCCGTATCCATGCCTGAAACGCAATCATCTCAGAAGTTATAGCTGACACCCACCGAAGCAACCGGATAGAACTTGTACTTCTTGACGTTGTTGTCCAATTTCGTCTTTTCAGCCGCAATGTCGGCGGCCAGCCCGGCTGCAGCTCCGGTAGCCGTGAGCGTGGTATTCGGCTTACCCTGATACAGCACGCCAAGATCAACATTGAAGCCGATCGGGCTGCCGCTGGAAACCGCATCGCCCCAGCCGATACCGGCATATGGAGCGAATTTATTGAAGTCCATCGTGCCGGTTACGGAGCCGGCCTGTGCTGAGGTATAGGTTGTGCCGTTGATGACATAGCTGGCGCCATTCGGAACACCGGTCAAGGTCAGCTTGTTGCCATTGTAGTAAGCACCTGCGGTGATGCGGAATTTACCGGCCAGAGGATAGAAGTCGGCCAGCGCGCCGACCGACAACAGCTTCAACTTGGCATCGTAGTGCACGCTGGTATTGGTCACTGTCGTATTGTAATTAAAACCGTTGGCCTGAATGCGTGCATTGAGCATCATCGGAATAACATTGGTGGTCAGCTCCACGCCAGCACCCAAGGTGCCTGCCTTGGCCCCAATGGCAACACCATCAGCCTGCGCGCTCTGCCCGGTTAGCAAAAGTGTGACTGCAGCCAGTGCGATATAACGAAGTTTCATATTTCCCCCCTAAGGTGTTTGCTTGATGCAAATTCTATCGCACCCATTCCTCTGAGCAAGTGGGCTAGGCATTACCCGTCCAGCCAGCCTTGCAGCGAAGCCAGTGCCAACTCGGAAACCATACGCCGACGATCGGCGCGACTCAGGCGCCGCTTGCCATCTTTCTTAGGTCCCGGAGGTAGCAGGCCGAAATTAATATTCATCGGTTGAAAATCCTCGATACGGGTCTGCGAGATATGCGCCAGAAGCGCACCGTGCGCGGTGTCGGCTGGCGGCGCATCCGGCTCCGAGCCTGCGGCCATGGCCGCCAGAAAACGCCCGGCCATCAGGCCCATGGCCGCCGATTCCACGTACCCCTCCACACCGGTAATCTGACCGGCAAATAGAATGCGCGGCTGCTTTTTCAGGCGCAGGGTGCCATCAAGCAGGGCGGGCGATTTGATGAAGGTATTGCGATGCAGGCTGCCGAGGCGGAAAAACTCGGCTCCCTCCAGGCCCGGGATCATGGTGAACACACGCTTTTGTTCGCCGTAGGTCATCTTGGTCTGGAAGCCGACCATGTTTAACAAGGAACCCATGCGGTTGTCGCGGCGCATCTGCACCACGGAATAAAACCGCTCGCCGGTGACCGGATGATCGAGACCTACCGGCTTCATCGGTCCGAAACGGGGTGTGTCCTCGCCGCGCTCGGCCATTTCTTCAATCGGCATACAGCCATCGAAGAAGGGCACATCCTCAAAGCCCTTGAAGGCCACCTTGTCGGCTGCCACCAGCTCGGCAATGAATGCCTTGTACTGCACCTCGGTCATCGGGCAGTTGAGATAATCGCCCGCCTCGCCCTCGGCCACATTTTTATCGTAGCGATTTTTCCAGAAGGCCACATCCATATTCACCGATTCGGCATCCACCACCGGTGCAATGGCATCGAAGAAGCTCAGGTGCTCCTCGCCGGTCAGCTTGCGGATTTGCTCATACAGTGCATCCGAGGTGAGTGGCCCGGAAGCAATCAGCACCAGCCCCTCGGAAGGGATTTCGCTGACTTCACCCGACACAAATTCGATCAGCGGCTCGGCCGCAAGTTTAGCCGTAACCAGCTCGGAGAACTGTTCACGGTCCACAGCCAGTGCAGTGCCTGCCGGAATGCGCGCAGTATCGCCGCATTGCATGATCAGCGAATCCATGCGCCGCATTTCCTCATGCAACAGGCCGACCGCATTCTCCAGATGGTCGGCGCGGAAGGTGTTGGAGCAGACCAGTTCTGCACAGTTGCCGGTGTGATGCGCCGGTGTCATTTTCACTGGCCGCATTCCATGCAGACGCACTGCAATGCCACGCCTAGCCAACTGCCATGCAGCCTCGCTGCCGGCCAGGCCTGCGCCGATAATGGTTACTGCTTGCTTGGACATAGAGTCAGGTTTGGAGGAAGAATCATTCATGCCGTAAAGCTACTGTTCGCTTTCACGACAACAAGCCGAAACTCGCGTCGCGGAAAAGAAAAAGGGCGCGAATCATCGCACCCCATTTCAAGACTTGAAATAAAGGGCTCAGTCCGTACGGCTGGTCACTTCGAGAAGATGATAGCCGAACTGTGTCTGAACCGGTCCCTGCACTGTATTCACATCGGCGGAAAACACGACCTTGTCGAATTCCGGCACCATCATGCCGGGGCCGAATTCACCCAGATCGCCACCGCTCTGCCCGGATGGGCAGCTGGAATGTTGCCTGGCCAGATCGGCAAAATCGGCACCCTGCTCAATCTGTGTCTTCAATTCATTACACTGGGCTTCACTGCTGACCAGAATATGCCGTGCTCTTGCTACTGTCATAAATCACCTCGTTTGTTTTGCGCAAACTAGCAGATCAAGTTCATCCTTGCAGTTTGCGCATACGGGAGGCTTCTTGAAGCGCTCCGATTCTATATGGCGGGTGAATCAGGGTGTTCGTTGTGGGTTCAATATCGGGTAAGGGGTATCAGACAGGGCAAGCCTCAGCTTGCATCAAGGTGCTGCAAAAAAGACCTCAGCCGGCGATCAGCCAGGCAAGGGCAAACAGAGCAATAAGAAGCACCGCATATCCCGCCGGGGAGATATCGGAACTACCGTCAATTCTGTTGCTGAGCGTCATAAGCATGGCTTTCTCCTGTTGAGGCGAATTTCGCCATGGGTATGCGTCTGGCAATGTGACGCGAGTCACAAGGCGCATTCTGGTCAGGTTGCCGAGGGGGTTTTGATGTCATCGTTGCTGTGCGTACAATCAGAAGAAAGATGTGGCAATGTGGTGTGACCTGCCGGGGGAGGCGAATAGCTCGTTGTTCATGCGAAGAGGAACAGGCATTGGTCTGAACGGAGCACCGCAGCCTATTAGGCAGGCGGATGTTAGAAATGTTTGATGGGTTCAATGTCGTGCAACAAGATTCACGATACAGGCCTCAGCTTGCATCAAGTTGCTGCAAACAGTCCTCAGCCGGCGATCAGCCAGGCAAGGGAAAACAGGGCAACAAGAAGAACCGCATATCCCACTGGGGAGATATCGGCATTGCCGTCAATTCTGTTGGTGAGTGTCATAAGCATAGCTTCTTCCTCCTTTTGAGATGCGAATTCTGCCTCAGGTTTGCGTCAGGCAATGTGACGCCAGTCACAAGGTGAATTCCGAACAGGTTGCCGAGAGGGTTCTGATGAAAGGGGGCGAGCCAGAGGGGTGAGCATGCCGATGTGGCGCATTTGAAAGCTGCTGAATCTTGTTCATGCCAGGCCGGAATCAGGAAGTGGCTAGCCATGCAAACAACATCAGGAATAGAAAAAGAAGCAGATAGCCATTGCGGCTCATGGCCGCACTCCCTTCATGCTCTCGGCTTGATACATCTGCATCACCTCTCCATTTCCGAGCCAAAAGATTAAACAATAGGAAAGAAGAAATTGTGATCTAGCGAAGGTCTGAATAAGTGCCTACCTGCACTTATTCAGTACGCCAAGGCAAAAGCGCGGTTTTGCCCTGGCTCACAAAAGCAAGCACTTCCGCGCATGATTTTGGCGGCCCGTCCATGGGCCGCACGGATACTCTGAGTTTCTCAGAGCACCCCATGGTCACACTCCGCAGATGTGCACCACGATGCGCCGATGCGAGGCGTGAAGCCGATGCTCATAAAGATAAATACCCTGCCAGATACCAAGCGCCATGCGCCCGGCAGAAATAGGGATAGACAGGCTGGTTGCAGTGAGGGCGGCGCGCACATGTGCCGGCATGTCGTCTGGCCCTTCGGCTATGTGGCTGTAGATCGAATCTCCATCCGGAACCAATCTGGAGAGAAAGCGCTCCATATCGCTTTGCACCTCAGGATCGGCATTCTCCTGAATCAGCAGCGAACAACTGGTGTGCTGCACAAACAGGTGCAGCATGCCTTCGCTAATAGTGCTCCCGCTGAGCAGTGTGGCCACCTCCCGCGTGATATTAAGCATACCTCGTCCGGGTGTGCTGATAGTCAGCTTCGACTGTTTCTGCCGCATCACACCAGTCGTCATGTCTGTAATTCCACCCACACCGGCGCATGATCGCTGGGCCGTTCGCGGCTGCGCTCCTCACGGTGCACACCGCCCGCCAGCGTTATGAGGGCCGCTGTCGTCAGGATATGGTCGATGCGCATGCCCCAGCCGCGCTGAAAGGCATTGAGACGATAATCCCACCACGAATGCATGCTTTCATTCGGGTGAAGGCTGCGCAGGGAATCTGTCATGCCCATGCCGAGCATGGCGAAGAAATGCTGCCGCTCTGCATCCGAACACATGATCTTCCCCTGCCAGCGTGAGGGGTCGTGGATATCAATATCAGCCGGTGCGATATTAAAATCACCCAGCACCACCAGCTTGTCATGCGTGGCCAACTGTTCTTTCAGATAGGCAGAAAAAGCGGAAAGCCAGCGAAGCTTGTAGTCATATTTCTCCGAACCGACTTCCTGCCCGTTGGGGATATACACATCGATGATGCGCACGCCGCTAATCGTGGTCGCCAGCACGCGCCGCTGCACATCCTCAAAGCCGGGAATGCCGGCCTGCACATCCTGCGCCTCAGTCCTGCTCAGCACAGCCACACCGTTGTAGGTCTTCTGGCCGGAATAAACGACGTGATAACCGGCGGCCTCGATTTCCGCTTTGGGAAACTTGTCGTCCGGCGTTTTGGTTTCCTGCAGGGCCAGCACATCGGGCGCATGTTCCTTCAGGTAATCCAACACATGCGGCAGGCGGACATTCAGCGAATTGACGTTCCAGCTCACAATCTTCATGCGCCCATGCTGGCCAAGCTCGAAGCCCACGACAAGCGCATGGATGCAGCTTTCCGGAATGAGTAGTAGCGTGCCGCGCATGACGACGATTATCCCCATCCATGAAGCAGACACAGCGGTAGGCGAGCCGATGAGCGGCAAACCGAAATGGTTGAAGGTGCGCGCGCCGATGTCGAAGGAATACAAGCAGCTCGTTGAGCTGATGCGCGGCCAGAAGCTGAACACGGTCTGCGAAGAAGCCTCCTGCCCGAATATCGGTGAATGCTGGAAGCACGGCTCTGCCACATTCATGATTTTGGGCCGCGTGTGCACACGCACCTGCGCCTTTTGCGATGTCGCAACCGGACGCCCGGATGCGGTGGATGCATCCGAGCCGAAGAATCTGGCCGATGCCGCCGCCGCCATGGGTCTGAAACATGTGGTCATCACCTCGGTGGATCGCGACGATCTGGCCGACGGAGGCGCGGCGCATTACGCGGCCACCATTCGCGCGGTGAAAGAAAAACTGCCGCAAACCACCATTGAAGTGCTGACCCCCGATTTTCAGCGCAAACCGGCTTCCTGCCTCGATACCCTGATGGCAGCCAGGCCCGACATTTTCAATCACAACCTCGAAACCGTGCCGCGCCTGTACCGCTCGGTGCGCCCCGGCGCACGCTATTTCACCAGCCTGCGCCTGTTGCAGAGAGCCAAGGAAATCGACTCGCATGTGGTGACCAAATCCGGCATCATGCTGGGGCTCGGTGAGGCGCGTGACGAGGTGCTGCAGGTGCTCGACGACATGCGTGAGGCCGGCGTGGATATCCTGACCGTCGGGCAGTACCTGCGCCCTTCGGTCAAGCACCATCCCGTCATGAAATACTGGACGCCCGAGGAATTTGACGATCTGAAATATCTGGCCGAGAAAAAAGGCTTTGGCATGGTGGCATGCGGACCGTTGGTGCGCTCCTCCTTCCACGCCGAGGATGTCTTCAAGGCACTAAAACTGAAAAAGGAATAGGACATGACAACCACAGCAACCGAACACATTCGCGACGCCCTCGTCGGGCTCGGCCTGAGCAATCTCGAATATATCTTCTGGGACTTGCCGACGCCGCGACTTTACGAGCATGCCATCCGCAATCGCGAGGGGCATCTGGCGCATATGGGCGCACTGGTGGTGCGCACAGGTCATTTCACCGGCCGCGCCGTGAAAGACAAGTTCGTTGTTGATGAGCCGGCCAGTCACGATCACATCTGGTGGGGGACATTCAATCGCCCCTTGCCGGAAGAAAAATTCGACGCCATCTACAAGCGCGTCTGCCGCTTTCTGGAAGGCCAGCAGGTTTATGTCGAGGATTGTCTGGTCGGTGCCGACTCGCAATATGAAAAGGCCGTGCGCGTGATTACGCAGGATGCCTGGCATGCACTCTTTGCCCGCACCATGTTCGTGCGCCCGGTCGATCTTGGCCGTGATATCGCCAAGGACAAGCCTGCATTCACCGTCATCCATGTGCCGCACTTCCATGCCATGCCAAGCCAGGACGGCACCAATTCCGAAGCCTTTGTGCTGTTGCACATGAGCAAGCGCATCGCGCTGATTGGTGGCACCAGCTATGCCGGTGAAATCAAGAAGTCCATCTTCACCATCATGAACTACCTGCTTCCCGACGAGGACGTGCTGCCCATGCACTCTTCGGCCAATGTCGGTAAAAACGACGATGTGGCTGTGTTTTTCGGCCTGTCCGGTACAGGCAAAACCACGCTCTCCTCGGACCCTGCGCGCAAGCTTATCGGCGATGACGAACATGGCTGGAGCGATCACGATGTGTTCAATTTCGAGGGTGGCTGCTATGCCAAGGTAGGCAAGCTGTCGAAAGAAAAGGAACCGATGATCTATGACGCGACCCAGCGGTTTGGTTCGATTCTGGAAAATGTCGGCTTCGATACCGTCACCCGTCGCGTTGATTTCGACGATATCAGCCTGACCGAAAACACGCGTGCCGCCTACCCGATTCAGGCCATTCCCAATGCCATCTACCCCGGCGTGGCTGCTCAACCCAATAATATCGTCATGCTCACCGCCGACGCCTTCGGTGTGCTGCCTCCGATTGCCAAACTCACCGCGGAACAGGCCATGCGCTACTTCCTGCTCGGCTATACCGCCAAGGTGGCAGGCACAGAGGCCGGTCTGACCGAGCCGGAGGCGACCTTCAGCCCCTGTTTCGGCGCTCCCTTCATGGCACGTCATCCCAAGGTGTATGCCGATATGCTCGGGCAGAAAATCCGCAATCAAAAGGTGAATTGCTGGCTGATCAATACCGGCTGGAGCGGCGGTCCGTATGGTGTGGGCGAACGCATGGATATCGATGACACCCGCGCCATGCTCAATGCCGCGCTTGATGGAAATCTGGATAAGGTGCCATACGTTACGGATGAGTTTTTCGGCCTGTCCGTACCGCAATCCTGTCCGGGCGTGGATGACTCTGTGCTCAACCCTGCATCCACATGGTCGGATGCCGCTGCCTACGCGGCATCAGCCCGCAAGCTGGCCACCCGCTTTGATGAGCGGTATGCCGAGATGCTGGCCGAGGCTTCTGCTTGAGTGAAGTGGCCGGGTGCCAGCGTCGATAGAGAGGGCCCGGCACACATAGCCTGCACGTTGGTCGATATCGCCCATGTGGCAGAAGCATGAAAGAGAACAAGGGGGCGCATTGTCCCGGTAGTTGCGTATTGCTCGCCATGCTGTGTGTGGCATGGCTGGGCTTGCCGATGGCGGCTTTTGCCGACAGCGTGACCGGCATGAGCAAGCAACAGCCTTCTGTTAACCATCTGGCCGGAGAATCCAGCCCTTACCTCTTGCAGCATGTACACAACCCGGTGGACTGGTATCCCTGGGGCGAGGAGGCCTTCGCCAAGGCCAGACGCGAAGACAAACCGATCCTGCTGTCCATTGGTTATTCAACCTGTCACTGGTGTCATGTGATGGAGGAGGAATGTTTTGCCGATGCCGAGGTGGGCAAGCTGCTGAACGAGACCGTGGTTGCCATCAAGGTGGATCGCGAGGAACGGCCTGATATTGATCAGGTTTATATGCAGGCCGCACAAATGATGAACGGAGGCGGCGGCTGGCCGCTGAATATCCTGATGACCCCGGATAAGCACCCCTTCTTCGCCGCTACCTACATCCCCAAACATTCCCGCTTCGGACGTATCGGCCTGATCGAGCTGGTGCAGCGCATCGATGCCATGTGGCGGACGGATCGTCAAAAGCTGCTTCTGCCGGCCGGACAATTGCAGGCCGCCATGCAGGCTATGCACAAGGCGGATGCTCCCGGCGATGTGCATGACGGTCTGGTGCCGCGGGCCTTTGCCCAGCAGAAACAAACTTTCGATGCCGTACACGGTGGCTTTGGCGATGCGCCCAAATTCCCCACGGCGCATCGACTGCTCTTCCTGCTGCGTTACTGGCGGCACAGTGGCGACGCCGATGCCCTGCGTATGGTCGAGGAATCGCTTAGCGCCATGCGGCGCGGCGGCATATTCGACCAGTTGGCTTACGGCTTTCACCGTTATTCGACCGATGCCGAGTGGCTGCTGCCGCATTTTGAGAAGATGCTCTACGATCAGGCCATGCTGCTGATGGCTTATGCCGAAGCCTTTCAGGCCACAGGCAAGCAGGAATACGCGGACAGCGCGCGGCAGATCGCAGGCTTCGTGATGGGCGAGATGCAGTCGTCCGAGGGTGGCTTCTTTTCCGCAGATGATGCCGATTCGGAAGGGGAGGAAGGGCGTTTTTATGTCTGGCGCATGCAGGAAGTTGTCGAGCTATTGGGCGAGAAGGATGCGGCATTCGCCGCACACAGCTTCGGCATGCAGGCCGAAGGCAATGTGCGGGATGAAGCCAGCGGACAGAAAACCGGCATCAATGTGCTGCATCTGGCCCATCCGCCGGCCAATGCGCAGGAGGCCGCGAGACTGGAGAGCATTCGCAGCAAAATGCTGACGGCGCGGGCAAAACGCATCCCGCCATACCGCGACGACAAGGTGCTGACTGACTGGAACGGCCTGATGATTGCCGCCCTATCCATCACCGGTCGGGCGCTCAATGACCCGGCGTACACCGCTGCGGCCGGGCGTGCTGCAGACTTCGTGCTGGGCAAGCTGCGCAAGGACGATGGCCGATTGCTGCACCGCTGGCGCAACGGCAATGCCGGCCTTGCCGCACACCTCGACGACTATGCCTTCCTCGTCTGGGGTCTGATTGAATTGTATGAAAGCGGTTTCGAGTCGCGTTATTTGAAGGATGCGCTAAGCCTGAACGACACCATGCTGCAACAGTTCTCTGCTCCCGGCGGTGGCTTTTATTTCACGGCTGTTGATGCCGAAACCCTGCTGGTGCGTCCGATGGATGCCTTCGACAATGCCATCCCCTCGGGCAATGCCGTGGCCATGCTGAACCTGCTGCGCCTGTCAGCCCTGTCCGGCGAAGCAATGCTTGCAGAAAGAGCCGCAGACATCCCCAAGGCTTTTGCTAAGGATTTGAATCGCATGCCCGCGGCCTTTATCTGGCTGCTCGCCGCCATGCAGCAGGCAGAATCCGTTGGTGCGGAAATAGTGCTGGCCGGCGCCCCCGATTCGCCCGGGATTCAGAAGATGCTTGATGCCTTGAACAAGGGCTATCATCCGGAAAATGTTGTTCTCTTAGCTGATCCGGAACTCGCCGCCATCGCCCCCTACACCTCCGGCTATAGTGCCGAGAACGGCCAGGCCACGGCCTACGTTTGCCGTGGCGGAAAGTGCAATCTGCTGGTCACCAGCGTGAAAGACATGCTCCAGCAACTCGACACTACGAGATAAACACAAAACAGGCCGCCAGCTTGCAAATGCCGACTGCCGAAAGCAGTCATTCAGAAACAAAGGGGTCAGAGCCCTTTTTTCTTGCTCACACCTTATCCAGCTTGGTTAATAGTGCTTCAAGACTTGCATCAAGAGGTGCCTGAATATCGTATGCGTTCACATCGGGTAGCGTGAAAGAGATCGATTTGGCATGCAGATAGAGCCGGTCCAGACCAAGGGCTGCCATGTCACGATTAAATGATGCGTCACCATATTTGCAATCGCCTGCAATGGGATGCCCTGTGTGCAGGGCATGAACACGAATCTGATGAGTGCGCCCGGTGATCAGTTGCACCTGCATCAGGGTGGCTTGCCTGAACTTCTGCACAGGGGTAAACAGCGAGATGGCGGGTTTACCTGCCGGATCGGCGCGAACAACCCGCTCCCCCGATTCAAGTTCGGTTTTCAGGAGTGGTGCTATGACCTTGCGCTTTCCACCATGCCACTCCCCCTTCAGCAGGGTGATATAACACTTCGTCACCTGGCTATCCTGTTGCAGCTTGTGAAAGGCACGCAGGGCGCTGCGGCGCTTGGCGATGACCAGGCAACCGGAGGTGTCGCGATCAAGGCGATGTGCAAGCTCCAGATATGGGGCATCAGGGCGTAGCGCACGCAAGCCTTCAATCACACCATAACTCACACCACTGCCACCATGCACAGCCATGCCCGACGGTTTGTTGATGATCAAAAATCGGGAATCTTCGAAAAGAATAGAGCGCTGCAGACGTTCAAGGGGCTCTTTAGGCCGTGCCTGGATAGCCAAAGGAATAATGATTTAGCGGTAAAGGGCTTCGAGACATTCGCCGTAGCGTTCGAAAACCTGCCTGCGGCGCACCTTCATCGTCGGGGTGAGAAGGCCATCGGCCACACTCAGGGGGGTATCCAGCATATGGATGCGACGCACCTGCTCGTAGGCGTTGAGTGGATGCAGGATTTCGCTAATGCGTGTTTGCAGCATCTTGCGCAACACCTTCGAGCCGCATAGCTGAGCCCAGTCGCTTTGCGGTAAGCCCTGTGCCTCAGCCCACGCGAAACAGGCTTCTTCGTTGGGCACAATCAAGGCCACCAGATATGGCTTCTTGTCGCCATACACCACGACCTGCTCGATCAGGGTGTCGCCGATCAGCAGGCTTTCGATACGCTGTGGTGCAATATTCTCTCCGCCCGAGGTGACGATGACGTCCTTTTTGCGGTCGGTGATATATATATAACCGTCCGCATCCTGCCGACCAATATCGCCACTGTGCAGCCAGCCGTCGATCAGTATTTCGGCACTTTCCTCGTCCCGCTTCCAGTAACCGCTCATCACATTCGGGCCACGCACCACGATCTCACCATCGGCCGCAATCTTCACCTCGGTATTGAAGGCCGGTTTGCCGACGCTGCCGATGCGCCTGTCGTCCATCGGGTTGACACTGATCAGTGGCGCGGCCTCGGTCATGCCATAACCTTCGAGAATCGGGAAGCCGATCGCCTCAAAAAAATTACCCACCTCGACGCTGAGCGGAGCGCCACCGGAAATAATCAGGCGCAACCTGCCACCAAAACGCTGGCGAATGCGCTGCCCGACAAGGCGATCCAGCAGGCGCAGGCGCAGGCGCCTGGCCAGCGATAAAGGCCCCTGTCTGGCGGCAAGGCCCAGGGCAAGAAACTGATCAAAAATATTGCGGGAAAATATGGACTGTTTGCTCACCTGTCCCAGCATACGATTGCGCACAACTTCCAGAAGGCGTGGCACCGTAATCATCAGCGTCGGCCTTGCCTCGGCAAGATTCTTGGCCACGGTATCCGGGCGCTCGGCAAAAGCCACCGACAAGCCGAAGGAGTAGGGCAGAAAATGGCTGCCGGTACGTTCCAGAGCGTGGGCCAGCGGCAGGAAGGAGAGCATGATGTCGTCGTCATTGAAATGAATCACACTCGGAACTACTTCCAGGTTGGCCATGATATTGCCGTGCGACAGCATCACACCCTTGGGGTTTCCCGTGGTGCCCGAGGTGTAAACCAGCGTGGCCAGTGTATCCCGGCTTATCCCGGCCAGCCGTGCATCCAAGCTTGCAGCCAGAGGACCGCCGCCGCCGGTCTGTAAATCCGATAAAGGGTACAGGCGCTGATCTGCCGTTTTTGCGCAATTCAGGGCATAGACAGTCTGCAGGCCAGGCGCTGAATCGGCCGCAGTGAGCAGATGGCGCAACAGATTGCCCCCGGAGGTCATGGCAATCTTCGCCTCGCAATCATTCAGGACATAGGCAATATCCTGTGGCCGGAAGGTGCAGTACATGGGCACCGTTACTGCGCCCAGGGAAAGAATGGCGTAATCAATGACCGCCCATTCGGGGCTGTTCTCCATGAGCAGGGCCACGCGATCACCGGGCTGCACACCCTGTTGCAGCAGGCCGCAGGCCAGTGTGCGGATGGCTGCATCAAGCTGTTCGTAGGTGGTGGGAAGGTAGCCCTGATCGCTGCGTCGCCATTGTGCCGGACGATGCGGCTGCTTCGCGGCTACCGTCCGAAAAAGGGCCGGCAGGCTGGATGAGTCCTCCAGCAGAACAGTGGATGAAAAGGCCAAGAATTATGCCTTTGTTTCTGGCTCTGCTTTTGGTTTTGGTTTTGGTTTCGGCTTTGCCCGGGGTTTTCTTTTCGCTTTGGCTGCGGGTTTAGCCTCGGCTTCGACGGGTGCATCAATCACACCACTATCGCCCGAATAGGCGCTGTCGTCGGACTCTTTACCGTCGATGTCTCCGCTCGCATCCTCACCGCGCTCAAACTCCAGATGCAATAACAGGGTCATATGGGTAATGACAATGCCCGGAATGCCGGCGACTGCGGACAAAAGCGCGCCGAATACAAACAGGCTCAGCAGATGTGCCAGGCCACCCCAAAACCCGGAGGCAGCGTCAATGCGCAGCAGCTGTTCGCCGGCGACAACATCCACCACTGACCATGTCAGCCCGGCGCCCAGCCATAGAGGGGAAAGCAGTACGGCGGCGATCAGCAGCGAAGCAACGACACCACCCAGGTTATAGATAAGCAACTCCGGCAGACGATGGCGAAGCAGCTGCCACAGTGCATCACGCAGACCATTCACATCGGCATCGGAGATGGCTACGCGGGCAGCGATATTGAAGACCGCCAGCAGCAGTACAATAACAATCACGGTATTAAGCAATAACAGGGGGGCTGCAAGCAGAACCAGCCATAACAGACCAAGCCCCGGTATTTTAGCCAGCACGAGCAACAGCATTTCACCCAGCAACAGGGCCAGCAGTCCACCTGCTGCATAGACAGGCAGCAACAGCAGCGGCTGCATGCGCGACCAGACAAAGGCCACCGCTTCCTGTGTGTCGGGGATGGGCTGATCGGTGATTTGCATATGCAGTTGATGGGCCAGTGCGGTCAGACCAAACAAGGCCCAGAACAGGCAGGTCATGCCACCGATGAAATGCAGTAGAAGAAAACCTGTACCACCTGGCTCGCCACCCATGCCGAACAAACCATAAATCAGTACGCCACCCAGCACCGTACCGCCCATGGTCAGCATCAGGGCCGGGTTCAGGGCGTTGCGTGCGCTCGCCAATAGCTGTTGCGGATTAAAAAACTTCATACTGCCTCCCGTCCATCGCAAAGATTCATCTGATCTTTGCTGCTCACTCTAGGGGACACCACTGCCTGCGCAAGCGCGTTCCTCATATCAGCGTGCTTGCGCACACCGCGGATTGACCGCAGCAGGCATAATTTCCTACCATTGCAACCGGAAGGAATCAGGAGGACAACATGAGCAAGCAGATCAGCATCATCGGCGGCAGCGGTTTTGTCGGCAGAACCATCGCCCGGCAGGCTGTTGAACAGGGGCTTGGCGTCACCATTGCCTGCCGACACCCGGAGCGCGCACGCGATCTGCTCATTCATGGTATCCGTTTGGTCAAGGCGGATGTGTGTAGCGGCAGGGGGCTGGATGAAGCCGTTCAGGGTGCGACCTGTGTGATCAATCTCGTCGGCCTGCTGTTCGAGCGCGGGCCGCAAACCTTCGCCGCGGCGCATGTGCACGGCACCGAACATCTGCTCGCCGCCTGCGAACGCGCCGGCACCAAGCAATATATCCACATGAGTGCCCTTGGCGCCGATCTGGGTTCACAGAGCAACTATGCGCGCACCAAGGCCGAAGCCGAACAGCGCGTGCGCACTTCAAAGTTGAAGTGGAGCATCATGCGCCCCTCGATTATCTATGGCGCGCAGGATTCTTTCTTCAACCGCTTCCGCAGCCTGTATGCCCTCGCCCCCGTTGCTCCGCTGATCGGGGGCAATACCCGTTTTCAACCTGTCTGGGTTGAGGATGTGGCCCGTGCCTTTCTGTCCTGCATTGGCAGGCGTGGGGTGAATGGCAAGATTTTTGAGCTTTGTGGACCAGAGGTATACAGCCTGCGTGAATTGACCGAGATGATGCTGCAGGAACTCGGCTGGAAGCGTCTGCTTATTGATGTGCCGCAACCGGTTGCCGGCATCATGGCACGTCTGATGCAATTGCTGCCCACCCCCCCCCTGACTCAGGATCAGCTGATCCTGCTCAAACAGGACAATGTTGCCAGCAGCAAGGATGCTTTCCCGGCCATCTTTGGCAAACCTGCAGCACTGGCGGATATTCTGCCTGCCTGCCTGCAGATGAATCGGCCGACCGCCCAGCAAGTGAAACTGGATCGCGACCGCAAACGATTCTGGGCGAACAGTTGAGTACAGCACAGCTGCTACTCGTCGCCACAGCCTATCTGCTTGGCGCGATTCCTTTCGGTCTGCTTATTACCCGCTGGCTGACAGGCAAAGATCCACGCGAATTCGGCAGCGGCAACATTGGTGCGACCAATGCTTCACGCACCGGTGGCAAGAAGGTCGGTGTGCTGACCCTTGCAGCCGATATTATCAAGGGCGTCATACCGGTAGCTATCGCTGTACAGTTTGTAAACAGCGGGACGGGCGATGAATGGCTGATTGCAGCAACGGCAATCGCAGCCTTTCTCGGACATATCTACCCCGTTTATCTCGGCTTTAAGGGCGGTAAGGGTGTGGCCACCATGTTTGGGGTGTTGATTCCCTGGCAACCTGTGGCGGGCCTGATTGCCTTCGCGGTGTGGCTGCTCGCCATCTGGCTGTTCCGCTATGTCGCCCTGGCTTCCATGCTGGCCGGGCTGAGCCTGCCCGTCGCCGCCTGGTTACTCGGTGCTCCGGCGCCTGCTGTCTATGCTTGTATGCTGTTCTGCATCCTGATGACGTTCCGCCATCGCAGTAATATACAGCGCTTATTGGCGGGCACGGAAAATCGTGTTGGCGGCAGCAGGAAATGTGCTGAGTAGCACAGTAGTCCGGTTGCGTGCCATCATAATGCGTGCCAAGCTTGAACGAATGCGCCCATGCACCGGGCTCTGGAGTTGGATATGAAGTTACGTGAATGTATCACATCGCATCCGGGATCATCCCTGTTGGCGGCACTTGCGCCCCTCCTGTTTGTGCTGCTGTGCAGCTCCCTGCCTCAGGCCGCCTTGAGCTCTGAGCAGACCCCAAGTGCCCATGCGACCATGGCCCCAACTGCTGAGGACCTGCGCCCTGATATCAAGCAACCGTATATCGTCAAGAAGGGCGACACCTTATGGGACATTGCCAATCATTTTTTTAAAAATCCGAATAAATGGCTGAAAATATGGGAGCAGAATCTTTATATCACCAATCCCGATCTGATCTATCCGGGCAATGAAATATGGTTTGCACCCAAGGCGGTGAAAAGCGGTGGTCTGATTGTTGAACGAACGCAACCGGCGATTCACGTCAAACCAGTCGAACACTTCGAGGATGCTGTTGATACCAGCAAGGTCATTTCCGCACTTCAGCGCCAGGACTTTATCCGTCCCGAAGCGATTGATGCTGCAGGCTATGTGCTCGACTCGCGCGATGACCGTATTAACTACGGCGCCAATGATCGTATCTATATGAGGTTCGCCATGCCGGTCGAGGAGGGTACGGTATTTGATATATTTCGTTCGGCCGAACCGGTGCTCGACCCGGCCACAGGCAAATCTGCCGGCATGCTGGTCATGCATCTCGGTCAGGTTCGCATTGGCAGGCGCAGCGGCGATATCACCGAAGGTCTGGTCATTCGTGCCTTTGAGGAGATTTCGCGTGGCGATCGCCTGAAGCCTGCACGCAGTATTAACACCCGCATCCAGCCCGATTACCCAACCACGCCTGTTGCCGGCGCAATCATGTATATCCGCAACAATGCCGCAGAAGCCGGGCAGAACCAGATTGTCGGCATCAATCTGGGCGAACAGGAAGGCGTGAAAACAGGCAGTGTACTGACTGTGCTGAAGGCCGGGCGCACAGTGAAAGACCATGTTGTCGGTGGCAAAGCTATATTGCCCGAGGAAAACATCGGTCAATTGATTGTTCTGGCACCACAGGCCCATGCCTCGATAGCGCTGGTGACCCGCTCGACCCATCCGATCAATCGCGGCGATGCCGTGCGCAATGCGGAACGCCCCTGAGTTCAGGCCGTGACAAGCTCTGCCCGGCCTGACGCCCCGGCAGCGCCCTCTCCGACTGCATCACAACATGCTTCTTCCATTCCACAGCAGCCTGATCTGCATGAGCTGACCGCAGCCTGGCTGCGCCTTGTCGCCACGCCCGGTATTGGTCCGATTAACGGCCGCCTGTTGGCCGCGGCCTGTGGCGGAGTGCGTGAACTCTGGCAGCGCAAGCCTGCCGAACTGAAGTGCATTGAGGGTGTCGGCGAGAGGACGATTGAAGCGCTTGCTTCTTCTCCGGCTGATGCATCGGCCGGGCTGATGGCACAATGCACAGCCCTGGGTATCGATATTCTTTGTCTGGATGATAAGCGCTACCCGATCCTCCTGCGCCAGATTGACGATGCGCCACTGGTCCTGTTTGCGTGTGGCCAAATCACGGCACTACAGCATCCGCGAATGTTATCTGTTGTTGGTGCACGCAAGGCCGACAGCGAAGGGCGTCTCCTCACCCGCCGTTGGTGCGCCAGCCTTGCGGCACAGGGCATCGGCATCATCAGTGGCATGGCCTACGGTATCGATGCCGCAGCCCACGGAGGGGCTTTGGATGCGGCACAGGGTAGTGCGCCAACCATCGCCATCCTTGGCTGCGGCCTTGCCTCCCCGTTCAGCCCCGTACAAGAAAAGCAGATTGAAGCCATTAGCGAACGAGGCTGCGTGCTCAGTGAATTTCAGCCTGGGGAACAGGCGAGGCCGGAGCATTTTCCGCGCCGCAACCGTCTTATTGCCGGCATGGCCGCAGCCACGCTGGTCGTGCAGGCGGATATCCGTTCCGGCTCATTGATTACCGCCCGGCTTGCCGGCGATTACGGTCGCGAGGTGCTGGCTGTGCCCGGTTCGGTGCTGGGCGGACGGCATGCCGGCTGCCATCAACTGCTGCGTGACGGCGCCACACTGGTCGAATCACCGGACGATATTCTCATGGCTATGGGCTGGCAGGGCAGCGCCGGAATGCCGCGCTACGACCATATTCCGGCCAACGAACACGAAGCCAGAATCATGCAGGCTCTGGACGGATGCATCATGCATATCGATGCACTGGCCGAACACTGTAACTTGACCGTGCCCGAACTTTCCCCCATCTTGCTCGCCCTTGAATTACTCGGTGTGGTCGATGTCCTGCCAGGCTCACGCTACACCCTGGGGCGAACCGGCTGATTTCTAAGGGCTGGTTAGGATCATAAAAACCGAATCATGAAAAGAGATTCGTGACAAACGGATCGCGCAAGCCGAATCGTTAAAACTGAAGCATCGAGGTTATTGAATACATGAGCGCCGTTGTTGTTGTGGAATCTCCCGCCAAGGCCAAAACCATCGAGAAATACCTTGGTAAGGGCTACAAGGTGCTCGCCTCCTACGGGCATGTGCGCGCCTTCCCGAAAAAGGATGGCTCGGTGGATCCGGACAACGACTTCGCTATCAAGTACGAGATCATCGGCGATAAAAAGAAGCGCATCGACGATATCCACAAGGCGCTTAAAAAGGCTGACGAGCTGATTCTGGCCAGCGATCTGGATCGCGAGGGAGAGGCCATTGCCTGGCATGTTGCCGAGGTGCTGCGCGAGCGCGGCGCGCTTGAAGGCAAGCGTGTTAAGCGCATCACCTTCAATGAAATTACCAAGAAAGCCATCGATGAAGCCATGTCCAAAGCCGGTGATGTGGACATGCAGCTGGTCGATGCGCAGCAGGCACGCAGCGCGCTGGATTATCTGGTCGGCTTCACCTTATCCCCCTTGTTGTGGCGCAAGATTCGCAGTGGCCTGTCGGCCGGTCGTGTGCAATCGGTTGCCCTGCGTCTGATTTGCGAGCGCGAGCAGCATATTCGTGATTTCAAGCCGAAAGAATTCTGGACCATTGAGTCCGAGTGCAGCATCACAGTGGGCACAGGTGATGAAAAATTTGCCGCGCAGCTGACGGTTGTGGATGGCGAAAAGCTGGGTAAATTCGCCATCATCGACGGGGTAACTGCGGGCAGTCTGGCGCGACGCGTGGAGATGGATACGTTTAAGGTGGCCGAGGTTGCCAAGACGCAGACCCGGCAGCAGCCATCGCCGCCATTTATCACCACCACCCTGCAAATGGATGCTTCGCGCAAGCTGGGCTTCACCGCCCGCAAGACCATGCAGATTGCACAAAAGCTGTACGAGGGTATTGATATCGGCGGCGAAACCGTCGGTCTGATCACCTATATGCGTACCGATTCGCTGAATCTTTCCGAGGATGCCATTGCCGAGATGCGCGAACATATCGCCGGCGCATTCGGCAAGCAATTCATGCCGGACAAGCCGCGCCACTTCAAGACCAAGAGCAAGAATGCGCAGGAAGCACATGAAGCCATTCGCCCGACCTCTGTGGCACGCACCCCGGAGACCATGAAGAAGGTGCTCGATCAGGATGCGGCACGTTTATATAAGCTGATCTGGAAACGTGCGCTGGCATCCCAAATGGCTCCGGCAGTGCTTGATCAGGTGCGCGCCGACATCGAGGGCAAGGGTTTGACCCTGCGGGCCAACGGATCCACCCTGAACTTTGCCGGCTTCCGCAAGCTGTATATCGAAGGAACCGACGAGCCGGAAAAACAGGACAATGAACGCCTGCTGCCTCCTCTGAATAAGGGTGATGCCGTGCGCATCGACAGGGCAAGCTCCAAACAGCATTTCACCGAGCCCAAACCGCGTTTTTCCGAGGCCACACTGGTCAAGGAGCTTGAGGCCGACGGCATCGGTCGTCCTTCCACCTATGCATCCATCCTCAATGTGCTGCGCGAGCGTAATTATGTGGAGATGGAGAAGAAGCGCTTTGTACCGACCGATGTCGGCGAATGGGTGAGTAAGTTTCTGGTCTCCTCCTTCGACGACATCATTAATCCCAAGTTCACCGCATCGGTGGAGGACAAGCTCGATGCCGTGGCGCGCGGCGAGGCCGGCTGGAAGCCTTTGCTGGAAGAGTTCTGGGGGCCATTCAAGGCAGCCGTAGACAAGGCGGCCGATGCAGACCGTCCGGCCGAAGAGACCGAAGAGGTTTGTCCGGAATGCGGCAAACCGATGGCCATCAAGCTGGGTCGCTACGGCAAGTTTCTCGCCTGCACTGGTTATCCTGCCTGCAAACACGCAAGCCCCATTGGCGGCAAGGAAGCATCGAATGCCGAGCCGGAACTTTCCGACGAGAAGTGCGATAAATGCGGTGCGCCGATGGCCATCAAACACGGGAAGTTCGGCAAATTTCTCGGCTGCTCGGCCTATCCCGAGTGCAAAAACATCCAGCCACTGGAGAAGCCGGTGGATACCGGCATCACCTGTCCGGAATGCGGCAAGGGCACTTTTCTGGAAAAGAAATCCAGGCGCGGCAAGGTGTTCTACTCCTGTTCCTGCTATCCCAAATGCAAGAGTGCGCTGTGGAACAAGCCGATTGATATGGCCTGCCCCAAGTGCAAGGCCCCCTTTGTCACCGAAAAGCTGACCAAGCGCAACGGTCTTGAGCATGTCTGCGCCAGTGAAGGCTGCAGCTGGAAGGAACAGGTCGAAACCCCGGAAGCTGCTTAAATGGCCGCAAGGGAAACGTCCGATACTTATTTGCCGGCGTCCCTGACCGATATCCGCCCGGCCGGCACAAGCGACATTTACGACATCTACATGCTCAACTGCAAATCCTTTATCGAATCCTGGTCGGTGATGGCGCTGGGCATGTGGCAGGAACGCGGCGATGATCTGGATGTCTGGTACGATACAGACGGAAATCTGGCCGCCTACTATCTCGGTCAGGACGTGCTCGACGAGGTGCACATCATGCAGCTCGCCGTGGCACCGCAGTTCCGCAGACAGGGTTTAGGCAGTCGTCTGATGCAGTATGAGATCGAACGCAAGCGCAAAGCCGATATGCGTGAGATGCTACTTGAGGTGCGCGCCTCGAATCGCGCGGCGCAAAAGCTATACACCGCCCTCGGCTTTAAGCTTGTCGGTCGGCGCGACGGCTATTATGCTCCCCTCGAAAATCACCCGCCCGAGGATGCGCTGCTCATGCGTTTCACATTCTGAAGCGAAGTTATCTGACACGGATATAGACATATTGGCAATAAACTTGCATGTTGATTCTTTTATCGATTGAGGTGAAAAGACGACAGTGCAGGACAGTAAAGCAAGACTTAATAAAAGCGGTCTGCTGGCAAGGAGCAAATTCCCCCTGCTGCGCCGACTTTCAACCGTCTGTCTGGCGGTTATGTGCATTACCGCCATTGCGCTGATATCACTGTATTGGCAGGACCAACTTAACGAGCACAAGGACATTGCCGCACAGGAAAACGAAAAAGCCCTCGATTTCATCGAGCACTTGCTAAGCGACCAGATCAAGGTTGTTGTTGCCAAGAGCAACGCATCTGATATCCAACCCTTACTAACAGCCCCGAATATCGATTCAGTTATGGCCTCCGCATTGGTGGATATTCGTCCAGTCGAAGCCCTCAAGGTGAAAATATATAACCTGTCGGGCGTCACCATCTATTCGACTGTCAGGGAGGATATCGGCAGGACCAGTTCACATCCGGACTTCCTGGCAAAAGCACTGCGCGGCAAAACATCCCATCAGGCTGAATTTCGCAAGGCGTTTTCCAGCCCATCCGGCGTATTGCATGATATCCATATTGCCCTGACATACAGGCAGCTTATGTATGCTGGAAAGACTATCGGGGCCATTGAAATCTATAGGGATATCACCCCGCTTTATCAGCGTCGCCTGGCAAAAACTATGCAGATTGCCTTCATTGTGTTTGTTGCCTTTGCGCTGCTGTATGCCGTACTTATTTTTATCGTATTCAGAATGGATCGCGCCGTAGCCGCGTGGCAGAGGATGTTTGTGGAAAGCAGGAAGCGCTTCCATACATTGTTTGATTTCTCGAACGATGGCTTGTTCATCCTCGATATGCAGGGCAACTTCATCGATATCAACAAAACTGCTTATGAGCGCTTGGGCTATGCAAAAGACGAAATGCTTGCCATGAAGATCACCGAGCTTGATCCCCCCGAATTCGCTGCCAAGGCTCCTGAACGAATAAACCAGATCATCAACGATGAGATTTCAGTGTTTGAAACGGCGCACTACCGCAAAGACGGCTCCATCATGCCGGTGGAGGTCAATGCCCGACTCATTGAACTGGATGGGGAAAAGGTAGTTTTCAGTGTCGTTCGTGACATCACCGAGCGCAAGCAGGCGGAGGAAAGGCTTCGACTTACCCAGTTTGTCAGTGACCATGCGTCCGACGGTATTTTCTGGATCGATGAACAGGCGAGAATCTGCTATGTCAATGAAGCTGCGGCGCGCGAACACGGTTATGCCAAAGAAGAGCTACTTGGCTTGTCCCTCCTCGACCTCAAGCTCGGTTTTTATGCCGACGCATGGCTCGCTACCTGGCAGGAGTTGAAGCAAAAAGGCCACATCATTTTCGAAACAATGCACAGGCGCAAGGATGGTTCCGTTTTTCCGGTCGAGGTTGCCGCCAACTTCGTCAGCTTTGGCGACAAAGAATATAGCGTTGCATTCGCCAGGGACATCACCGAACGCAAACAGGCAGAGGAAGCCATACAGGAATACACGCAGAAGCTTCAGAAAATCCAGCGCCTGCATGAGGAAGCTCAGCGTATCGCTCACCTTGGCCACTGGGAGCTTGATTTGGTGAATCACAAGCTGACCTGGTCGGATGAAGAGTGCCGTATCTTCGGAGTGGAGCCCGGCGAGGTGGATACATATGAGACATTTCTTAAAACCGTACACCCCGATGACCGTGCCTATGTCGATCATGACTATACGGAGTCAGTGAAAAACAGAACCCTGCATGACATCGAGCATCGATTGCTGATGCCGGACGGCTCCATCAAGTGGGTGCATGAGCGCTGCGTAACCACCTACTCGGATGAGGATGGTACGCCACTGCATTCGATCGGGACAACACTGGACATCACCGAGCACAAACTAACTGAAGGAAAAGCCAGCATGCTGTTTCAGGCCGTAGAGAATGTCGCTGAATCCATGATGCTTACGGATAAAGATGCCATCATCGAATATGTGAATCCGGCATTTACCGAGATCACCGGATATTTGCCGGAAGAGGTCATTGGGAAAGCCCCTGCAGTTCTCAGAAGCTCGGCCCAGAACTCATCATTCTACAAAGAGCTCTGGGATACAATCACAGGCGGCGAGATCTGGCACGGCACGCTGATCGACAAAAAAAAGGATGGCAGTTTTTATCCTGCTTTGATGTCTATTGCGCCCATCCGTGGCGCTAATAAAGAAATCACACATTTTATTGCCCTTCAACAGGACATGACCGAATATAAGAAAATGGAGGAGCAATTCCTCCAGGCACAGAAGATGGAGGCCATCGGGACGCTTGTGGGCGGCATCGCCCATGACTTTAACAATATGCTGGCAGCCATTCAGGGGAATGTTTATCTGGCCAAGCGAAAACTGAAGAATCAGCCGGAAATTGACGTTAAGCTGGATAGCATCGAACAGCTTGGCACACGCGCGGCTAATATGGTCAAGCAGCTGCTTACCTTCGCACGCAAGGACCAGATGAAGTTGCACGCCTTATCACTCAATCCCTTTATCAGGGAGACACATGCGCTGGTCAGGGCTACTCTCCCCGAGAATATCGTTTTTTCTTGCGAACTCAGTCAGGAAGAGTTGACAGTCAAAGGTGATGCCACCCAGCTACAGCAGGTATTGATGAATCTATTGAACAATGCACGCGATGCAGTTTTTTATGTGAGTCAGCCGAAAATCTCCTGCAACCTCAAGCTCTTTGTCCCCACGGCCGATTTTGTAAAAGCGCATCCGGATATGAAAGGCAAGCGGTTCGCACAACTGACCGTGGCCGACAATGGACGGGGTATTGATGCAGGGCATTTGGAAAAGGTTTTCGAGCCGTTTTTCACCACCAAGGGTGTTGGCGAAGGTACGGGGCTGGGTCTGGCAATGGTGTACGGTGCCGTGCACTCACATGGTGGCATCATTGAAGTGGAAAGCGAAAAGGGAGTGGGTACGGCTTTTTATGTTTACCTGCCATTGACAGAAGAAGTCGAAGACTCAGTCCAGAAAGATGCAGGCGGCATTACCCGGGGTCGTGGAGAAACCATACTTCTGGTGGATGATGAACAGGATATGCGCATCACATCAGCGGAGGTTTTTAAAGACCTGGGCTATCAGGTCTTGGTCGCTGGCGATGGTGAGGAAGCCCTGCAGATATTCAGGGCTCATCAGCATGATATCCGGCTGGTGATCTCGGATGTTGTGATGCCGAACATGGGTGGTGTCGATCTGGCGAAAGCCATCCGTCGACTGGATAAGAAGGTGCCCATTATTTTCGCCACCGGCTATGCCAAGGATCAGGCGATGTCTGCCGAGGATCAGGTTGAGCAGAGCATCATTATCAGCAAGCCGTTTTCATATATAAAGCTCAGTCACACAATGCGAAGGCTGATCACCTCTCAATGAACAAGCTCTTTCTTACTGTTTTTTTATGTGTCATCGCGCTGTTTGCAGGCTCCTGTTCAAACGAAAAGACTGCCCCGGCATTGAAGGTTGGAGCCATACAGTGGCTTGGTTATGAGCCGTTTTTTTTGGCCAGATCCATGGATAAATATGCTCCGGATATGGTCAAGCTGGTTGAGCTGCAAAGCTCAACCGACACGCTTCGCCTGCTGCGCGAGGGTGTGCTGGATGCAGGGATGCTGACCATGGATGAAGTGCTGGGAGAACTGGCACTTGGTACAGCGCTGAAAGTGGTGCTGGTAGTGGATATTTCCAATGGGGCTGATGTCCTGCTTGGCAAGCCGGGTCTGGATAAACTTCCTGATTTGAAAGGGAAGCGTATTGGCGTCGAAAACAATGCGGTGGGCGCAGTTCTTTTAAATGGGGCCTTAAAGAAAGCGGGGCTGGACGTCTCCGAGATCACACTTGTTCCGCTAACATCCGACGAACATCTTTCTTCTTATATGAACGGTAGAGTCGATGCCATCGTAACATTCAAGCCCATGAGCAATACACTGTTGGCGCAAGGGGCCGTCAAGCTGTTCGATAGCAGCGAAATGCCTGATCAGATCATCGATGTTGTAGCCGTTCGCCAGGATTCTTTGGCAGAAGCTGCTGCCAATATTGAAATGTTAATTGACGGATATTTTTCAGCCCTCTCATATTTGAATCAGTTCCCCAAAAAGGCAACCGACATGATGTCTCCGCGGCTCGGAATATCGGGACAGGAGATGCTTGCTTCATATGATGGTGTGCTGATGGCAGATAGAGAGCTAAACAGGCGTTTGCTTTCCGGTAGTCCTTCCAGGCTCGCAGGCATCACAATCACCCTCCAGAAAACGCTTCTGGAAGCCGGCTTGCTGGATCATGAGGTCTCTATTGAGACGTTGTTCGCAACACAGTTTATTCTTGGCAAGGCTGCCGAGTAATGGCTTTTCCACAGTTGAGATTGAGAACGATTATTCCGGCCACAGTCATTGGCATTTTTCTACCCATTGGCATGGTGATTATCGGGCTCATCTATTCTGAATCGCTATCGGATCTGGAGAAAAAATCGGAACGTGATTTTGCCCGGCAGTTGACTGAACTGTCACTGGATCTGGACCGTGTCGATGAAGATGCCAGCCGCAATGAAGCACAACGCTTGCTGTCTTCTGCCGGCGCTGGAGAAGGCATTGTTCATATAAGTCTGGTTGGAAAAGATGGTAAAATCATCGCATCCACCCACTTTGACTGGATTGGAAAACCGATAGGCAGCGTATGGGATCAATTCGATCCGCATGTTTTTCAGGGCTTGTTTCAGGGCAGTACGCTCAAGATTTTTCCGCATAAATCCGGTGCGGGGTTCACTGGCTATCATTTCACCAAACTTCGAGAGCACTCTGATAAGTATATTCGTTCCACGATTCAGGGAGCACTTGTCGGAGTCTATGATTACAGCAGAACCCGCATGGCTCTGGAGAAGCGCCTGAGAGACAAGGCCGCACTGTACCTGGTGGCGCTGTTATGTTCGGCAGGGCTCATAACTTTTCTGCTGATTCGCCTGATATCCATACCGATTGAGCGACTGGGTGATTTTGTTGCAAGCCTTGATCGCACCTCATTTGATAAAGAAGTTGATCCTTCCGGCACATCAGAGGTGAGATCATTAGGCGCAGCCATCAACAGTATGAGCAGGGCGCTGAGGGTTTACCATGAGAATATAGAAGAAGAAATCAGAGAGCGTAAGAGCGCGGAGTTTGTTCTGCAGCGCTTCCGTTCCGCCCTTGATAGCTCTGCTGATGCCGTTTATGTCATTAATCCGGAAACGATGATGTTTATTGATATGAACAGGACGGCTTATGAAAGTCTGGGTTACACAAGAGATGAGTTACTGTCCATGGGTCCGCACGAGATCAAGCCTTTGCTCACCAGGGGTGAATTGGCGAATACCTTTGCTGTGTTAACAGAACATGCCGGAACCCAAAAATTTGAAACCCTCCATACGCGCAAGGATGGGAGTCAATTCACTGTGGAGGTGCTCCTGCGCGGCATGAAGGATGATACACAGGCACCGATTGTGATTGCCTCGGTGCGTGATATTGATCAAAGAAAAGCCAATGAAGAAACCCTGCGCAAGCTGTCGCAGGCTATACAACAGGCCGGCGAAGCTGTGATGATAACAGATCGAAATGCCCTGATTGAATATGTGAATCCGGCATTTACCGAGATTACGGGATACCAGCCTGAAGATATCATCGGCAAGACACCGGCAGTCCTCAAAAGTTCAGCTCAGGAGCCATCCTTCTACAAGGATCTGTGGGATACGATTGCAGGCGGCAGGATCTGGCACGGCACGCTGATCGACAAAAAGAAGGATGGCAGTTTTTATCCTGCCCTGATGTCGGTCGCGCCCATCCATAACGAGAGCGGCGAGATCACCCATTATGTTTCCATTCAACAGGATATGACCGACTACAAGAAAATGGAGGAACAATTCCTGCAGGCGCAGAAGATGGAGGCCATCGGCACGCTGGTGGGCGGTATCGCCCATGACTTTAACAATATGCTGGCCGCCATTCAGGGAAATGTTTATCTGGCCAGACGGGAGTTTGGTAATCAAACGAAGCTCGACGACCGGATGGATAATATCGAACAGCTTGGCACCCACGCCGCCGATATGGTCAAGCAGCTGCTCACCTTTGCCCGCAAAGACAGGGTGCGGATGAACACCCTATCGCTCAATGCCTTTATCAAGGAAGTGTTTAAACTGGTCAGAAGTACCGTTCCCGAGAATATTGAACTCGTTTGCGATCCCTGTGAGGAAGAGTTGATTATTGATGGTGATGCCACCCAGCTTCAACAGGTCTTGATGAATCTGCTGAACAATGCGCGTGATGCAATCTCGCATGTGCCCCAGCCGAAAATTTCCTGCAGCCTCAGACCATTTGTTGCCACGGCTGATTTTAAAAAAGCGCATCCGGAGATCAAAGGAGAACGGTTTGCTGTGCTGAATGTGTCCGACAACGGGGAGGGCATCGAAGAAGCGCATTTGCAGAAGGTGTTTGAACCGTTTTTCACCACCAAGAGGGTTGGTGAGGGCACCGGTCTGGGCCTGGCGATGGTTTATGGTGCCGTGCAGTCGCATAGAGGCACTATTGAAGTGGAAAGCGAGCAGGGGAAAGGCACAGCTTTTCATATGTATCTGCCATTGATTGATGGGGCCGGGAATGCCCTTCAGGAAAAAGACAGGAGCATTATCCAGGGTCAGGGAGAGACGATTCTTCTGGTGGATGATGAAGATAGCATGCGCAGCACGACAGAGGAGGTTCTTCTCAGCCTGGGCTATAAGGTATTAAGTGCTGCAGATGGTGAGCAAGCGCTGGAGATGTTCGCAGCCCGCCAGCATGATATCAGTCTGGTGATCACGGATGTTGTGATGCCGAAGATGGGTGGTGTTGATCTGGCCAAGGCGGTCCGGCTATTGAATAAGAAGGTCCCCATTATTTTTGCCACCGGCTATGCCAAGGATCAGGTCATGACTGCCGGGGATCAGGTTGAGAAAAGCACCACTATCAGCAAGCCGTTTGCATTTGACCAACTCAGTCAATTGCTACGAAAGCTGATGGCCTCTGATTAAGCATGCGTATTTAAGTGTGAACAGGCCCTAAATGGTCTCCGGTGACTCAGGCTCCAGGGACACAATAGCGGGTGGCGGCATTGAGGATGCAGGCGTGCGCATTGATAAGTGGTTATGGGCGGCTCGGTTTTACAAGATGCGCAGCCTGGCAAGCGATGCCGTGAAGGGCGGACATGTGCGGCTCAACGGGGTGCGCGCCAAGGCATCGAAGCTTGTTCACATCGGAGATGCCATCTGTGTTCAGAAGGAACAACAGGTTATCGATTTACTGGTGACAGGCTTGGCTGAGCGGCGTGGCCCGGCCAGTGTGGCTCAAGGGCTTTATGCGGAAACGCCGGAGAGCATCGAGCGGCGCGCCAGGCTTGCTGAACAACACAGGCTGCACGCCGCATCATCACCCGCACCCGACAAGCGTCCGGACAAACGCGATCGTCGGCATATCATCAGCTTTAAATCAAAATAGACGCCAAATCAAAATAAGCGCACCCGCCTGCGGTGGGGAATCCTGATGTGTCCGGCTGCAGGCGCGGCACAGCGAATGCCTTGCCATCACTTCCTGCTGAATATAAAGCGCCAAAAAAAGGGCCCCGATAAGGGGCCCGTGTTGCTTGCTGAGCGAGTAGAGACTATTGGGCTGCCGGTTAGCTCGACGCGGGTCAGTTGGAAGCAAGCTGGCGCAGGACGTAGTGCAGGATGCCGCCGTGGCGGTAGTAGTCCCATTCCTTCGGGGTGTCGATGCGCACGATGGCAGTAAAGCTGCGGCCATCGGCAATCACCGTGACCTCTTTTGCTCCCTCGCTCACGCCGGTGATGTCGAATACCTCGCGTCCTGTCAGGTCCAGAACCTTGGGGCTCTCACCATTCTTGAACTGCAGCGGGAGAATGCCCATACCGACAAGGTTCGAGCGATGGATGCGCTCGTAGCTCTCGGCAATCACAGCACGCACACCCTGAAGAGCCGGGCCCTTGGCAGCCCAGTCGCGTGATGAACCGGAACCGTATTCCTTGCCGGCAAGAATAATCGCCGGAACGCCTTCGGCCTTGTAGCGCATGGCCGCATCGTAAATGCTCATCGGTTCTTCGGTGGGCAGGTGCAGGGTTACGCCGCCCTCGGTTCCGGGGGCCAATCTGTTACGAAGCCTGATGTTGGCGAAGGTACCGCGCATCATCACCTCATGGTTGCCGCGGCGCGAGCCGTAGGAGTTGAAATCCTTCGCTTCCACACCCTGCTCGCGCAGATACAGCCCTGCCGGGGAATCGGCCTTGATATTGCCGGCCGGGGAGATGTGATCAGTGGTTACCGAGTCGCCGAGCATGGCGAGCACGCGTGCGGCCTTGATATCAACAATGCTGCCCGGTTCCTTCTTCATGCCGACGAAATAGGGTGGGTTCTGGATGTAGGTGGAATCGTCCTCCCAGACAAACCGTTCACCCTCGGGGGCTGCCAGCTGCTGCCAGTTGGAATCACCCTTGAATACGTCTGCATAGGATTTGGTGAACTGGGCGCGGTTCACGCCTGCTACTGCCTCAGCCACCTCGGTCTGGGTGGGCCAGATGTCCTTGAGGTACACGTCCTGTCCATCCGTGCCCTTGCCGAGGGGTTCGTTGTACAGGTCGATGTTCATTGTGCCGGCGATGGCATAGGCCACAACCAACGGCGGAGAGGCGAGATAATTCATGCGTACCTCGGCATGCACACGGCCTTCGAAGTTGCGGTTGCCGGAAAGCACCGAGCAGACCGACAGGTTACCATCACGAATGGCCGCAGAGACTTCAACCGGCAAGGGCCCGGAATTGCCGATACAGGTCGTGCATCCGTAGCCGACAACATGGAAGCCGAGCTTCTTCAAAGGCTCCATCAGACCGGCGCCCTTAAGGTATTCGGTAACCACCAATGAGCCGGGGCCGAGTGAGGTTTTC
>CAZQTO010000003.1:0-47358 GCA_964596375.1 uncultured Zetaproteobacteria bacterium | reverse complement strand
CGCTTCAGGGACTCGAACCCCGGACACGCGGATTATGATTCCGCTGCTCTAACCAGCTGAGCTAAAGCGCCATGAGGAGGCGCGGATTATAGGAAGCTGCCCCGCTTTGGCAAGCTGTGAATGGCTTTTTAGTCCGAGGTATTAAAAGCCTGCCGCATGGCGCAGGGCTTTGATGGTATCGGCAGCTACAATCCTGGCATGCAGGGTCTTGCCCCAGAGTTCGGCGGCTTTTTTTGTTGCAAAGCAACCGCACTGCCGGGAATGCTTATCAAGCCACACCTGCGCCTGGAAGAAGCATTTCGGATCATCCTGCTGCTCTTTGATCTGTAACATGAGCAACTCCTTTCATATAAATAATTATATTATCGTTTAATAATATGTCAACCACCTCGGCCTGCCCCTCATCTCTTTCCTGCTTGTGCATACGCCTTGTTACCAAGCCCTTGTCGCTTTGTTATTGTTCGCCGCAAGGCTATGCATGCCGAACGCCTGAACTGAAGGGGAAACAGTGAGCACATCAGATAAGCCAGCATCGAGACCACAACGCATCCTGTCCGGCATGCGCCCCACAGGCCGCCTGCATCTGGGCCATTACAAGGGTGTTCTGGTCAACTGGCTGAAGCTGCAGGACGACCACCAGTGTTTCTTCTTCGCAGCAGACTGGCATGCCCTGACCACCGACTACGCCAATCCCGGCATCGTGCAGCAGACTATCTGGGACATGCTGATCGACTGGCTGGCGGTGGGCATCGATCCGGAAAAGTGTGTGATCTTTATCCAGAGCGAGGTGCCGCAGCATGCTGAGCTGCATCTGCTGTTTTCCTTTATCACGCCGCTCCCCTGGCTTGAGCGCGTGCCGACCTACAAAGATCAAATCGAACAGCTGCGCGAAAAGGACCTCGGCACCTACGGCTTTCTGGGTTATCCGCTGCTGCAATCGGCCGATATCCTGATGTATCGCGCCGATGGCGTGCCTGTGGGCGAGGATCAGGTGCCGCATGTGGAATTAACGCGTGAAGTCGCACGCCGTTTTAATCATCTGTACCGCAAACCCGATCAGCCGCTGTTTCCGGAGCCGGAATCACTGCTCATGCCCGCCTCCAAACTGCCGGGACTCGATGGCCGCAAGATGAGCAAGTCGTACAACAACACCATCGAATTGGGCGAAACATGGAAGATTACCGAACAGAAGGTGAAAACCATGCCGACAGACCCTGCCCGCGTGCGCCGCGAAGATCCCGGCACGCCCGAAAAATGCGCGGTGTGGGATTTCCACAAGCTGTATTCGACCGAAGACGAGCGCGCCGAAGTGCATGCCGGTTGCAAGAGCGCAGGCATCGGCTGCCTGGATTGCAAAAAGGTGCTGCTTAAGCATCTCGAAGAAGAACTGCAGCCCATCCGCCAACGTCGTGCCGAACTGGCCACACATATGGATGATGTGCGCGATATCGTGCGCCATGGTAACGAGCGCGCCCGCTGTGAGGCCGAACGCACCATGGAGAAGGTGCGCCGCACGCTGCAAATGGGTTACCGCGTTTGATGCTGCCGCAAGAGGGTATCCCCGAACCATCGCAAGGCGTAGCGCCGGACGAGCCTGTAGCACAAAGCGGACTTCCACCGGTTTCCCTCGAGGCTTTCGAAGGCCCGCTGGATATGCTGCTGCATCTGATCCGCGAGCAGAAAATGGAGATTTTCGATATCCCCATCGCCACCCTGACAGAGCAATACCTGGAGATCATCGAAGCACAGCAACCGCTCAACCTTGAGTACGCCGGTGATTATCTGGTCATGGCCAGCACGCTCACCCAGATCAAAAGCCGCATGCTGCTTCCCCGCCCGCAACTGGATGCGGACGGCGAGGAAGTCGATCCGCGCGCCGAGCTGGTGGCCCAGTTGCTGGCTTACGAGCAATACCGCGCAGCCGCAGCCGAACTGGAAGAAAAACCGCGCCTGGGCCGTGATGTATTTACCCGCAGCTACTACCCGGAATCTGATGAAGTGGAGCGCCCCCTGCCGGAGCCCGATCTCGATGCCCTGCTTTCCGCCTTCCGGCATGTGCTCAAGCGCGTTGGCGGCGAGGTCCGGCATCAGGTGTTTATGGATACGATGAGTGTGCGCGAGCGTATGAGCTTTGTGCTCGAACGCCTGAAAAACGGCAGTCTGCTGCTTGAGGAGCTGTTCGACACCCCGGGGCGCGAGACTATTGTCACCACTTTTCTGGCCATCCTCGAACTCTGGCGCAATCAGACCATCAGCGTGATACAGGACAGCTCCTATGGCTCCATCAGTATCCTGGCCAAGGAGGCCGTAGCATGACCCAGACAATCAGCCTTGCCAGCACACTCGAAGCCCTGATTATTGCCTGCGACGAACCCTTATCGCTGGCCCGCCTGCGCGATCTTACCGATGCCTCCTCGGCCGATATCCGCACGGCACTCGGCGAGCTTGAGGCACACTATCAGGGACGCGGCATCAGCCTGCAGGAGGTCGCCGGGGGCTGGCAGTTCAGAAGCAGCCCCGAATATGCCGCACAGGTGCAGCAACTCTGGCAGACACGGCCCCCACGGCTGTCTCGTTCCATGCTGGAAACGCTGGCTATCATCGCTTACCGCCAACCGGTGACGCGCGCCGAAATCGAAATGCTGCGCGGCCTGAAGGTATCCAGCTCGATCATCGGCGGCCTGCAGGAGCGCAGCTGGATCAAGGTGCTGGGGCGCAAGGAAGTGCCCGGACGACCGCATCTCTACGGAACCGGTAAGCAATTTCTCATTGATTTCGGCCTGAGCTCTCTTTCCGATTTGCCGGAAATCGCACAGCTGATGGATCAGGAAGAACTCGAATCAGCAGATCAGGAATCAACGGATCGGGAATCCGCCGATGAAACGGAACAGTTGGCTTTTGATGCTGATCAGGCGCAGGACGAAACGGATGAATACGCCGGAGACGCGGATGCGGCCGGAGAGGTAGGGCTGACAGATGACGACTCAGAAACCGACGGGCAATAAATCGCCTGTTCGTAAAGCAAAAGCCGGCAAGGCAAAGGCCGGCAAGGCCGGGCAGGCGGACAAGACCGGGCGAGCGCTCAAAACGAAACAGCCCAGGCTCAAAACCAAGGGTGCGCGCTCGACAAACAAGGGCGGCAGACCGGCCGCAAAGCAGGGCGAAGTATCAGGCACACAGCCGGGACAGGCCAAAGCCACGTCCGAAGGCGAACGACTGAACCGCTATCTGGCCAAAAGCGGGCTGTGCTCGCGCCGCGAAGCGGACAAACTCATTGCCGAAGGCCGCATCAACATCAATGGTGAAAAGGTGCAGGACATGGGTCGCCGCGTGCGTGCCTCGGACATCGTGCTGGCCGACGGCAAGCCTGTCTCACTACTTACCGAACACACCTATCTGCTCTACAACAAACCGCCCGGGCAATTGTGCACCCGCAGGGATGAGAAGGGGCGTGACCTGATCTACAAGCACGTCGAGGTCGGCCCCAATGTGCAATCTGTCGGCCGGCTGGATATGGACAGTGAAGGCCTGCTACTGCTCACCGACGATGGCGAACTGGCCAATCTGATGACCAGGCCGCAAACCGGTGTGGCGCGCGAGTATCGCGTGAGGGTCGCCGGACATCTTTCCATGGATGCGCTTGAAGCATTGCGCAAGGGCGGTATGGATATTGGCGAAGGCGAGAAGAGTGATCCATGGGAAGTGGTGGTGGATTCGGAAACCGGCGGCCACTGCTGGCTGACCGTCGTCATCCGGCGCGGCCGCAACCGCGAAGTGCGCCGCACGCTTGAAGCAGCCGGCCACGTGGTGCGCCGCCTGATTCGCACCCGCTTCGGCCCGCTGAAGCTTGAAGACGGCGTGCGCAAGAGCACTTCGCGCAACCTCACTACGGGCGAAGTAAAACAACTCCGCCGTTCTGTCGGGCTGAGCGAACAAGTCGGCTAAGATGAGCGCCCCGTCCGGCAAAACAGCGACGGACATATACCATGTGCTATTGACCGCCTACGGCCCGCAATACTGGTGGCCGGCGGACTCCCCGTTTGAAATGATGGTCGGCGCCATCCTCACCCAGAACACCAACTGGCAGAATGTTGAAAAAGCCATCGCCAATCTGCAGCTGAGCGGAGCACTGGATGCCCGGGCCATGCTGGATATGGATGAGATCCGCCTGCGTGAGCTGATCCGCCCTTCCGGTTTCTTCAGGCAGAAAGCGGCAAGGTTGCGCCTATTCTGTAAATTTTATCTTGAACAGGATCGGGAGCAGGGCATCAAAGACCTTGCCGATCCGCGCGCTGCCCTTCTCTCCCTGAGCGGCATCGGCCCGGAAACCGCCGACTCCATCCTGCTCTACGCACTGGGCATCCCGGTCTTTGTGGTGGATGCCTATACAAAGCGCATCTTCACCCGCCTCGGCCTGCTGCAGGAGAAAACCGATTACAGTCAAACCCAGGCCTGGTTTCACGCTCAACTGGATAAGGATGTTTCGCTGTATAAGGAATTCCACGCCCTGATTGTGCAGCACGCCAAGCAATATTGTCGCGTCAAACCGCTGTGCGCCCACTGTCCGCTTGGTCCCATCTGCCCGGCCCTGAAAAGCTGGCGAGAACAGCGCTGATGAGTAAAGCCCTATTCAGCCTGCTGTGCAGGCTTGTCCAGATTCGCATTGTTTTCTTCCATCATGAAATAGGCGATCAAATCCTCCCGATCCTTTTGGGCAATGGGGGGAATGGCCATTTTGGTGTTGGGCTTGATGCCGCGCGGGTCTTTCAACCATGCATCGAGCGCGGCTGCATCCCAGCGGGCATACGGCACACCGCTTATACGCGGGGCACGGTTGTAGATACCCTTCAGACCCGGTCCGATTCGTTTGGATTCCATATGCAGATGATGGCACTGCATGCAGCGCACCTCTGCCACAATCCTGCCACGTTCGGCATCTCCCGCCTGAGCGCCAGGGGAAAAGACAACAAGGGAGAAAATGCAGGCAAGCAGCCTGGTCGGGCAATGCGTCACGGCTTTCCTTCTGCCTGAGCCGGTGTCGCCTCGGGGGCAAGCGCAAACACCATCTCATGCCGCTCTCCCTTACGCACCAGGCGAACATACAGATGATCCCGCTGCACATCCTTGACCGGCAATGCCCGGCGGAAAATGCCCAGAGCCCCATCCGGCATGGCCTGTTTCCAGTCCGAGCTTTCGGTACGCACATCCACCATCATATCCGCCGAAAATCCCCGCTGCTGACGCTGGGTAATAACGAGGAACTCATTCATGCCGGGGCGCAATACCGTCGGCCGTGTTTCGATACGGATGACAACGTCATTCCAGGCTTGCGCAGGCGGCGTCCATGCCTGCTCCTCTGCAGCGCAGGCGGATAGAAGAAGCGCAAGTACTATCAATAAGTGTCGCATACTTACTCGCCAGTCGCATGCAGCATAAGATAATCGCGCAAAACCAACTCATCTTGGACAGGTATGGGGGCCATGCTGCGCTGCACTAGATGCTCCTGCATACGCGCAATCACCCCCGGCCACTCATTGGCCGGATGCGCAATGGGCAAGGGCGGAGCATGACACTCCGAGCAGTTGCGCGCATAGATTTTATACGCCTCGCTTTGTTTGTCCGGGTAGTCCATTTGCGGCCTGTTGGAAGAAAAATCACAGGCGCCCAGCATCAGGGCCACGGCCCCCACCAGCAATAAAGCGTTCCCCTTCATTTGGGCATGTCGATATCGTCATCATCCTGATGCGTATCGCTGTCCAGACGGCCGGCGCGCTTGGAACCATAGAGTGTGGTCATGAAATAGATGAAGCCTGCAGCAATGATGGCATAGACAGCGGCGGCCACATGCCCCCAGGTGAACCAGGCGCGTGGCGCCTCCGGACGATCGCCCCAGAAAGGCAGCGTAAGCCCAAAAGCAACCATCAACACCACGATAATGATGCCGATAAACCATGTCGGCACGCGGTTCTGCGACTCAGGGATGTTCTCAACCAGTTCCCAGTCTTCCAGACCGCGCTTGCTCTTGCGATCCTCATCGGAGGCATAACCGAAATGATCGTCGGGAATCTTGCCCCACTCCTTATTCACCGGTGCTGTCGGCCTTGGTGCCTCTTCGGTTTGCTCCTCCGGGTGCTCTTCCACCTGCTCTTTGGCCTGCTTGTCGTTTACGTCCATATGCTTCTTACCTCGTCATTTGCGGTTTATCAGCCGGCCGGAGATTGCGATTTTGCAAAATGCACAACCTGAAACTTCTTTGTCCAGCCGTCATCCGCCGTCACCACCACCTGGAAGCGGTACAAGCCCTGGGGCAGGCCGTCGCGGACATACAATACCACATCCTGCCGACCCGCGCGCTCAAACTGCACGGTATCCTTCTCCAGCGAGTAATAATCCGCATCCAGACCTTCGACACGAATATGCATCTGTTCAGGCCGATTGACCTTGTAGGCGATATTGATGCGATAATCGAGCAGCTGCTCACCCTGCTGCGCCTCGCCGCGATAAACCGAAAAGGATGCCGGCTCGTAAGTGGCTACCCCATAAGCAAACATCCCCGCACCGATAAGGGTGGCAAACGTTGCTGCGCGCGCACGATTGAAGAATGAACCAATCGCGCCACGATATTTCCCCTTCCATTCATCGCCAAAGCTCAGACGAAGCAAACCGGGGCCTTGCAGCTTTTTGCTCTTGCTGTGCAACTCATCGCAGGCCACCACACAGGCACCGCAATTCACACAGCTGTCGAATACCTCCGGCTGACGGGGATCGATATCCAGAAAGCAGGAATCCACACAATAGTTGCAGTTGCTGCAATGATCCGAACGCGAGGCATCGTAGGAAACATGCAGGGTATCGCGGGTTTTGAAAGAATGCTGCCAGACACGGTAAATACACATGTATTTGCACATCAGGTGACGAATCACACCGATATCAACCAGCATGACGAACACGCAGACCATATAGATCCAGTGCAGCCCACCGGCCAGTTCTTCGTCGTACTGAAAGGAAACAAACGACCAGATGGCCTGCGGCGAATAGAAATAGAACATCGGAATCAGCGCATAAACCAGTGACATACTGAGCAGAACGATGCCGAGTACCAGGTAGTTCAACAGCGACTTGCGCTGTACGGCGACTTGCATACGGGTGCCCGAGGTATCCATCATCTTGGCTCGCCTGCCGAGAAGGCGATCTGTCAGCTGGTTGGCCCATTCCGATGCCGTGTTTTGCGGGCACATCCAGCCGCAGAAAACCGATCCGACGAGTGAATACATCATCACCAGAAGACTGGCGATAAATATCCAGAAGCCCATGACAATGGACATATCGGAAAACCAGACCAGGCGATCCCACATGAGAATACCGCCAGCCGGAATATCGATGCGAAACAGGCCGCTGGCCGGAATCAACACCAGCAGTATCAGGGTGGCAATCTGGGCGTATCGGCGCGCCGGCCCCAGGGTGCGTGCACCCGGAACGTGTTCTTCAACAACGGGAATCTTGCTTAGTGCTTCATTGGCAGACATCGGCGTTTCCTTTGCATAAATGCTATCTTTGGCGCACATCAAAAGCCAGTGGGCTTAGGGACGAAAGCCGCTGCCGCCACTGCTCTGCTACTGCATCATTCCCATCGCGCAACTCCAGTTGCCACATGGCACGCAGGCTTGCCTCGTGATCCGGCATCAGCGCCAGAATACCTTGCAGGGCCTGCCTTCTGTCCAGACCCTGCGGATCTCCTGCTTCAAGACTGGCAAACATCCTGTCGGCCATGGCAAAAGCGGGCCAGCGATCATCGGCATTGGCCTTGTGGGCCAGCTGTGCCCACTTCATCGCCTGGGCTTCATCGCCGCCAAGTTCAGCCTGCCACAGGCGAACATTTGCAGCTGTTGCCGCCCAGGCTCGCTTAAAGGTGATGAAATCTTCCGCCCCGATATGCAAAACAGCAGCAGCCTGCTCTGCATCTTCGCGCCACGACAACATCCAGCGCCACATGGAAGACGGATCCGTACCACCTGTGTAACGCACACGCGGCAGGGCAAACTCGATAACCGGGGCCCACTCGTCCTGCAGCCGATCTTCGTCGGCAAACTCGGGAATTTGCCCCCAGTAGCGCCCGAGCCAGGTCCACATACCCTCGTCTCCCGTCGCTTCACTGGCCAAACCCGGCGGCATCTCCCGCCATGCCTGTAATAAACGGGAACTCTGTATCTCCGCCTGCTTCACACCGACAAGTCCGACGCGATAGCCATCGAGAAACAACAGCGCCATGCCGTTCCCGGCGGAGAAAACACTGCGGAAACTGTTCAGCACCACCTTCAGCATGGCTACATCAAATTGGTTGAGCGCAATCCATTGTACAAACACGCCACCCGGTGCAAGCCGCTCCCTTGCACGACTGAACTGCTGCACGGAAAGAAGATTAGCCCGTCCGACCATATCGGGATGAAAGAGATCGCCGACAATCACATCGTATTGCCCTGTATCGCTGCGCAGGTAACGCCGCGCATCGTCACGCAGCACGAGCATCCGACCCGTCACACCGCCATTGACTGCGGCAAAGGATTCCCCGGCGGCGGCAATCGCTCCTGCCGACAATTCCACAGCCGTGCGCTGCAGCCCGATAAAAGGAAGCGAACCGGAAGCGGTAATCCCTGTACCAAGCCCCAGAAACAGGATAGAGCGGGCCTCCGGATGTAACAACAGAGGCAAGCGCGCCTGATTCTTCTGTACCGTGACAGCCGTTGGATCGCTGGATGCATCCATGCGCTGCAAATCGGAAAGCAAAAGCCGTTGCCCGGATGGTTGCTCGACCACATGGGTCAAGGCTACGGCATCCTCATACAGCGACAGGTTGTGAGAATCAGCCAACGCGGGCAAAAGGCTGGAAACAGGCGGCAGCTGTCGAACCGGCCAGAAGAGCAGCAGCACAAGGGGGAGGGCCAGCCAGTAGCGTCTGTCTCCCACCCAGCGCATGCCGCACACGAGCAAAAGCAGCGCCCCGATGCCAAGCGTGAACGCAGCGCCCAGCCATGGCAGAAGAACAAAACCGGCCATGATGGCTCCCAGGCCGGCGCCGAGACTGTTGGCGCCATACCACCAGCCGCCGCTCTTGGTGCCGGAAGCATCACTGCCCGCCCCGGCAAAACGGTGAGACAGAAGCGGCAGCCATGCGCCAAAAGCCAGGGTCACCGGAAGGGTCAGCAGCAGCACGGCTCCCCCCTGCATCAACATGCCAGTGAACAGTGAATCAAACTCCGTTCGATTGGCCCACTGACTAAGCACTGGAAGAAAATACTGCCCTGCAATGGCCAGCGATGCCGCAATGGCCGGCAGGATATTCAGCCAGCGAGCCACATGCCCGGAAGAGCGAAGCCGGCGGGCCAGCACACTGCCCAGACCGATACCGGAGAGAAATACCAGCAGCAGCACCGCCAGAACATACTCGGTGCGTAACAGGACCATGCCGAACAAGCGGCTCCAGACCACTTCGAGTATCAGCGCCGCAGCACCAATACCTGCATAGGCCAAGAGATCGGCGAAGGGTGGTCGCCTTATAAGCTTAGCCTCGGGCTCAACATCCTGGCCAACGGCAGACAGATTCAGCGACAGCAGCCATGCCAGAGCGGCCAGCAACAGGCCGAGGATGGCCACGACGAGCAGTGCGCTGCGCCAACCGAGCAGCGGAAGAAGCAATAGTGGAAGCACAGCGCCCAGCGCACCGCCCAGGGCATTAATGCCATACAAGCCACCCAGCGACACGCCCAGCGCACGTGCCCCCTTCAGCGCTAGTGGAAAGGCGTAGCCCATGGCCAGCGCAGCCGGAAACAGCAGTAATATGAGTGCCAGGGCCTGCATGCCCTGCCAAAGACTGATGGAAAGGCCACCCCCGAGCCCCAGAAGAGCCGCATCAAGCCATGGCATCATGAAAGGAAGTGCGAGGGCATAGAGGGCAATCCCGCCCTCCAGAATAGCCAGCCAGCGCAGTGCACGCACAGCGCTCAAATCCCGGGCATAACGTGCTCCGGCAAGACTTCCGGCCCCCAGCCCTGCCATAAAGGCAGTGACGGTCAGCACCACCCCGAAGATGCTGATGCCGAACAGCAGGGAGAGCATGCGTGTCCACAGGATTTCGTAAGCAAGTGCGGTAATCCCCGTTCCGCCATAAACAAGCAGCAAGAGGATACGAAGGCGTTGGTTCACAGTTTCATGAATGAAGTAAGGATCAGAAGGGCCAGAACCAGGCAATGGATGTAGCCGCATGCGCCGCTGCCAATGTCAGGCTCAAGCCGGCACAGATCAAATGGGCCACAAAAACATCCCTGTCAAAGACAACCATGGCTACGCCCAGGGTGCCGGTAAGAAAAAGCAGAACGAGCAGCGAAATACCCATGATAAAGAGGATTTCGTGTTTGCGTTTGGTTTCGATGCGCCGCTCGGGTGCTTCCTCATCATCACCGGCAAACTGTTGCATCACCGCCTCGGAGGAAAACCGGGCATCCCCTGCAGCTGCCGTCGTTGCCGGGACAGTATCCGTCGCAGCATGCGCAAGCTGCCCCGAAAGCATGCAAAACAGCCCAAAGAGCAGCATCAAGGGTAGAAAACGCATGGCAAATCCCTCAGTCACGCCTGACATTCTTATCGCGAGGCTCGTCTTCCTCATCGTCCCGGCGCCATGCATTCCGCAAATGCAGAATCGCGGCAAGAATCATCGGTGCGAAAACGAGAAAGAACAGAAAAACGAAAATCATCCACGGCGTATCAATGGTCACATGCAGGTAACGATAGCTATCCACGGCCATGGCCTCCGTTGACCAGAAGCAAAACAGTGTGGTCAGCAGAAGATAGGATCTCAGATTCATTTATTTCTCCTCTTTCGCCACGACATCGGCCGCGCAGCGGAAGCCGAAAAAGTCGGAGGCATAATTGGGCATGGAATAATTGCGGTGGTAAGTATAGGTCGAAAAAGGATCGCTTTTCCATGACCCGCCACGCATCACAAAATAAACCAGATCCTCTTTCTCATCCGAACCCCGATGGTATTGCGGATCGGCTTCCTTGGCCTGAAAGATTTCGCCGGAGGCAGGTGTGCCCGGATAAGGGGCAAACTGGTCGGCCACCCACTCCTGAACATTGCCCGCCATATCCATCACGCCATAAGGACTGGCACCCTCAGGGTAAGCATTCACCGCCGTGGTGTGGCCAACCTTGTAGTAGGTATTCAGGTTCTCGGGCTGCATCATCGAACCCCAGGGAAAACGGCGCGCATCGGTTCCCCGTGCAGCCTTCTCCCATTCGGCCTCGGTCGGCAGCCTTTTACCCGCCCAGGCGCAATAATCACGTGCATTATACCACGACACCATGGTAACCGGATGAAGCTCCAGCCCCCTCGGAATAGTCCCGTCCTTCCAACTCAGAGGCGGACGATACTTCCTGGCTGCAACAAACTGCGCATATTGGGCCTGTGTCACTGGAAACTTATCGATGCGATAGGCCCGTGTTCGAACCTGATGGGCCGGCCGGTTTTGTTCATTGGTGCGGGCATCATCACTTCCCATGGTAAACACGCCGGCCGGGATGGGGACCATCCATTCGACATCACGCCATTGTTCGTCACTGAGCAGTACCTGAGCCTCTTCCGGTGTATAGCTGCGAACACCGGTGGCGTTGTTTTCATTGGCTTCCTGCACGTATACCTCTTCGCCCGCCGCACGGATGTGTTCATGCATGTCGCGAACGTCATAACTCGCTTTGCCGCGCATCTCATCCATGCGCATCGAGCCCAGCTCCATCACGTGCAGCGAGCCGCCAACCATGGCGACGGTGATGCAGAATACAAGGGTGGCGCTTAACCAGCGCTTACGGCGACGTCGTTCTGCCGGAGAGATCGGAGATCGTTTCACCTTATCGACCGGAACCTTCCTTAAAATCATCTTCCGGCAAAGATTCAGAATCGGCATGGTGCGGTGCCACGCCATTATCCCATGCATAACGTTTGCGAATAAATATCTCGCCAAGAAACCCGCCCACTGCACAGAATTCCATTTGCAGAATGACAAACATCACCCACATACCCCAGGGCAGAAGATGCGCATCAGCAGGCATATCGGCATAGGATATATGCTGATAATGCCACAGCATGGCGAGGGCAGGTGGAAAATGCGCCAGATACTTGCCGCCAAAGCCATAGATCATACCAATAGCAATGCCGACAGCCACCGGAAGAATGCTCATGGCCACGATCCAGGCCATATTGAAACTGGCCAGGCCTTCGAAGTATTCAAGGTGCACGCCAAGCAGCAACATCCCGACTTCGTAAAGCACCACGCCGGCAATAAATGCGATCACTCCCCTGAGCCAGTACGGCGCCCAAGTGTAACCAACGGCCGAAACCGCCTTGTTCTGCTGCTTACCCATCGCTGCCTACTCCTGATTGTGATTCATATTGGCCCCAAGGCCGCGGTTTTACTTACCGGTAAGCTTTTTTTGCTCAGCGGTGATTGTCTCATCCAGATACCAATCCTTAACCCGTAGACTGGAAAAATAGGCTGCAAGAAGTTGGCGTTCCTCTTGAGATAAACCGGCAAAGGAAGGCATTTTATACTTTTCCTTCATCCGGCTTGGCAGAATATCCTGGGGATTTTCGGCAGAGAAGTAACGATACAACCATGCTTCGCTACGCAGCGAGCCAATACCATCCAGACTAGGCGCAGGCACACTCTGATACACGCTCTTCACCGACCAGATCGTATGGCAATTACGGCATTGCAGGCTGCGATACAGATCGGACCCTGCCCTTTCAAGCGCGGGGTCGGCAGTACTGTAGAATGGCAGTTCATTATTTTCATTCTGCACGGACGGTTTGATCATGGATTGCACGATGGCAACAATAATGGCGCCCGCAAAAAGCAGGATGACCGTATTGACTACGGTCATCCAGTTGATTTTAGCCAGCATCGACTAGTCCTGCTGCGCCCGAGCGGCGGCCTCTTTCTCTGCCAGCACCTCTGTGCGACGCTTCTCCTGCTGGGCGTTCACAGCCTGAGACTTGGCAAATTCTTCAGGCTTCATCTTGTCTTTATCATTCTCATCAAAAACCAGATACTTGATATCTTCGTCAAACTGCTCGTTCTTGGCAGCCCAGCGAATCCCGAAAACGACACCAACGAGAATGGCCGCACCACTAATCAGCCAGATATAAATCGTCCAACCGTCCTGTAATTCAACTCCAAACATTTTCAATCCTCCATGATTGTGATGATTGTCTATTTAGAATAAAACACCGTCAAGCAACTGCACAGCTGCAAATATCGATGCAGCGATGACCCCCAGAATAATCATACCAAACAGGACATATTCGCCACGCTTGATTTCACCGCCCTTGGCAGAGGCGATGAAAGACCAGACAATGCCTACAAACACCGCGATAGCAATCATCATAAAGATAAAAATTGCAACGCTATAACCGTGGCTACGCATGCTTTCAATGCCCAGATCAAAGGTTTGATAGGCTTCATCCGCCACGGCGGGTTGAACAAATATCGCAGTAATAATCAAAGCAGTCATGTGCGAAAGCACTGGAAACGCTCCTGTTTATAGAAGGTGACGTAGCGTACCTCAACAGCCACGACAACGGAAACAATAAAACGCCTGGGCAAAAGAAAAGCGCCGCCCATAGGGGCGGCGCCTTCATACTTGCAGGAATACCGGATTAGAACGTGTTCTTGCGCGGGTCCGGTGAACCTTTCTTATGATTATCCACAAAGAAGGCGTAGATAATCGGTACAACCAATGCCAGTGTCGTGACTATCAGGCCACCGATAAATGGGCTATCCAAATCAATCATCTATATCTCCTTAATGTGCAATCGTGTGATCAGGGCGCCATGACCAGTGCGGCAACCGTTTCACAGTAACAATAACAGCCAGGCAGAAGCCAATGAAATACCAGAAGGAAATCTCATAGCCCTTATCCCACCAAGGCTGTTTGGCAAGCACAGTACCGTCTTCCTGAATGTTGAAGAAGTTCGACTTGATCACATTCGGACCGATGATGTTGTACTCTTCAAGATCCTTACCGGCACGCTGCAGCTCAACAATTGCAGGTGCAATCACACGCAGCTGATCCAGATCGATAGGATGCTGTGCCCGCTGGAAGGTGTACTTCGAGTCGAAGTGAGCCAACGAGTCCTCGATCAATGCCATGGCCTTGTTGTTGGCCTCGTCATGAGTGATCGTGCGATCATTCATCACTTCCTGCACCATGGTGCTGTTCATCAGCGACACATAGTCGAGATAAATAGCTGCTGTTGGACGCTGTCCGTACAGCGGGAAGGTAATGGCGATTGCTGTTGCGAAGGTCAGCAGCAGCAAACCGATGACCGGACGCGGCAGCGGATTGTTGTTCTCCGCGATACCACCCAGGCTCTCATGCTCCCATGTATGCTTGGCTTCCTTGTTCTGGTCATCCGTCGTCAGTGAAAACAGCGGATTATTAAAAGTCCATCCCATTATTATCCTCCCTTATTTCAGATTGATGACGAAATCAATGAGCTTGCGAGCCTCACTGTCGGCAGCAGGCATTGGCACTGCAGGTGGGTAAACACTTTCGCCACGGGCATATTCCATGTACTTCTCATCCCATCCTGCGAGATCAACCGCATTGCCATCCGCATCCACATCGCCCCACAGATAATCATAGCGTGGCATAATGGAATGTGGCTGTACAAGGCGTGGATTGAAGAAATGCATCACCATCCACTCACGCGATGAGTTGCGCGAACCTACGTGCAACAGATCAGGTGCCTTGCGGTCAGAACCGAAAGTGGTCGGGCTCTCGCCGTTGAAGTCTCCCACCAGCGGCGGACGACCAAACGACTGCCAATCCTGTGTCTGCTCAGGCAACAGGGTATGGCACCACCAGCAGCCCTCACGGACAAACATGGTCTTGCCTGAACCTGCCAGCAATTGTTCGTCGGCAGCCTTCAGCGTCGCATCGGAAGTCCAGCCCTTGGTTGCAGTTGCATACTCGATGTACGGGACATCATCGGCAGTGGAACGAACAAGGAATACACCACCCTGCTCTTCACTTGCCTCACCAACCCGGCCAACCTCTTCCGAAGCCTTCTGCACATCATCACCCAGAATACCGTCATGGGTCAGTCCGCTCGGGAAATGTGTCCCGGCCGGAAATACAAACGCTGCAGTCTTATCGATGGCCTTGCCGGTCATCGGGTCCTTGGTCAACACGACCTTGATGGGCTTATCTTTGCCCTGCAAGAACGGGTCATAGTAGTTGAAGCCAGTCTCCCAACCGTAGGTCAACTGCTTCTCCAGAGCGATTTTTGTCGAGGACATCGACGAAATATCGAGGCCTGGCAGAACGATGGTAATGAACATCGACAAGCTCAGAGCCACGCCAAACATCACACATCCGATTTTATATTCTCTAAATGCCACGGAAATCTCCTCCCTATAATTAAATTTATTATTGAGAGCCGGCCCGAGAGCCGGCCCTCATATTATATTAACGCGTGTAGGCGATTTCAGCCGGCTGACGACCAACAGGAACCGGATCACCGGCACGTGCGGTCATAATCATGTTGTACAGCCAGATGATATTACCGAAGAACACCATGGTGCCACCCAGCCAGCGAACGATCATGTAAGGATGCTCTGCGATCACAACGTCCACATAAGGAACCTCGTAGATCTTTGCAGCACCCTGGATCAGGCCGGAAATGGTCATCGACGTCCAGTACAGCGAGAAGCCGATCAGCAACATCCAGAAGTGGAAGTTGGCCAGCGATGCGGACCACAGCTTGCGACGCAGCAACACCTGCATGCCGTAGTACACCGAAGCAGCTTCCGCAAAGGTGGAGAAGCCGAGCAAGGCAAGATGGGCGTGAGCCACAATCCAACCCGTGCCATGGATATACCAGTTAATGGCACGTGTCTGCTGGAAGCCACCCTGCATGTTCAGCGGAATAGCAAGCAACACACCGGTAATGGTGAACTTGATCTCGATATTCTCGACAAACATGGCCCAGCGACCCTGCATGGTCAGCAGGATATTACACACATAGGCAACAGCCGGCACCAGGATCAGCACACCTTCCACAGATGCGAAGGACTTCAGCCATTCCGGAAGCGGTGAGCTCATCAGATGATGGGCAGCCGGTGTGGAGTAGAACACCACGATGGACCAGAAGTGCAGATGACCCACACGATGCGAATACAGCGGGTTACCGGTGATCTTCGGCACGATGTAGTAGGTGATAGCGGCAGCAACCGGGGTAATCAGCAAGCCCAGGATGTTATGCGCGAACCACCAGGTCATGTATGCCTCGTTCAGACCGGTCAGATGGAGCCATTCCGGCGTGTTACCGACAAGGAACACGATAATGGTCATGAACATACAGCCGGCGAAGAACCAGTTGGTGGTATAAATACCCTGTGTACGACGATTAATAATTGTCATCCACACGTTCAAAGACCAAGGAACAACCATCACGAAGGCAATGTACAGATCGATTGGCCAGATATGGTCGGAATACTCGCGGCCAGAGGTTACACCGGACCAGAGCAATGCCAGAGCCAGACACAGGCCTACATTGTACAGCAAGCAGTTCCAGACGCCGAGTTTCTCGGACCACAGCTTGGTGTTACCCAGAGCCGGGGTGATGTACATCATGGAAGCAGCAAAAGCCATGGCAATCCAGCCGAAAATAACGGCATGCACATGGACCTGACGCATATGACCGAACTGCAGCGAGTACAGGCCATGGTACAAGTCAGGAAAGGCAAGCTTGGCAGCATTAAAAGACCCAAGACCTGTTCCGATAATGAACCAGGCAATGGACGATATGCCAAAGAAAATCGCCGCAGTACCCTGCGGGATATCATCTTCTTTTGAAAACAAATATTTCAGCATCTTTAAAAAGACCCCCTAGAGATTTTAATCACGGATTTCATCAACAACTCAACTTAATCTTCATGCTCTTCGTCATGCTGGCCGGGCATCAGCAGATACCAAGCAAACCACATGCTCGAAAAAGCAAGTAAAACACCCAGAATTGAAGCGATCGTATCCATTTTCTATTCCTCCTTCCGCAGGCCTTCAAGCAAAGCATGCTGCTTGAGTGCATAACCGAGAATCAACACAAATGCGATACCGAAGATAAACATGATCCAGTCTGCTGTACCCTGATAGGTGCGCGGATCGTAGGGGTCCATATACCACAGACCAGCCTCACCGAATGGTCCACGGCCCACGGCCAGCAAAAATGCACAGGTAAACACTGAGCCGTTACCCATGCCTGTGGTCATTCCGGCAATAATTGTTAACCAGATTGAACTTTTCATTCAGCCCTCCTCTTCCTTTCTATGAACTCAAGATGAATTCCCTTTAATCAAACCGGAACCTTATCTCCAGCCTTATGCATGTCAAGCACCTTGATGCCCGTGCCGCCCACCATGCCGGGCGTATTAGTTTCGCTCTGCCAATGCACATCAAGCGATAGATACCATTCATAATCCTGCGCTTGCCCGATGCCTTATAGCCATTCATCATTTGGCGATGAAAGAAATTCTTGTTTACGGCATCAGCGGAATCGCCTCGCTGTTTATCTTCGGCTACAGCGTTCACATGTTTGTCGGCGGACTGGTCAGCGAGCCGGTTGAAATCGGCCTTATTGCACTGGTGGTTCTTGCTGCAGCAGCAGCCGAAATATATTTCATCCGGGATGCCCTGCTAAACAGGCGTATGTAGCAGGCAGCTGCCACACAGGCACAGCCTTACTTGTACTTATCCAGCGCCTTGATAACCGCCATGAAATCATCCTCTGCAAACTGCTTACGGTGAAAGACATACTGACGCTTGCTGCCCATTGCATCCATGCCGGTAAGGCCGAAAGATTTGCCGGCCTGATCTGCAAAAAACCGGATATCCTTCATCAGAGAGGCGTACTGCCCTCCCTTTAGCCTCATGCGCACACGCTCGCGATTAATATCCAGAGAGACAGGGGCCATAGGATGAATCAGCAGACGGCGCATCACACGCCCGCCACCAACCATCATGAAAAAGAAGCCCAAAAACATCAGCCCGTAGCCTATCCACTGGTCGTCACCGCCGGCATACCACAGCTTCAGACCCCAGAGAATAAGCACGCCAACGGTGGGCACATATAAAGCCAAGTCCCATAATGTGCCAAGTTTGTCCGGCCGCAGCTCGCACTGCACTTCCTGCCAGTTGCGTGCCATTTACTTCTCCTGTCCTGTCTGCTTAGCCTCACCGGTCAAATCGGCCCGACTGGTCAAGTCGGCCAGGATCGGATCGATCTCCTGATACAGCATGCGCCCGGGATATACCACTTCCACATTACCCTGTGCATTGATCACAAAGGTCCACGGCTCACCGCGCACCTGAAAGGCATCGTAGGCCTCGGGGTTGTAGTACTGATCCATATGCAGAAAAAGAACCTTATGCTCGTATTTATTGAGCATCTCCTTCATCAACTGCAACTGCTTGTCACACTGTGTGCAGTGCCCGGGGGTGGCAAACTCAAGCACGATCGGCTTGTGCTGCTGGAGCGCTTCATCAACAGACAACTCATACATGCGCGGGTCGGGATAGCGATAGCTGGTCAATTTGGCCATGTCGCCACCCACATCGGTCAGTTTCTTGGTCTTCAGTGATGGCACAGGCTTGCCCTGCATGAACACACCGCCACCACCAACGCTGCCAAAATCCATGTCACATGCACCGAGCACTGCAGCGCCCAGTAACATCAAGCCAAGCGCAATGGATTTCATCGTGATTTCCGCCAGCCTGCACAGGTGCGGAAGATATTATAGGCCCATATGCAGTTAGCCAGCAGCACCAGCGTGCCGAAAATACCCATCACCGCCAGCCATGGGCGAACAAGCAGTTCAACTTCGGCCGGGGTCATGGTGACGCTAGCCATTCCGCCGATCGTGCCTGCGACACTGAAAAACACCACCATGCCAAGCAGACCAAAGTTGTGCGTCCAGAAATGCAGCTTAACCAGTGACATGCTATAGATTGGACGCCTCACCAGGCGCGGTATGACATAGTAAACTGCAGCAAAAATAGCCATCTCGACCCAGCCAAGCAGATTGATGTGTGTGTGTGCGCGAACGATAAGCTTGCCGAACATGCGATGGTCGACAAAATGCCGGAACTCATGGATACCGCCCATCAAGGCCCCCCATGAGAAACCGATGATGCTGTAGATCACGCAGGCAAATACAAACCAGAGCGTATATTTTACGTATTCCTCATCTTCCCATGGCTGGTTATTCATGGCTGGACCATCTCCTCGGCAGCGGTCTCGTTAGCGCGCTTGAACGCTTCCGGGTCATCGCGCACGTCTTTATACTTTTCTTTCCATTCCTTCGGCGCCCATGTCTTGACCATCGAGTCAATGAATGGTGATTCACCCTTGGGTGGAATCGGTGCCGATGACGAACCCTGCTCGGATTTCAACTCCGACAGGAACACGGCAAGGGCATGCAGATCCTCAGCCGGCAACTTCGCGACATAGGCCGCAGAGGTCTGCCCTGCCTTATGATCCATAGTTGCCGCCGGATAGTTTTTTTCAGGGTCCTGCAGGAAGGCAAACATCCACTGCATGGTGCGGCGCGAACCGATACCATCCAGATCTGCCGTCTGCCCCATATTGGTGCCATTACGCAGAGCGCGATGACAGGTGGTGCAACCATTGGTGCGGAACAGATAAGAACCACGCTGGCCTTCGGCCGATAGATTGGCTGTTGTCTTGGTCTCAAACAACGGTTTGTCGGAATTGGCCATGAAAACCTGCATAACAATGTAGGCGATCACCGCAAAGACGACAAAGACGCCTGCGACGGTGAAGAGTATTTTCTCACCGGGCTTCAGTGGCTGGTTTTTGCTTGCCATATATTAGATCTCTCTTGTGGTTCTGTGGTTTTTTGTATTCGCCGGCACCCGGTTGCACGGCGGTCCGCACTTTAGCATAGCCTTCCGCCTCGCGGCAAACCCTGACTTGTCAAAATCACCCCGCTCATGCCAGCCCCCTTCAGGCCAGGCTTCTATATAATAAGCACACAGGGCAATATGCTTGACAGAGCAGGCCATGAAACCAATGCTATACTCTTGAATACCTTTCAGCTTTAAAAGGAGATACAACATGCAACGACTTCTTTCATCTTTTGTCATTACCCTGTTCCTTTTTGGTATCGGCACAGCTCAGGCAGGCAACAGACCGGCCGACGTCCCCGAGGGCATGGGGCCACTCCCTACCCTTGCCCCTGTGCCGGCAGATAACCCTATGAGCCCGGACAAAATCGAACTCGGTAAAAAATTGTATTTCGATCCTGCCCTGTCTCTGAGCGGAAACATCTCCTGCAACTCCTGCCACAATCTGGGCAATGGCGGGGTCGACAATCAACAGTTCTCGATCGGCCATAAATGGCAACGCGGCGGTCGCAATGCACCGACCGTGCTGAATGCCGCCTTCTGGAGAACCCAGTTCTGGGACGGCCGCGCCCCGCTTCTGGAGGATCAGGCAAAAGGACCGCCACTTAACCCCGTTGAAATGGCCGACATCAGCGAGGCGCAACTGATCAAGCGCCTAAAGGACGCCGGTTACGAACCCCTGTTCAACAAGGTGTTCGGTAAGAAACCCATAAATTACGACAATATGGCCAAAGCCATTGCCGCCTTCGAGCGCACCCTGCTCACCCCGGATGCGCCCTTTGATCGCTATGTGCGCGGCGAGGCTGACATATCAGAAGCCGCCAAACGCGGCATGCACAAGGTGGATGAAATCGGCTGCACGGGCTGTCATTCGGGCCCGTTGTTCACCAATAACAGCTTCCAGGGTTTCGATTACGGCACAGACACCGGGCGTAAGGCTGTAACCGGCAAGGCCGAGGACGACCACTTCTTCCGCGTTCAATCCTGGCGCAATGTCGCCCTGACGGCCCCCTATTTCCATGATGGTTCCGTTGCCACACTTGATGAGGCAGTGCGCATCATGGCTAAAAAGCAACTTGATACCGAACTCTCAGACAAGGACTCCTCGGATATTGTCGCCTTTCTGAATACACTCACCGGCAAGCAGCCTGAAATTATCTATCCGCTCCTGCCGCGACCAGCTGGCAGAGCGCTCGATTTTCACGACTGATAAGGCGTTACCCCCGGACCGCTGGCCTACCAGGCTGGCGCCCGGGGGATGATGAACAACCTGGTGTGATTCCACGCACTGAGTGCATCCATCAACTCACCGCCACACAAGGAATAAACGCGACAAGCCATATCCCTGATATGCCTATATATTAGCTATTGCGAATATATTGTGAATCGAATATATTTCGCCCATGCAAGCAATCCCTGAAGAAAAGATACGTTCCGCCAGCGAAGGCCTCCGCGCCCTGGCACATGAAGTGCGCCTGTCAGTCCTGTGTCATCTGATGAACGGACCGCTGTGCGTGCAAGATTTAATGAAGGCCACCGGCACCTCGCAATCCAACCTGTCGCAGCATCTGGCCAAGATGCGTATGATGGGGCTACTGACCACCCAGAAAGACGGACAGCGCGTGATTTATTCCATCGCCTCCCCTGAAATCGGGGGGCTGCTGGAAGCCTTGCGTCGCATGTATTGTCCGGATGACTGTATAGACCTGGTCTGAGGAGGCTGGCATGGCTTTTTTTTCACCTGATATATCAGCAAATAAGCATGCATTAATTTTCTGGCGATTTTCTTCCATGTTAATGCTGGGGCCGCTGGTATTTATCAGCTCATCCTTTGCCTTTGCCGAAGAGATGACCCCGGTATCACTGAACCTTCAGCAGGCTGTGAACAGGGCAATGCAATACAACCACCTGCTACTGGCAGAGGATGCCCGACTTGAGGAAGCCGCGGCAAACGTGCAACTGGCGAACGGCAATCTGATGCCGCATCTCAATGCCGCTTCGGCGGTATCGCGATCCAATTCCCCGATGAGCAGCTTCGCCGGCAAACTTCTGCAAAAGCGGGTCACGTCAGCCGATTTCGTTCCCGCCAACCTGAATAGCCCGTCTTATCTGACCAACTACCGCAACAGCCTGACCCTGGAGGCTCCGATTTATCAGGGTGGCAGAATGTGGGCCGCCAGAGAGCGTGCCGAGCAGACCGAGCAGGCGACCCGCAATGAAGTAGCACTTGCCCGGCAGCAACTGACTTTCGCTGTGATCCAGGCCTATACCAACGTATTCCGTCTGCAATCCCGTGAGAAGGCAGCGCAAAGTGCGCATGATGCCGCCACGAGCCACCTGCAACAAACCACAGCCCTGCTGGAGCGCGGCATCGGCATTCCAAGTGACATTCTCGATGCGCAGGCGCATGTTTCGGATACTCGGCTGGGCCTCACCCAAACCCGTAATGCACGCCACAGGGCCATGGATGAACTGCATCGCCTGCTGGGACTGGAATCAACATCGATGGCAAGCACAGTGAACCTGCAAAGCAGTCCGAATCTGCAACTGCGCAATATCAGCGAAGACATGCCTGCCGACCCGATCATCGCACAGCACCCCAGGATTACTGCACTTGAGCGCCAGCTTGATGCGGCAAAAGCAGGTATCAGCGAGGCTTCCGCCGGACTGCGCCCGAATGTCGGTCTGCTTGCCGTGCAGGAATGGAACAACGGCACCCTCGCACCCAAACATCCCAATACCAGCATTGGCGCCGAGGTCAGCTTCAACCTGTTTGCCGGCGGCTCCGATGTGGCAGCACGCCGCGCCGCCGAAGCCCGCTTTGCCCATCTGCAATACCAGCTTCAGGATGAAAGACAGGTCCTGACCAATGACTTGGCCGATGCATGGCGCCAGTTGCACGAAGCGGAGGAAGCCGCAACCGCCCGTCAGAATACCCTGCACCAGACTGCTGAATCCTTACGCATCCAGAACCTGCTTTTTGAGCAGGGCCTGGAAAAGAGTACCGATGTACTCGATGCACATACGCGCAACGATAGTGCTGTGGCCAGTGATATTGATGCCCGTTTCAATCTGATTGTCAGCCGCGCAGCCCTGTTGCTTGCTGCCGGACGCCTTACCCCGGAGGTATTGGATGCTTCTCTCTAAACTGAAACGCCTTACGACCCTAAACTACGCCGCGGCATTCCTGCCTGCAGCCATGTTGCTCGCTTCATGCTCGCCCGAGGCTGATAACGCAGTGCAGCAAACAAACAGTATCCATGTGCCACTCATCACCCTGCAAGCTGAGGATGTTGCCGAGCACACCATCAGCAGCGGCAGTATCACCTCCGATAAGCGAATCTCCATCGCTTCTCGTCTTTCCGGCTATATCGGTAATATCGCTGTGCGTGAAGGCGATCGAATCAAGCAGGGCGATGCCCTGTTCCGTGTCGACCCCGTGGATGTGATGCAATCGGTCAATCAGGCCCGCGCCGATCTGCGCGATGCCGCAGCCGACCGCGCCCGCTATACAGCACTGCTAAAAGAAAACGCTGTCAGCAAGCAGCAGTTCGACAAGGTTCAACTTCGCTACACCGTGGCTAAATCGAAACTGGCGCAAGCTGAGAATCAGTTGCAATACGCTGAAGTAAAGGCACCGGTGGACGGAACCGTAGTCAAGAAACTGCTCAACACGGGCGATCTGGCATCACCGGGCTCTACCGTGCTGATTCTTGAGAATGCCCAGCAACTGTCGGTCGAAACCCATGTCTCCGAGCGTTTCATCGCCGCCATCCATGAGGGAGACGAGGCTACCGTGGAACTCGCATCGTTGGCCGAGCCGCTGAAGGCAGTGATTCGTCAGGTGGTACCGGCTGCCGATCCGCTTACCCACCAGTTTCTGGTCAAGTTGAGTCTGCCGCAGATGGCTGAAATTCTGCCCGGCATGTTCGCCGAGGTACGCTTCGCCATCGGTTCGCGCAAGGCTCTGCTCTTGCCCGCAGCCGCAATCGTGCAGCGCCATGGTCTGCACGGAGTATACGTTGCCGATGCCGACAACATGCTGCACTACCGTCTGATCCGCCCCGGCCGCGAAACCGGTGGGCGCGTCGAAGCATTGGCCGGACTGCATGATGGCGACCGCATTGCCGCTGAAATCCGTCCGGACATGACGTCCGGCATGAAGGCCTCCGGGTCCTGAGTTCGATGCGGAAACAAGCGATGCCAACTACGCCAAAAATGAATATTGCCGGTCGTCTGGGGGCGAGCGCCATGCGCTCCCACCTCACCCCGATCATCAGCATACTGATCTTCCTGATCGGCGTGGTGGCGCTGTTTGTGACGCCGCGCGAGGAGAATCCGCAGATCAACGTGCCGGCGGCCAATGTGCTGGTGCAGATGCAGGGCGCAAGCCCGGAAGAGGTCCAGAACCTGATCGTACGCCCGATGGAAATGGTGCTGCGTGAAATGAACGGCGTGGACCATACCTTCGGAACGGCTATGGATTCGATGGGCGTGGTGACCGTGATGTTCAAGGTCGGCGAAGATAAGGAAACAAGCCTGGTCAAGCTCTACGACCGGGTCATGCACAACCTCGACCGTATCCCGCCGGGCGCCAGCCAGCCGCTGGTTAAGCCAATGGATGTGGACGATGTACCGGTTTCTGTCATCACTCTGGCCTCGACCGGGCTCGACGGTTTGGCATTAAGACAACTGGCCGAGCGCGTGCGTGAACAGCTTGCGCCACTTGAAGGCGTGTCGGTTGCCGACATCATCGGCGGACGCAAGCGCGAGATCAGCATCGATATCGATCCGGCCCGGCTTGCCGCCTATCACATCTCGCTGGATCAGTTGCACAGCGTGCTGACCTCGGCCAATGCGGGCGGACCGGTGGGTACGCTGGTCGGTGACAATTCGGTAAGCCGTATCTGGCTGGACGGCTACCTGACCAGCGCACTGGAAGTCTCCCGACTGATTGTCGGCGAGCGCACCGATTCCGATGGCGGTAGCAGCCGTCCGATTTATCTCGGCGATGTCGCACGTGTTTCCGATGGCCCGGCGGAGATCACTACCCTGCACCGCATCGGCTTCGGCTCGGGTTCAGCCGTTGAATCGAACGGTGAAAAAGAAATCCCGGCGGTTTCCATCACCCTGGCCAAGAAGCCCGGCACCAACGCCGTGGTCGTGACCGGCCGCATTGCAGACAAGCTGAACGAACTGAAGGGCGACTTCATTCCCGATAATGTGCGCGTCGTGATCAGCCGCGATTCCGGCCAGCGCGCCGATGCCGCGGTGAACATGCTGGTCGAACATCGCGGCATCGCCATTGCCAGCGTGATCATCATCCTGCTGCTCTTCCTCGGCTGGCGTGAGGCCGCCATCGTCACGATGAATATCCCTTTGATTCTGTTCATCGTGCTGGCCATTGGCCTGCTCGCCGATCAAACCATCAACCGCATCACGCTGTTCGCTCTGATCCTCGCGCTGGGCCTGCTGGTTGACGATGCCATCGTGGTAATCGAGAACATCCACCGGCATCTGCATAAAGGCGCTTCCAGCCTTAAGGACAAGGCCCGCATCATCATCGAGGCCACCAACGAAACCGGACGACCTACCATCATCGCCACTATCGCCGTGATTCTGGCCTTCATTCCGATGGCCTTCGTCACCGGCATGATGGGCCCGTATATGGGGCCGATTCCGTTCAATGCCCCGCTCGCCATGGCTGCGTCGCTGGTCATTGCCTACATGTTCACCCCTTGGATCGCGCAGCGCTGGCTGCCCTGCAAAATGAGCGAACCCAATCTTGAGGAACTGGATACTCAACCGCAGGACTGGGTGCATCGTGGTTATCTGCGTTTGGCCACGCCGCTCATCGAGAGTCCGGCTGTGCGCCGCAGCTTCTGGATCGTGGTTGCCGTGCTTTTCGTGGCCGCCATGTGGCAACCGGGCTGGCAATTCATGCGTCCGGCCGGTATCAACGGCCCGCTGACCCCCGGCACGGTGGAACTGAAGATGTTGCCCAAGGGCAACCAGAATACCTTCAATATCACCCTCGACATGCCTGAAGGAAGCACATTGGAAGAAACCGATCGCGTGCTGCGCGAAGTCACCGATGTGGTCGCCATGCATCGCCATGTCACCGATTATGAAACCTTCACCGGTCAACCCGGTCCAATTGATTTTAACGGCATGCTGCGCGGTGCAGCCCTGTTCCGCAGCGCTCCACACCTGGCCGAAATTCGTGTGAACCTGATCGACAAGCGCGAACGCAGCGAGCAATCGTCCGATATCGTGCTGGAATTGCGCGACATGCTGCAGCCGGTGATGGCCGCACATCCCGAGGCCAACCTCAAGCTGGTCGAGGATCCGCCCGGCCCGCCGGTACGCGCCACCCTGCTGGCCGAGCTGTACGGACCGGATTATCACACCCTGCGCCAGATGGCAGACAAGGTTCGCCACACCTTCGAAGACACCTACGATGTCGTTGATGTCGACGATTCCGTTGGCCAAGACCAGGAACAGTGGACCGTGGATATCAACAAGGAAAAGGCTGCCCGCCTGGGCATCAGCACGGCGCGCGTGGAAGGCGTACTGCGGGACTTCCTGCAGGGCTACGACCTGGGTGCGGTACACAGCCCGGACGAGCGTCATTCCATCCGCATGCATGTGCAACTGCCGCGGGCGATGCGCGCCCACGCCGAGGATCTCGATCGCATCTATGTATCAGGCTCTGAGGGCGCCATACCGCTTTCCAGCATCGCCACGATGCGCCGCTCGGTGGCCAGCAAGCCTGTATTTTCCAAGGACGGGCATCCGGTGGTCTATGTGACCGGCGAACCGAAGCAAGGCTCGCAGGTGTATTCGCTGCTGGATATGGATGCCAAACTGGATGGTGCCGAGTTGCTTCCCGGCACGGTTGTGAAAACCGGCGGCATGCGTTTCACCAATACCTCACCGGAGGATACCTTCGGTTATCACATGCTGTGGGATGGCGAAATGCGCCTGACCCTGGATGTGTTCCGTGATCTGGGGGCGGCATTTATTGTTGCGCTGGTGCTGATCTACCTGCTAATGGTGGCCTACTACGGCCAGTTCATTCTGCCGATGCTGGTGATGGCGCCGACCGCTCTGACCATGATTGGTATTTTCCCCGGCCATATGATCACCGGACAGCCGTTCACCGCCACCTCGATGATCGGCATGATCGCACTGGCCGGTATCGTGGTGCGCAACTCCACCCTGCTGATCGATTTCATTATCGATTACCGCAACAAGGGACATGATGTGAAAACCGCCGTGCTGGAAGCCGGTGCTGTGCGCGCACGTCCCATTCTGCTCACCGCGCTCGCCGTGGTAGCCGGCACATCCATCATGATTTCCGATCCCGTGTTCGGCGGGCTCGGCGTATCCATGGCCTTCGGCACCATCGCAGCCACCGTGTTGACCATGTTCATCATTCCACTGGCCTATTACCTGTGGCAGCGCGACAAGCCATGGGAAACAACCACTAACAATCAAGCATCAACAGGAGAAACACTATGAGTATTGAACGCACCATCCGTATCATCGCCGGCAGCTTTATCATGCTGTCCATCATCCTCGCATCGGTTTACAACGGCGTGCAGCTTTCCGAGCCCACATGGCTATGGTTCACGCTGTTTGTCGGCGCCAATCTTTTTCAGTCCGGCTTCACGCAGTGGTGCCTGATGGAAGTCATCCTGAAGAAGTGCGGCCTGAAGTCCTGCTGCGACAAGGGCTGAGACGCACGACCGAATGGCAGGTGCGGGCGAACCATCCTTCCCTCTCCCCTGGACTTCGTCCGTACCTGCCACCTTTTAATATAAAAACCGATTCAGGAGAAACGAAACCATGAGTGAGTGGATGCAAGCCAACGGTGTATACCTGTTTATGGCCATGCTGGTGGGCTGGATGCTGTGGCAGCGCCTGCTGGCACCGATGCTGTCCGGCGTAAAGCGCCTCGATGCAGCGGAGTACCTGAAGATGCGCAGCTCGGAGCATGTGCTGATCGATGTGCGCTCGGCTTCCGAATGGGCCTCCGGGCACGCGACAAAGGCTCTGCATATTCCGTTAGGGGAAATCACAACCCGCATGCGGGAAATCCCCGGGGACAAGCCGGTAGTCGTGGTCTGCGCCTCGGGCAACCGCTCGGCGATGGCCGCAACCACGCTGGCCAAAAATGGCTTTAGCCCGGTGTTTAATTTTTCCGGCGGCATGGGCGCATGGCAAGCCGCCGGCCTGCCGGTCAAGTCAGGCAGATAAACGCATGAATGTCGCCGTATGGATTGTTGCGCCATTGATTGGCCTGCTGCTGTCGCTGTTTGCAGCAGGGGGCGGCCTTGTGGCTGTCCCCCTGCTCAATGCAGGGCTGGGCATGCCGCTCAAACAAGCCATTGCGGCAAGCCTCATCATTGTCGCCTTCACCAGCTTTCTCGCCCTGTTCCAGAAGAAAGGCTGGAGGCTCATAGATTGGCGTTTGCATCGCTTCTTTGCTATCGGCGCAATGTTGGGCGGATTCTCCGGAGCGAGTATCGGGATTGAAATCTCCGAACAATTGCAGGCAGTGCTTTTTACCGCACTGGTATTGATCATAGTCTGGTGGATCAATAGCGATTCAATGAAAAAACTGGCGCAGCCGGCTGAAATGAAAACGTGCAATTGCCCGTATGCCCTGCTTGCCGGCTTTGCATCCGGTGTGATCACAGGCCTGTTGGGTGTCGGAGGCGGCTTCATCGTCGTGCCGGTCCTGATGATGCTGGGCGTAACGAATCATCAAACAGCCGTCGCACACTCTCTGCTGCTTATTATTTCCAGTTCACTGGTGGCCTCAGCAAGGTATTACGAATATTTCTCGATTCCCTGGCAGCCGATGCTGGCCATTCTTGCACTGGCCGCTGTTGGTGTATGGGTCGGCGGAAGAATTGCAGGCAAGGTGTCGTCTTCAAAGCTGCAGAAAGGCTTCAGTCTGGTGCTTTGTCTGTTGGCTGTATGGATGTTGTTCCGGATTTATGTGCTCGAGAGCGCATCTTGAATCGGGCAGAAGGCATGGAAAGACCACATAGTACTGGCGGGTCTTTGGTGACAAACTCACAGAACAACAACGTTTTACCGGCCAGCATCGGCCGTGTGAAACAGCACAAAGGAGCACAGGCATGAAACGCATATTATTGACTTTAACACTGATCGCAGCCCTGCCGTTGATGGCTACAGCCTGCGGCATGGGCGAACAGACGCCGGATGGCTACGAGAATGCACCGATATCGCATGTGCATGAGCATGTGTTGCAGGGTGATGCATCCCCGATCCCCTTCATGCTGCTTGATGTGCGCACCCCTGAGGAATACGCGGAAGGTCATATTCAGGGCGCAACGCTGATTCCCGTGCAGGTGCTGGCCGAGCATCTGGCCGAGGTGCCAAAGGACAAACAGGTGTATGTCTATTGCCATTCCGGCAAACGTTCAGCAATGGCCTCAAAACTGCTCGCCGAGCATGGCTACACACGCATCGAAAATGTCGTGGGCGGCATTACGGCATGGAAAGATGCAGGCTTCCCGGTGGTGAAATAATGAGTCAGGCCAATACACAAATCACTGTCGACGAATTCTATCCGCGCTGGTTGACAGCCAGTGAGAAAGGCGAAGCTTGCGTGCTCATCGACGTACGCACCCCCGAAGAGTACGCCCGTGGACACGTTCCGTCGGCAAAACTCGTTCCCCTGAATATGTTGCCCGAACGGGCCGCAGAAGTTGAGCGTGATCGAACTGTTTACCTCATCTGCCAGGGAGGCATGCGCTCGGCGCAGGCCATGGGTTATCTGGCGAACGAATACGGCCATTGTAATCTGGTCAATATTGATGGTGGCACCATGGCCTGGGCCAATGCCGGCTATCCAATCAGGCAAGGAGAACATCATGAAGGCTGACTACGGTATGCGTTGTGAATTTAACGGCAGTGTGGATGCGGCGGAAACAGCCATAAGCCAGGCCCTCAAGGATGTTGGCTTCGGTATCCTCACCCGCATTGATGTCGCGGAAACCCTGAAAAAGAAGATCGATGTCGATCGCGCACCCTATGTCATTCTCGGAGCATGCAACCCGAAGCTGGCTAATCAGGCCCTTGGCCTTGAGCCCGAACTAGGACTGATGCTGCCGTGCAATGTCATTATCTATGCAAACGAGGCCGGCAAGACAGTGGTATCGATTATCGATCCGGCGGCCATGGTCGGCATGATCGACAACCCGCAGTTGGAATGTCTGGTTAAAGAAGCCAGACCCTTGCTGCAAGGGGCGCTTTCAGCCATCAAGGCTGCATAAGAAAAACGGGTGCCCGGCGGCAACCGGACACCCGTCCATTTTCCGCGCAACCGCGTTTTTTTATAAAACACCCGGAAGGTTGCGTGGTTAAGGAGGGGCTGGGCTTGCCCAGCCCCCACCCTGCCCGCAAGGACTGGTATCATTGAGGATGGCGCTCGGAAAAGTGAACCCAACGAAGGAGACGAACACTATGGCACATGTAGTCATCATGGGAGCAGGAATCGGGGGCATCCGCTAGTGTCCTGTCCTGCAGAAGAGCACACCTTCATCGATGGCCGGGCAGGATACCTGTCATGTTGAACTGGTTACGTTGCCCCCCGCTTCCCATGCTGCTGATCGCTGCCATTCTGCTCGGCCTGGCCCCGTTTTATCCGGAGCCCCATCTGGTGGAAAAGGCACGCTGGATTCTACATGGCAAGGGGCTGCGCCCGGTCGACATATTCGATGTCTTCTGGCATTCGTGGCCCTTGCTCTGGCTGCTTCTTCGGTTTTTCGTGCCGGCCAGCGCTGCCTGCAAGGTCAGGACCTGACTTGGCTACGCTGCTCGACATATCACTATTGATTGTCATTGCCCTGCTCTGCTGGCGCGGCTACCACAGAAATGCCATATGGCTGTTTTATGCAGGCCGGATTCTTGAGCGCCTGCTGGGCGGGAAAGGCTTCTGGGGACAGCTATTTAGCTTCGCACCCGTAGCCATCGGCTGGCTGCTGCTTTGTCACTGGGTAAATACAGCGGGCTGGCATGCCACAGCAGCAGGCGGCATCCTACTGGCCATGACCGTTGGACTCGATGCCATGCGTAAACTGGAAGAAAAACAGAAAATGGAGAAAACATCATGCGAAAAATAATCGCTTTCTTGGCGCTGATACCCGTCACAGCCGCTGCCGACCCGTTGGACAAGGGTGAGGCCTACACCACAAGGCAGGGTCCACCCGAATGGATGGATGGCATCGATTTCACCTGGTTGCTTGTCGATTACGGCGTGTTTGCTCTCATGGTGATCGCCCTCGGCTGGGTTCTGACCAAGCGCATCAGCCTGTTCGAGCGCTTAGAGACAGTTATCTGCTGGCCTTTCAGCAAACTGATGTCCCTGGCTTCCCGCCTGCCGATTATCCTGCGTGAATTCGCTCAGGGCATCGTGGGGCTCGCCGTACTGTTGCTGATCGTAGCCTGGGTGATGTTTTGCCAGTGGCTCTACCATTATGGTCTTGGCGCGGTCTCTATGGCCGGACTGGCATTTGAGGCAGTGCTGCTGGTTCGTGTGATCAGGCAGGGCGAGAAACCCCTGCTCAAAGCCCAACCGTAACTAGATATTATACTGGATGATAGCTGGCAGGAATATGGAGATATCATGAGCGACGCATATCAAAAGTTGACGCAGGACTTATCCGGCAGCATCGGCGGCATCCGCAAGGACATCCCGGATGTTATGAAGGGCTTTTCAGCCATGGCGAGTGCCGCACTGGAAGATGGTGCGTTGAGCAAAAAAACCAAGGAAATGATTGCCCTGGCCATTGGGGTTGCGACCCAGTGCAAGGGTTGCATCGGCTTTCATATCAAGGCTTTGATTGCCCTTGGTGTAACGCGCGAAGAACTGGCCGAGGTGCTGGGCATGGCCATCTATATGGGCGGCGGGCCCTCCCTGATGTATGCCGCCGAGGCCATGCAGGCCTTTGAAGAGTTTTCGAAGGATAAGTGACGTATGCAACAAGCGTGGGAAGATCGCTATCAAAGTGGTGAAACAGGTTGGGATCGCGGGGCAAGCAGCCCAGCCCTTTCAGTCTGGCTTGAAACCGGCCGGATTAATGCTGCCTGCCACATGCTTGTTCCCGGCTGTGGCCGAGGACACGAGGTGGTGCATCTGGCCGATCTCGGCTTTAAGGTCACGGGGCTTGATATTGCCCCCTCAGCAATCACACATCTGCAACAAGTCCTGAAAAACAAGGGCCTACGTGCGGAAGTACTGCTCGCCGACCTGTTCAAGTTCCAGCCTGCTGCACCCTACGATGCCATCTACGAACAAACCTGCCTGTGTGCCATCCAGCCAAATCAACGGGAAAGCTACGAAGCGCTGCTGCATGGTTGGCTCAAGCCAGGCGGCACCCTGTTCGCCCTGTTCATGCAAACAGCAGCCGAAGGCGGTCCGCCCTTCCACTGTGATCTGCTGGCCATGCGACGCTTGTTCCCGGATACACGCTGGGAATGGCCGGTCATTGAGCCCGTCTTCGTTCCGCACCGCAATGGTCGTTTTGAACTGGGTTACCAGCTAATCAGGAAATAGAACTCATAGACAGGCAAAGGAAACTCCCTGTCTTAATGCTTGGTGCATCCATCCAGCAATGGTGCAGGCCTTCTACTTGGCCTTGCCGTGCCAAATACTGAAAAACACCGCCAAACCAAGGCCAAACAAGCCCCCCATGAGACCAAGACCTCCGAGGATGGTGGTAGCCAGCAGACGTGGAGGAGCTTCACTTATTAGATAGTGATGACCTGTAAACTGGAAATAAGAATACACCACCATGGCAATGCCAAGGGCAATAATAATACTGTAGGTGCGCATCTGGCGCTTCCATGTTTCTTTAATCAGACGTTCGCGGCACGGCGTGCATCTTTTCTGATTGCCGCTCAAGGCCTGACCACAATCCGGGCATTCACTCATAACAACTCTCCGCGCAGTTCATTCAATAGGGGGTTAAAAAAATCTCAAGGTCTTGTCTATGCAAACCTCTTTCAGATAAAAAAAACGGGGGGCCGAAGCCCCCCGAAATCTTTTCGAACATTACCCTTAATCGCGGCTAGGTGAACGCGGGTTACCCGGCGTTGTCGGTTTAGCCAGCGTCAGGAAGGCGGCGAGGTTTTTGATATCCTCATCCGTCAGGTTCTTGGCCACTGCGCGCATCTGACCCATGTAGTCGTTGGTGCGTGCGTTGTCATCCTTGCCAGCAATCTCTTTTTCAGTAAGCGTTTTGCTACCAAAGACCTTCGCTCCATTGCGGAAGGACTGCAACTCATGCTGCAGATAAACATAGTTCTGACCACCGATAGCCGGGTACATGCGACCAGCGGAACGACCGTGGAAACCATGGCAGCTCTCGCAAGCAGGAACGTTATGATCAGGAGCTCCATACTCGGCAATCATCTTGCCCTTTTCTGGATCACCGACTTCGGCGCCGTCACGACGCAGCTGATCAAGATTGGAACCGATATAAGGAGTCTTGAGGGTGTGCACATAGGAAGCAACATCCTTCATGTCCTGTTCTGTCAATGCCTTGGCAATATCATTCATCTGATACATCGTGTCATCGGTACGCTTGTCTGTTCCAAAATCAGACAACTGCTTCAGCACGTAGGTATCAATCTGGTATGCCAGACGCGGAGAACCCACATCATCGCTGCCCAGGCCATCCTCTGCATGGCAGCCACTACAGGCAGGAACGTCATCGCCCTTACCAAACTGGTAAATAACACGCCCATTATCGACATTGCCCAGTGTTTCTCCCGCACTGACAGTCGCCGGCGCAACAAAGCAAGCAGCAATTGCCACAAAACTCGTGGTAATTAATATCCGTTTCATGCACTTCCCTCCTGAAATTTATTTAAACTATTCTACTTTGTTCTTCATGGCAGAAAAATATGTTGCACCGCACATAATCGCCAAAGCACCAAAAATGATGGCGTACCCCAACAGCACATCGTTGGTTTGAAACATGACCGAAGCCTCTAAGAAATGAGCAACCATTATCTGACCTCCCTAAAATTTCTCTAAGAAAAAATGAACTCTGCACACCAAATTAAAAAAGGCAAGCGCAAAATTAATCCTTTCTTAATGTCCTGAAGAAACCAATCCACACCTTGGATGGCAATTTATCACGCCTTTAATCAGGCGCAATCAGCAGCGCCCCGGAAAGAAACACAAACAGGCGGATAATAATAATACCCCGGCTCTGCACGCGATGGCTTTCACGCCCTTTTTCATCTCTGGCAAGCAGTTGACGACCGGCCAGCACCTGCAGAACGTATAAAGAGTACAGGGTCAGAATCAGGAAAAAATGTGTCCAGACAAGGAACGAAAACAGATCCCCATCATCAATCAAACGTTTTTTCCAGTCATGTGTCAGGTACAGCCATATAGGGAAAAGCATGTCAAAAAGCATCACGCTGCCCATGAGCGCGATATGCCAGTTATGGCGTTTGCGCCAATAATAAGCCAGCCCCATCACAAGAAAACTGATCAGAACGAGAACAATGGACAATTTCATAAGGTAGAACCTAGCGGCATCAAGCCGGCATGCCAGTGCTTATCAGAGGATAGGAACCAGATCCCGGCAGACCTACTGTTGCCTATTCAAGCAATGCGCCACTCGGCTAGCGATGCGCGGGCTCCACCCTTGCTGATATCCGGAATAATGCATAGCTCCAGTGCCGACACACCTCGCAGATCAACAACATAATCTTCAAGTTCACGGCTTGAATCCGGCAGACTGAAATTGTACTGCTGCCTGGCAATATCATGGTAGGACTTTCGGTCAGCAGACCAGCGCAATACAAATTCCTGCGTGCGCTCCTGATGGTCTTCCTGAAATATTAAACGAATCATTCCGATACTCAGCGCCTCATCAAATAACAGGCGGATCGTCTGCTCTCCAGCCTCTGCGGCTCTCCAGCATCCGCCACCCGGAACCAGCGCCGCTTCAATCGGGCATGCCTCGTCCTCGGATGTAATCTCCACCTGTGCAATCGCCTCCAGATCCAGCCATGCTGGCTCCACCTCCGAAGCTTTCTCAATACCCTTCTCTATCATCCGTTTACGCATTTGCTACCCCTTATCGCCCACAAGAGCGTTATCCGGACTATAGACCTATCATCGGCTTATTGCATTCAGTGGAAGATTTGCCTGGCTCAATCCGATGAAGGCATCTGGTGGAACAAACGGGGATCATCCTATAGCCTGCTGTGAATCAAATGGCATGGGTGACGATGTCGGGGCTAAGGGGTTTTGAGATGAAGGGAATTATTCTTGCCGGTGGGTCGGGGACCAGACTGTATCCGGCCACCCATGTGGTCAGCAAACAATTGCTGCCAATCTATGATAAACCGATGATTTACTATCCACTTACCACCCTGATGCTCGCCGGCATCCGCGATATTCTGGTCATATCGACAGAAGCTGACATCCCCAGATTTGAACAGTTATTGGGCAACGGTTCGCAGTGGGGCATGAGCTTTTCCTACGCCGTGCAGCAGGAACCAAGAGGCCTGGCAGAGGCCTTTATTATCGGCAGGGACTTCGTGGGCGGGGACTCGGTTTCGCTCATCCTCGGCGACAATATCTTTTATGCTCAGGGGCTGACTGCGAAGTTGCAAAAGGCCGTCGAAAAGACTGAAGGTGCCACCATCCTGTGCTATCAGGTGCGCGATCCCGAGCGCTACGGCGTGGCCGAAATAGACACCTCCGGAAAGGTGCTCTCCATTGAAGAAAAACCCGCAGTGCCTTCTTCGCACTGGGCAGTTACCGGGCTTTATTTCTATGACAATCAGGTCATTGATATCGCAGCGCAAGTGCAACCCTCCGCCAGAGGGGAGCTTGAGATTACCAGCGTCAATCAATGGTATCTTGAACACGGTCTCCTGACAGCAGAATTGCTGGGCCGCGGTGCTGCATGGCTGGATACAGGCACACACACATCGCTGATGGATGCGGCTCAATATGTCGAGGTGGTCGAACACAGACAGGGGCTGAAAATCGGCTGTCCGGAAGAAGTGGCATGGCGCAAGGGATTTATCGGCGATGCCGAACTTGAACGATTGGGAGACACACTCGGAAAGAGTGGCTATGGAACGTATCTGAAAGGACTTCTTTCACACTAAGGGCTGCAAAGAACCTGCTGTCTACGGCCGCCCCATAAAGCATAGCCATCCGCAGCTGATCCGAACGCCGGACGATGATTGAACATCTCATCTTGCGCTGGCTTTTTCCGACGCTAACATGCTAACGCATGTCAAACTCCCCTTCCCCCACTGATTCGCATCACGAGCATCTTTATCTGGTTAAATTCCTGATCATGTCGGTCATCTCATTTTTTATCGGCACCGTACATGGTCTGCTACAGGTCATCCCATCCGTACGCGCATGGCTGGATTCCATCGGCAGCCCGTATGGCGGCCCCGGCCACATGATTGATCCGCTGGCACATGCCCATATCAACCTCGTCGGCGGCGTCACCATCCTCGGCATGGCCGTCACCTATTACATGCTGCCCAAGATTACCGGCAAACACATCCACTCGCACTGGCTGGCCGAACACTCCTTCTGGTGGACGACCATCGGCGTAAGCTGCTTCTACACAGCCCTGCTTATCTTCGGCTTTATCGAAGGCAACCTGTGGCTGACCGATCCTGCGCAGGTGCCGGCAGTACACCGCTTCTACGGGCCGGTTATTTCGGTTTCCGCCAGCGTTCTTGCCGTTGGTTTCTGGTTCTATCTGGCCAATGTCATGCTCACCCTGAAGGACATCTATAAAAAACCATCTGCATGAACGCTGAGTCAAACGTATCAGGCATGCTGGACTGCGGTTGCCCATCCGAATTTCCGCAGTGGGATGGAAAGGATGTGGACCTCGGGGCATGGCTGGTGCACGAACAAGGCGTGCCCATGTTCCTGCATATGCCGATAGGCTATGAAGCCGCACTCGACCGGCAGCACAAGGATATCAAGCGCCTGCACCTGACCGAACGCTGGCCCGGTTTTGTACTTACCCAGTCAGCGGCTTTTCGCGGTCGCATACTTTGCCCGCTGAGCGAAGACACCTCTCCGGCGCGTCGCACCTTTCGCCTGAGCAATCCCTTCCATGTGCGCTGTAAACTGATGCATGGGGATATCGGTGGTGGCGTCAGGGGCGCGGTGCAAACCATGCAGTCGGCCCTGCTCGACGAAGGTAAAATGCCCAAAGAACTTTTCCTCAGCTATCTAACCTGCCCACGCTGCCGCGATGAACGCGGCGGCATTAAAATCATGCTGCTCAGACACTGGGTGAAGAGTAAAAAATTGCAGGAGCGTCTGGATAGGCAGCAGAAGCGCTGATCTTTGACAGAAAAATATTAAGGGCCTTAAGTGACCCTTTTTTAGCTATCGGCTAAAACAATCCCAATCACTATAAATTGTCTTTCTCCGCGATACTGAATGGCTGGGTATGCCTTCCGCCACATATTCAGGCTATTTCCCGGCAGCCAGACTATAATGGGTTTATGCGCGGCCCGTTTTCTCCCCTGCACCTGTTCGGCTTTGTCTTACTGCTGTTATTTCTGCTGCTCCTGATCCAGTTCGGGCTGGTAGCGCTCGCCTTCGAGAAGCTTGGCCTGACCACCTCGCAAGGCATGTTGCTGCTGTTTGCCTCACTGTTCGGCAGCGCGCTGAATCTTCCGCTTGCCTCGGTAAGGGCTGAGCATCCCGAAACGCAAGCGGAGAGTGTCTACCCGCGAAGCCTGCTGCACATACCGGTTCTGCCCTTCACGGGACGCACGATCATCGCCGTCAATGTCGGCGGCTGCATGGTGCCGGTCGTGTTTTCGGCAAGCCTCATGTATCGCTCCGCACTACTCTGGCCTGAGATCTTGCTGGCCACAGGACTTGTTGCTGCGGTCTGCTATCTCCTGAGCCGGCCGGTGCCGGGTATCGGCATCGGCATGCCGCCCTTGATTGCTCCGGTTGCCGCCGCCATCGTGGCTTTTTCCATGAACGCCGAACTGGCCGCCCCGCTGGCCTACATCTGCGGCACCATGGGCGTGCTGATCGGCGCCGACCTGCTGCGCCTGCGCGATATCGCCAAGATCGGTACCCCCATCGCCTCCATCGGCGGTGCCGGCACCTTCGATGGCATCTTCCTAACCGGCATCGTCGCGGTGTTACTGACCTGATGGGAATGGGGAAAATAGTAGACAGGAGCATGCAATGAACGACCAACCAACCTGGCAGAACCCGAGCGATGCAGAGCTGCGCGAGCTGCTGCGCACTGCAAAAACCATTGCCGTATTCGGCTGCTCACCCAAGCCCGATCGCACCAGCCACCAGATCGCCGCCTTCCTGCTGGAAAAGGGATATCACGTGATTCCCGTGCACCCGCAAGCCGGCACGATCCTCGCCAGAAGGCCTATACCTCACTGACCGACATTCCTGAACCGGTGGATATCGTGGATGTGTTCCGCAAGCCCGAATTCACCCCGCCCATCGCCGAAGCCGCTGTCGCCATCGGCGCTAAGGCTCTGTGGCTGCAGCAGGGCATCATCAATGAGGATGCCTACCGCATCGCCACCGATGCCGGCCTGAGCAGCGTCATGGATCTCTGCATCGCCGTCATGCATCGCCTGCTGCTGCGCTGATTCAATGGCTGCGTATGGCTTTTGCTAAGAGGGAATTGTCGGCCTGCTCATATTCAGTCATTTGCTAAAATCTCCATATATCGATAATTTATACCATGCTGGTGAATATCACTTGGCTTTATTCCAAGTCGATTATAAGGTCACTGAGCAGAATGAATTGAAGAGCATGGCCCAGCTCGTTCAAAATAGCTGGTGCGCTGCTTAATGACCAAATCGAGAATGGTTGGGGGGCTTGATGTGAGCCAGAAAAAACTTCTTATCGTCGATGATGAACAGGTTACGCGGAATGTGTACCGGGCCATTCTGGAAAATGCCGGATTTCAAGTTGTCGAGGCAGAAAATTACGATGACGTTATTACCTGCATGGATAGCACCATTGATATTGCCCTGCTTGATGTTGTGCTCAAGGGAAAGTCCGGCCTCGATGTCCTGAAATACATTCGCCATCATTTCCCCCTCTGCCCGGCGATCATGATCTCCGCGCACGCAAACAAAGTGAATGCCATCGCCGCCCTGCATGATGGCGCTGTGGATTATCTTGAAAAGCCGACGAATCCACTCGAACTGGTTCATACCGTGAAGCACTGGGTGTCTTTTCATTCCATGCAGCAGGAAAATGTGCGCCTGCAAGATTACAAGGCAACGGCTGAAGCTTTGCGGGAGAGGGAGGCACACTTCTCCGGTGTTCTGGAAATCATTCCTGATGCGATCATCTCGATAAACCAGGACCAATGCATCCAACTGTTCAACAAGGGAGCAGAGAGGATTTTCGGGTACAAGGTCGACGAAGTGCTCGGCAAACCTCTGGGCATCCTGATTCCCGAAATATCCATCAAGCCTCACCTTCAACACGTTCGCGAATTCATCGCCGAGGAGCATTGCGTGCGCCCTATGTATGGCTACCGGGAGGTTCAGGCCCGCCGTAAAGACGGCACAGTTTTTACTGCTGAGGCCAGCATTTCCAAGCTAAGCACGGAAAATGGAATGACCTTGACCGCGATGCTGCACGATATCACCGAACGAAAAACGCTGGAAAACTCCTGGAAAAGGTATTCTTTTATCGTCAATGCCTCGCAGGATTTTATGAACCTGATTGACCGGAATTACGTCTACCTGACTGTAAATGATGCCTTCCTGAAAGCATTGAGCATGAACAGGGAAGATGTGATCGGCAAAACTGTGGCAGATATCTGGGGAGAGGAAATTTTTAAAGGCAAGATCAAGCCCTTATTGGATCAATGCTTTTCTGGCCATGTGGAAAACCGTGAATTTTCCTTTACACCTCCCCTGGATGGCTTGCGCCACTATGAGACCTCCTTTTACCCATATTTTAACGGGAAAGGTAAGGTAGAGCTTGCTGCAGTTGTTACACGCGACATCACCGAACGCAAAACGACTGAAAGGAAAGCGAGCATGCTGCTTCATGCCATAGAAAATACCGGCGAAGCCGTGTTTATCACGGATCGAAATGCCGTGATTGAATATGTGAATCCGGCCTTTTCTAAGAACACGGGATATACGCCGCAAGACATTCTTGGCAAAACCCCGACAGTCCTCAAAAGCAAAACCCAGAATCCGGCATTCTACAAGAAACTCTGGGATACGATTTCACGCGGTGAGGTTTGGCGCGGCACGCTGGTCGACAGGAAGAAGGATGGCAGTTTTTATCCCGTTATGATGTCTGTGGCACCCATCCATAACGATAGCGGCGAGATCACCCATTATGTTGCCATTCAACAGGATATGACCGACTACAAGAAAATGGAGGAACAATTCCTTCAGGCGCAGAAGATGGAGGCTCTCGGTACATTGGTAGGCGGCATCGCCCATGACTTTAACAACATGCTGGCCGCCATTCAGAGTAATATTTTCCTGGCCAAGCGAAGGCTGGAAAATAAGCCGGAGGTTAACAAAAGGCTGGATAACATCGAACAGCTTGGTATGCGCTCAGCAGATATGGTCAAACAGTTACTCACCTTTGCCCGCAAAGATTCAGTGCAGATGAACACCCTCCCACTCAATACCTTTATCAAGGAGGTATTTAAACTGGTCAGGGCTTCCATCCCTGAAAATGTCGATCTCGTTTACGATGTCTGTCAGGAAGAGTTGATCATTGATGGGGATGCCACCCAGTTGCAACAGTCGTTGATGAATCTGCTGAACAATGCGCGTGATGCAGTCGCGCATATGGCCCATCCGACGATTTCCTGCAGCCTCATGCCATTTGTTGCCACGGCTGATTTTAAAAAAGCGCATCCGAATATCAAAGGAGAACACTTTGCTGTGCTGAATGTGCGCGACAATGGGGAGGGTATCAAAGAAGCGCATTTGCAGAAGGTGTTTGAACCATTTTTCACCACCAAGGGGGCTGGTGTGGGCACCGGTCTGGGTCTGGCGATGGTTTACGGTACCGCTCAGTCGCATGGCGGCACTATTGAAGTGGAAAGCGAGCAGGGGCAAGGCACAGTTTTTCATATGTATCTGCCATTGATTGATGGGGTCGGGAATTCCCTTCAGGAAAAAGACACGGCCATTATCGAGGGTCAGGGAGAAACAATTCTTCTGGTGGATGATGAAGATAGCATCCGAAGCTCGACAGCAGATGTCCTGAACAGCTTGGGTTATAAGGTATTGAGCGCTGCAGATGGCGAGGAAGCGCTGGCGATGTTTGGGGTCTATCAGCATGAAATCAGTCTGGTGATCACGGATGTTGTGATGCCGATGATTGGCGGTGTTGATCTGGCGAAGGCGGTCAGGCTGCTTAAAAAGAACATGCCCATTCTTTTTATCACCGGCTATGCCAAGAATCAGGTTATGCCTATCGCGGATCAGGGAGAACAAATCATCATCACGAAACCGCTCCCGTTTGCAGAGCTCAGTCAAACCATACGCAGGATGATCGATTCCAATTAAGCTTGCTTGTTGATTGATACTCACCAGTGACTGGTGTTTTTTGCCCCCCCAACTAAAGGCTAATAAAAAAGGCTCCCGAAGGAGCCTTTTTTATTTCGAGAGTAAACGATCAGATGTGAATCGCGCGGCCTTCGGAGTCGAGTACCGACTCGTGAATCATCTCCGATAGGGTCGGATGCGGGAACATATGATGCGCCAGTTCCGCCTCGGTGGATTCCAGAGTGCGGGCCAGTTGCAGGGAGACAATCAGCTCCGTGGCCTCGGCACCGACAATGTGTGCGCCCAGCAATTCGCCGGTCTCGGCGTGGAAGATGGTTTTGACCATACCTTCCGTTTCGGCCAGACCCATGGCCTTGCCGTTCGGGGCGTAGGACATGCGACCGATCTTTACCGGGATGCCCTCTTCCTTGCACTGGTTCTCGGTCTTGCCGCACGAACCAACCTGCGGCTGGCAGTAGGTGCAGCCGGGCACATTGCCATAATCCACCTTGTGCGGATGGCCTCCGGCAACCGCCTCAACACAGACGATGCCTTCGTGCGACGCCACATGCGCCAGCGCAGGTGCGCCGACAACATCGCCAATGGCATACACACCCGGATGATCGGTGCGATACCAGTCGTCCACAGCAATGGTGTTGCGCTCGATCTGCATGGAGGTGTTCTCGGCACCGATGTTTTCCGTATTGCCGAGCACGCCGACAGCAACCAGCACAGTGTCGCCTTCAATGGTCTCGGCCTTGCCCTTCAGCTCATATTCGACAACACCCTTGGTCTTCACCTTCTTGGCGGATTTAACCATCGCACCGGTGATGATCTTGATGCCGTTCTTCTTGAAGCTGCGCTCCACCACCTTGGAAATCTCGTGATCCTCCAACGGCAGCACCTGCGGAGCGGCCTCGATCACTGTCACCTCGGAACCCATGGCATTGTAGAAATAGGCAAACTCCATACCGATGGCGCCACTTCCGATGACCACCAGCTTCTTGGGAAGCTTCTCCATGGACAGCGCCTTCTTGTAGGTAATGACGGTTTCACCATCCACGTCCATGCCGGGGAAAGCACGTGCACGCGCGCCGGTAGCGACAATCACATGCTTGGCTGTGACCTGCTTCTCTCCGTCCGCACCTTTGACCATCAGCTTGTTGCCCGCGGCGAATGATGCAAACCCCTCGATATGGGTAATCTTGTTCTTCTTGAACAGGAAGCCGATGCCGCCGGACAGTTTGTTCGCAATGCCGCGGCTGCGCCCGATGGCAGCATCCAGGTTTGGTTTCGCTTTATTCACGCCGATACCCAGCTCGTCGCCGTGATGCTCGATGACATTGATGATCTCGGCCGTGCGCAGCAGCGCCTTGGTCGGGATGCAACCCCAGTTCAGGCAGATGCCGCCCAGATGCGTGGATTCGATGCAGGCAACCTTCAGGCCCAGCTGGGCTGCGCGAATCGCCGCCACATAACCGCCGGGACCGGCGCCGATCACCACCACATCGTATTCGCCATCGGCATTGAATACGCCGGCTGGCTTCAGCTTCAGCTCGAACTCGTCATCCTCTTCAGAGGCCGGGGCAAGCGCTGCGGCAGCCAGTGTTTCCACCACCTGCTGCGGACTGGCTGCGGGTGTAGCAGCCTCAACCGGAGTCTCAGCAACGGGCTCCTCAATCATGCCAGAGCCATCCGGCATGTAATCGGCAGGCACCTCTTCGCCCTCTTCGGCGATGACTGCAATCGGCATGCCGACCGAAACCACGGCTCCTTCCTGCTGCAGGATTTTATGCAACACCCCCTCATCGACGACTTCCATCTCCATGGTCGCCTTGTCGGTTTCCACCTCGGCCATCACTTCGCCGGAAACCAGTTCCTCGCCTTCCTTCTTCAGCCAGCGGACAATCTTGCCCTCGGTCATGGTCGGGGAAAGCTGGGTCATATAAACATCAATTGGCATCGGTTACCTCAATATCCTTAAATCAGCACGCTGGCAGGCGTTTCGATATGCTTCTTAAGCGCGGCAAGGAATTCGGCACCAACAGCTCCGTCCACCACGCGATGGTCGCAGGACAGGGTCAGGCTCATCACCTTGCGCACAACGATCTGGCCGCCTTCAACAGCGGCCCGTTCCTCGGTGCCGCCCACGGCGAGAATCGCGCCCTCGGGCGGATTGACGATGGCCGAAAACTGCTTGATGCCATACATGCCAAGATTTGAAATCGAGAAAGTGCCGCCGCTGTATTCTTCAGGCTTGAGCGCGCCTTCGCGCGCCCTTGCGGCCAGCTCCTTCACGGCATTGGAGATCTCCACAATGCCCTTCTGTTCGGCAAAGCGCACCACCGGTGTAATCAAGCCGCCCTCGATAGCCACTGCCACCGAGATATGTGCATGCTTGTGAAGCAGGGTATGGGCGTCAGTCCAGCTGGCATTGGCTGCCGGCACATCCACCAGCGCCTTGGCTACGGCTTTGATAATAAAATCATTGACCGACAGCTTGAAAGCGCCGTCGGCGGCATCATTCAACTGGGCGCGCAAATCCATCAGACGATCCATGGACACATCGATGCTCAGATAGAAATGCGGCACATGCTGCTTGGATTCGCTCAAGCGGCGGGCAATGGCCTTGCGCATCATGGTGTTCTCGACGCGCTCGAACTCATCATCATGGTAGGGCAAGGGGCCGGCCGGCAGGGGCCGAACCGGCGGTGCAACAAAGGCTGCCGTACCTGCGCCCAGACTGATGCCGCGCTTGCCGGCCTGCTCGATGTCGGCACGGGTGATGCGGCCATTGGGGCCGGTGCCGGTGATGGCTGCCAGATTGATACCCTTCTGCTTGGCCAGTCTGCGGGCCAGCGGACTTGCCTTGATGCGACCGCCTCGTGCTGCCGGAGCAGGGGCCGGCTTGACGGCTGGAGCCGCAGCAACAGTTGGTTCGGCTGCAGGTGCTTCGGGGGCAGCTTGTTCAGCTGGCGCAGGGGCTTCCGCCTTGGGCGCTTCCTGTTGGCCTGCGTCCGGTTTGTAGTCGGCCGGGACCTCTTCACCATCCTCGGCAATCACTGCGATCGGTGAACCGACGGGAACAATCGAACCTTCCGGCGCAAGAATGCTATGCAGCACGCCCTCGTCGACAACCTCCATTTCCATGGTTGCCTTGTCGGTTTCCACTTCGGCCATCACCTCGCCGGAGGACAGCGTATCGCCTTCCTTCTTCAACCAGCGGGCAACCTTGCCCTCGGTCATGGTCGGCGATAGCTGGGTCATAAATACGTCAATCGGCATTATTATACCTCGTAATCACTTGCTACGAAGGGCGTCTGACTGCTTCGCACGCTTCGCGGTGAACAGAATGTCTGTCATCAGGCGCGGTTGCAAACCACGCGGGCGGCTTCAACAATATCGGCAACACTGGGCACCGTCATGCGCTCCAGATTTGCGGCATACGGCATCGGCACATCCTTGCCGGTGACACGAGCCACCGGAGCATCCAGATTATCGAAGCCCTTCTCCATGATGCGCGCCGAAATCTCGGCACCGATACCGGCAAAACGCCAGCCTTCCTCGGCCACCACACAGCGGTTGGTTTTGGCCACCGAAGTCAGGATGGTATTCTCATCCAGCGGCTTGATGGTGCGCGGATCCACCACCTCGGCCTCGATACCCTGCTTGGCCAGTTCCTCAGCGGCCAGCAGTGCAAAACCGGTCATGCGCGAATGCGCCACAATGGTCACATCCGAGCCGGCTCGCTTGATATCAGCCTTGCCCAGCGGAATGATGTATTCCTCATCCGGCACTTCGCCGACATCGCCGTAATTGATCTCGTTCTCTATGAAACAGACGGTATCGTTGTCGCGAATCGCCGCCTTCAAAAGCCCCTTGGCATCGGCCGGATTGGACGGCATCACCACCTTCAGGCCCGGCACATTGGCCAACCAGTTCTCCAGCGACTGCGAATGCTGCGAACCGACACGCGCTGCAGAACCACCGGCCCCGCGGAACACCATCGGCACATTGTACTGTCCGGCCGACATATACTTCATCTTAGCCGCAGCATTGACGATCTGATCCAAGGCCAGAATGGCGAAGTTCCAGGTCATGAACTCGATAATCGGACGCAGCCCCGCCATCGCGGCACCCACACCGAGACCGGCAAAGCCCAGTTCGGTGATCGGTGTGTCGATAACCCGCTTGGAGCCAAATTTCTCCAGCATGCCCTGCGACACCTTGTAGGCGCCATTGTATTCGGCCACCTCTTCGCCCATCAGAAACACGCGATCATCGCGCCTCATTTCCTCGCACATAGCCTGATTCAATGCTTCACGGTATGTAATCTTGCTCATGTTCAACCCACCTTGCCCGGATACGGATAAGCGCCCTCAATGGGATCGGAATACACATCCGTCCACATCTCGGCTCCATCGGGCTCCGGCATCGCCTCGGCCGCCTTGGCAATCTCGTTGACCTGCTTCTTGATTTCCCGGTCTTTATCCTTGAAATCGGCCTCGCTGGCCAGGCCTGCTTCAATCATCTGCACCTGCAGGCGGGCAATCGGATCGCGACCGGTTCGCCATTCATCCACTTCCTCACGCGAACGGTAGGTCGCCGGATCGGACATCGAATGCCCGCGGTAACGATAGGTCATCACCTCGACGATGATCGGCCCCTGACCGGAGCGCGCATGCTCAATGGCCTCGCGCATCTTCTGTTCCACCACCAGCACATCCATGCCATCGATATGCATGCCGGGCACCTTGAAGGAAATGCCGCGCTTGAACAGAGAGGTTTCAGCCGAGGCACGGCCAATCGATGTGCCCATGGCGTATTGATTGTTTTCGATCACGAAGACGACCGGCAGCTTCCACAGCGAGGCTATATTCAGCGATTCGTACACCGCACCCTGATTGATCGCGCCATCGCCCATGAAACACAACGAGACGCGCCCGTCATCGCGATACCAGGAGGCAAAACCGAAGCCGAGGCCAATCGGCACCTGCTCGCCGACAATACCGTTGCCGCCAGCGAAGTTCAGATTGGCATCGAACATATGCATCGAGCCGCCCTTACCCTTTACAATACCACCGGCGCGACCGAGCAACTCGGCCATGACTGCTGTCGGATCGGCGCCACGGGCCAGAATATGACCGTGATCGCGGTAACCGGTCATCATGTAATCGGTCGGCTGAGCAGCATGCTGCACGCCCACGCACACAGCTTCCTGACCGTTGCACAGGTGGCAAAAACCGCCGATTTTCTTCAAGCCATAGAGCTGCCCCGCCTTCTCTTCGAAGCGGCGGATAAACAACATGGAATCGTGCATTTCGTGCAGGGTTTCAGCACTGTACTCGCGACCTTCATGGCTCAGGCCCGGAGCGGCCTTGGCTGTCTTGCTTTGTTTAGCGGACATGAACACTCCCGTATAAACTTTCGGTGGCGCATGCTGCCTCAGTGGAATGGCAGCAGCAACCTGATGAGGAACAGGGAAATATCGCGATTTGCGATACCTGTCACAGTTTCACCAAGCTACATCTATAAAATCCGCGCTTCCACCCGGCGGCCACCCTGCCGCCCCATATCTTTCGGCAAACCGCCGGGTGGCAGGTTAAAAAGCAGGAGGAGAGGCCCAAGCAATGGCGCGCATATTACAATTCCACAAAGGCGATGTGCTGATGCGTCAGGGCGATAATGGTGACGCCGCCTATCTGATTCAGGAAGGCTGGCTGGAGGTTCGCCGCAAGGACGCAGGCAAAAAACAGATGACAACCAGACTCGGGCCCGGCGAGATTGCCGGTGAACTGG
>CAZQTO010000002.1:35661-55666 GCA_964596375.1 uncultured Zetaproteobacteria bacterium | reverse complement strand
ATAAATGGAGAACCACTCTTCCTCGGTATCGGAAATCTGCATGTAGGAGGGTCGTTCGTTGTTTAACAAGTCTAGAAGTGGAGCCCAGCAGCTAGAAAGTATGTTCGATAAGTAATGGGCATCGTTCAATTCTTCATGCGATGGATGTTGCAGCAGCAATAGCTTCTTTGGTAAGCGAGGAGTGCCATGAATTTCCGGTGTGCGGATATTTCTGTCAAATCGATATGCTTCTAGTAGGACGTGAGCGAAGTAGTAAAACGGATTGCCTGCATCAACTAGCCACTGGCGAAAACGCTTTAGTTTGGAGCGTCTGGATTTCAACCTATCCCCGGTCTCGATGCAGTGAAGCAAGTCCATGAATATTTCCATGGCGATTCGGCTAGACACGATCTCATATTGGCGAATAGCACCATCGCGAAGACGAAAGGTAGGTGATAGCCACGAAGTTTGTTCATCGTAGTCGCTATTATATAGTAGGGCGTTGGCAAAGCCTCCTGATACATGATTGAGTTCCAGTTCGACAAGGTATGCGAATGCGATGTGCGCAATCCTCTTCTGTATAGTGTCTGAAAATACTGACACTTTCTTGGTAGTGATGATTTGACCAACGAGACTTTCCGCCGGGAAGCCCTTGGGAAGGGGAGCATACCGTTCCCTGCGACTCCGTTGAAGAAGCGCATCCATCCTTTCGACAAGGTCTGAGACGGACAGCTCGTTCAATTCCTCTTGGGAAATCTGATGCATAGACATGCTAAAATAGACAGAATATTGGAAATGGCAAATGCATATCAGCTAAGCCTCCGACCGAATGACCGCTTCTGGCGGTGATCTCAACTGATCGACGCAACACTTTATCTAGAATGATTGGATGGAGTGTTAGCCATGAAGCAAAGACGTCGGATTTACTATTCAGAAGCACAAAGAGCTGAGATTTGGGATCGCTGGAAGCGCGGGGAACCCCAGAGTGCGATTGGCAGGAGTTTTGATCGAGCGTCATCCTCGATTTACAACGTATTGGCCCCTACGGGCGGTATACGCCCGGTTCCAAGGAAAAGACCGGACATATCTCTTACGCTTACCGAACGAGAAGAGATATCCCGAGGAGTTGCCTGCAAGCAGTCGATACGCTGGATCGCTGCACGCCTGAACCGTTCCCCATCGACAATCAGCAGGGAAGTCCAACGCAATGGTGGCCTGAAGGCTTATCGCGCGACAAAGGCTGATAAGGCAGCATGGGAACGGGCGCACCGCCCGAAGCCATGTAAGCTGGCAATGAACAGCGCTTTGAGTGATGCTGTTTCCATCAAGCTGGAATTGGAATGGTCTCCGCAGCAGATATCCGGCTGGTTAAAGCGGGAGTACCCAGGGAACGAAGCCATGCAGATATCGCATGAAACGATTTACAAAACCTTGTTCATCCAGGCCAGAGGCGCCCTGAAGAAGGAGTTGCAGCAGCATCTGCGTTCCAAACGGGCAATCCGAAGATCAGTCCATACAGGGAAGGAATACGATACGCGAGGGCAGATTCCGGACATGGTGTCGATTCGGGAACGCCCTGCTTCTGTAGAGGACCGAGCACTTCCAGGTCATTGGGAAGGCGACTTGATTGCGGGTTCCAACAACAGCTATATCGCTACGCTGGTGGAACGCCATACCCGCTACGTTATGCTAATCAAAGTCGCTGATCGAAAGACAAAGACGGTCATCGATGCGCTGATCCAGCATGCCAGAAGGCTTCCTGATGAACTCTACAAATCCCTGGCCTGGGATCGAGGCGGAGAGCTATCGGATCACAAGCGCTTCACCTTGGCGACTGACATCCAGGTGTACTTCTGCGATCCGCGTAGTCCCTGGCAGCGAGGTTCCAATGAAAACACCAACGGTCTGCTGCGCCAGTATTTCCCCAAGGGAACCGACCTGTCAGTTCATTCGCAGGAGCACTTGGACATGATTGCAAGGCGTTTAAATGAACGACCTCGGCAGACATTGAACTTTGAAACACCAGCAGAGAGATTTAATACCTGTGTTGCGTCGACCGCTTGAGCCCAAGGCCGAAACCAGGCATTCGTTTTCGAGTTAGAGGAAGCGGGTGATTGGTATCAATGCCCTACCATTGTGCTACACCCGCACATCTGCTGTGGGATAGCCGCGCATCATAGACGCAAGCATGCGCACCGCAAGTATTCAAAAGCAAGCTTGGTCAAATACCAAACCGCTTGAGCCATGCATCAACATCCGTAGCAATCACTTTGTAAGCATTGCGGAAGGCAGTCAAATCCTTCCCGACCGGATCGGCTATCGGCTTCCCGTCGGTCATCTGTGACAGGATAAACACCTTACCGATACTGGCAGGGCTCATTTTTGCCAAGTGCTGACGTTGCTCTGCCTCCATCACCATCACCATGGCGGCCTGCTCAAGATCGGTGCGCAGTAGAGGCTGGGAAACATGCGAAGAAAGGTCGACATCAAACTCTGCCGCTGCCTGTTGTCCATGCTTGGGTGCCCGCTGATTGGGCAATGCCAGCAATCCACGACTGAATACCTTTGCATATACGCCAGCTTTCTCAAGCCGCTTACGCATGTAAAACTCGGCAAACGGACTGCGGCAAAGGTTCCCGGCACAGACCATCAAAATCGGGGACGGCGTCATCATGAGCTATAATTTGGAGGAAGCTGCCAAATAGCCTGCCCGCTTTCCTGATCAATACGCTTGAGAAAAAGCCGATGCGCCTCCATGTCCTCATCAGCTAGCGGCAATGGTGGGCGACGCGTCAAAGCAGCTGTTTCGGCCTTCTCCGCCCGCCCGCTACTGGTTTCCGGCAATTGCACAAAATTGGATGCAGGATGCACAGTTGCTCCCATATCCAGTGAAAATTGCCGTCCACCAGTCATGGCCAGATACATCTCAGCCAGCAGTTCGGCATCAAGCAATGCGCCATGCAGGGTGCGGTGGCCGCGCTCGATGTTATAACGATCGCACAGGGCATCGAGGTTGTTGCGCTGTTGCGGGTGACGCTTGCGGGCCAGCTCCAGCGAATCGATCACCGGAATATCGGTGATATCCGGCAGGCCGGCCAAGCGAAGCTCGTGCATCAAAAAACCGAGATCGAAAGCGGCATTGTGAATCACCAGCGTGGAGCCACGGATAAAGTCGAGAAAGGCCTCGCCGATATCGGCAAACCGCGATGCATCCTTCACATCCTTGTCGCTGATACCGTGAATGCGCACCACTTCTTCGGGAATATGCCTATCGGGGTTCAGATAGTGATGGAATACCTGTTTACGGTCGATCCGCCGATGCGATACACGCACAGCACCGATTTCAACGATTCGATCCCCACCCAGAGGGGACAAGCCGGTTGTTTCCGTGTCCAACATGATAAGCTGCATGGGCGGAGTATAGGTTATGCGAACACTTTTAAAAGGCTCTCAGGGAAGGGCCGGAGCCACCTCTTGCCCCACATTCTTGCTGGCATCGAACCAGCGCCCGGGAAGGCTTATCAATTGTTCCAGCAAGCCGGAGCCGGGCAATCCAGCCTGATTCGCACTGACCGCCTCCACCGTGGCATCATGCAGTGCCCCATGCACACGATAAACCTTGCGGAATACACTTTTCGCCGGCCCGAGGATCACATCGCGCAACAGCGGAATCATATTCAACAGAGCATCAAGATTCTGCAGGGGACGGGCCACGACATACAAATCAATCACGCCATCAGCCAGATTGAGCTGACCCTTTCCGGCCAGATCCAGGGCCGAGGCACGCATTGCCAGCTGCCGGATATCTGCAGTTTCTCCCCGCACGGAGGCTTCCAGCTGCAGGCGCTTATACAGCATGCCGGGGCCGGTAATATCCTTGCGCGAGCCGGTCAGAAATCCGGGAAGATCAGCCAGGCTCAAGGCAGCCAACAGCTTGGTCATGGTGCCACCTTCAAGAATCCGCCCATCGTCTGAGCGCAGTCGCAAGCGTCCCTGCATAGCATTCCACCATGGCATGTCCTCGCGGATCACCCCCGATCCAGACCATAAGGCATGCACCGTACCGCCCTTGAATAATTTGGCGGCATCCAGACGCTGGATCACCTGACTGAAATCGCCACTGATATCGGTAAAGCCAGCCCAACGCAGGCCGCCACCGGGTTCCGGAGCTAGGGTTCCGGAAAGATTCATCTGCTGATCGAGCAGGCGCGCGGCAAGATGCCTGATATCAACCCGTCCGCCTGAAGCCAGCCTGAAAAAGGCGCGCACATCGTGCATGGAAAACTGCGCCGCATCCAGAGCATCTGCCTCCAGCCGACCAATCCCCTGCTCAGCTGAGGCGAAGTGAACCTTTACGCCGCGAATGGAAACGGCATCCCAGTGAATACGCTTGAACTGGCCACGCAACACCCATTTACGCTGAACTTCCGTCTTACCCGGCGCCACGGCCATGCGCGCCATATCCGGAAGATCTTTGGGGAACACATGCTGATCGAGAAAATCCGAGTTCACATCGATCTCCAGCGGCGCATCCGTTGCATTATTCAACGGCACGCGAAGCGATAAGGAACCGCTATAGCCGGCAGCCTGCAGGGCAGTGATTCGAAGTACGGCAAGATTCTGACTTATTTCGCCCGAACCGCTGACATACGGGACCGCACCGGCACTTTGCAGGCGACTGACGGTCAGCCCGTCACCCGTCTGCCTGCCGTTGGCTTGCAGGGTATAGGAAACGCCGACTTTTTTCCCTGAACCGAGCAGGCTGCCCCAACCGGCATCCTTCAGGTCCAGCTCAAAGGTCCAGGGCGCCTTCTGTTGTTCGGCTTTGAAATTCAAGGCCATCGTATACTGCCCGGAGGGAGCATCCATCGGCATCCGGAAGCGACTGGCCAGCACCGGGAAATCCCCGCTCGATTCGAGCCGCAAGCCAAGAATTTGCAAATCCCCGGCAGTCGCATCGTTGATCTCAAGGTCGAAATTTCCCTGCAGGCCCTGATAATGAGCATCCATATTCTCAAAGCGCAAACCACTTCCAGCCTGCCAATACAGGTCGCCGCCACTGAGCGAAACTGCATGCCCCATCACCTCAGCCTGCCAGACAGGATGCGGTATAAGATGCGCCTCACCCTTGTCGGGTGCAGTTGCAAACATCTGCCAGGAGAGTGAGAAATCACCGCTGGCAGGAGCATTCTTCCACACAACCTGCGGCAACGGATTGACCTGCATCCAGTTCTCAAGGCGCCCTATGTCGACCTGCCCCTTACCCTTGATGTCAAAAACGGGATGCTCAAGATCAGCTATCACTGCTGTACCATGCACGACCCCCGCTTCCAGGGGCAGATCCATACTGCTTGCCTGAAAAGTCAGGCCTTCAGCATTCAGACTCAGCGAGCCATTGTAATGGCGCAGATCCTCTCCGGGTGTCACCAGCGGGATGGTGGCATCGGATAGAGCCACATCAAAGCGGACGTCTCCCCGTTTTAAATCGGGAAACTGCGGCTGAGCCCAGGGCGAGACTTGCATCAAGTGAACATCCGCCTGCATGTCTCTGGCCGTACCGGCCAGACTGGAGAGCCATGAGCGCATCGCATCGTCGGCCAGCGGCTTACCCAGCGCTGCCAACGGAGCAATCTGCAATTCGGCCGCCTGCGCGTGCAGTTGCAGCTTGCCATCGGCCCATGTTCCCTGCGCCTCTATCCTGTTTTCTCCTGCCCGCCAGACAATCTCCTGCCAATCGATAGCAGTAACATCCAGGGGGTTGGCCCCTGCATGGATGAGCGCCTTGATGCGTGCTTCATGCAAAGGGAAAAGAGTGGTGCCGCGGCTATCTAAAATCTGCATACCGGCATCGGACCTGACATCAGCAAGCAAATCCCAATTCTGACTGTCAGCAAGCTTACTCAGTTGCAGTTCCCCACTGAAGGACCCATGCACAAATCCACGCCACTCCTCGGGCAGCCACAGCAGATTGTCGAACCGGGCATGCACATGCTCAGGCTGCAACTGCTTGTTCCAGTCTATATCAAGGGTAAACCCGGGAAGCTGCATGCCAAGCGTGCGTAGGTCGGCATCAAGCAGCAGATTGAGATGCTCAAAACGATTGGTGAATCCATCGTAACTCAGCGTTACGGATGAATCCTCAATATGCAGCAAGCCCGATAGCAGCGGAAAAGATTCGCCGGAAGCAGCCTTGGGAATATGCAGCACAATACGGCCATGACGCAAACTGACACTGGTCGGCTTGATGTCGCCACGCATCAGTTCCCAGCTTGAAAGCTGCACCTCAAGCTGGGCATCATCGACTTGCAGGCGCTGTTCAGCGCCGACAAAAGTAATGTTGTCCGCATTCACCCATACATGGCCTGCCCAGCGCCATGAGAGATTCCCAAGATGCAATTCTTTCAGGCCCAATTGGCTGGCAAGAAGACGCTCCAATTCAGGACGAAGCTCGTTCAGTGACGGTGCCTGCCAGTAGAACCACCCGCCAAGCAGGCTCAGCGCCACCAGCAGTGCAAGCAGTATGCGCCGACAAGCAGCAAGCACGGATTTCATAACATCAAGAGAAGCCGCCGCCGGGTCAGCCCTTGTTCTGATCCTGTTCCTTCAGGCTGGCAACACGCTCTTTAAGGCCGTTCAGGAAACCTTCGGCGCCATCCTTGTTAAAGGCGGTCGTAAAATCGGTGCGGAAGGTGCTGATCATACTGATGCCTTCGATCTGAATATCGTAAACACCCCAGCCGACTTCCTTGTGCACCAGCTTGTAGCGCACTGGAGTGCGCTTGTCGGCATCGACCACCTCGGAATCGACAATCGCGATTCGCCCCTTGACCTGCACCTCGCCGTATTCAACCTTCTGGTCATGGTAGTCGGACAGACGATTGCCGTAGGTTAGTTCCAGAAGCTCCTGAAAGCTGGCCACAAACTCAGCCTGCTGTGCGTCATTCAATTCCTTCCACGGAGCGGCCAGTGCCCGCTTGGCCATTTCCGGAAAGTCGAAATAGCCCTCAACCGCCTTGCGGATAGCATCGCGATCTTCTTCAGACAGTGTTTTCTGATCCTTGCGCACCTTGAGCACGTCGATCACACCGTTGACCGCTGTTTTCACGACATCTTCAGGGCCCTGCTCTGCAGCCATCGCCTGCATCGGCAGCAGGGCCAGAAATGAAATCAATACAACAAGCTCCTTAAACATGGGGTTCTCCTTGGTATAATGCATACAAATTAAATATAGGGCTCGAAAGGGCATTGAACAGGCGGATTAAGTCCACCACAGGGGTAATGCCAGGACTGTTACTACTTCTTTGAATCACTACTGAAAATGTATTTAGACACCAGATTCTCAAGGCTGATAGCCGACTCGGTTTCCATAACCTCCTCACCATCCTTGAGTATCACATCGTCACCGCCCTGCCCGATGCGCACAAAACGATCGCCGATAATGCCCTTGGTACGGATCGAGGCGATGGCGTCAGAGGTTATTTTCACCTCATCATGGATGCGCATGCTCACCAGAGCCTGATCTCTCTCGTTCAGGTGCACATCATCGACGCGCCCGACCACAACGCCGGCAATCATCACATCAGCACCAGCACGCACGCCACCGACATCATCAAAGGCAGCGGTGAGATGGTAACCTTCAGTGCCCAGGCCTCCGACCTCACCGAGCTTCAATGCCATGTAGAACATGCTGGCAATGCCGACAAAAACAAACATGCCGACAATGATTTCAATGCGCTTGTATTCACTCATAGTGTTGCTCCATTCACAGGAAAAATGATGTCAGGATGTAGTCGAGCATCAAGATGCCGACTGAGGACAGGACCACAGCCTGGGTTGTGGCCTTGCCTACACCTTCGGTGGTCGGCGTGGCACGATAACCGATATAGGTGCAGATAACGCCGATCAGAAAGCCAAATGCCACAGCCTTGATCCAGCCGGTATTGATGTCATGCGTGGTCACCTTGGCCTGCATTTCAGCAATAAAAGCACCAGGATTCACCCCCAGCAGTTCAACACCGACGAGATAACCGGCACCCATACCGATAAGATCGAATAAGGCGATAAGCAGCGGCAGCACCAGTGTTGCGGCAATAATGCGCGGCATGATGATGCGCGCCCGTGGGTTCACCGCCATCATTTCCAGCGCATCGATCTGCTCGGTGACGCGCATGATGCCAATTTCAGCTGTAATGGCGGAACCGGCACGCGCAGTCAGCATCATCGCACCAAGCACGGGGCCCAGTTCGCGAATAATGGCCAGCGCGATGCCCGCACCGAGCATCGATTCGGATCCGAATTTGGCCAGCGTGTAGTAGCCTTGAAGAGCTAACACCATGCCGGTAAAAGCACCGGTCAATGCGATAATCACCAGCGAACCGACACCGATATTGAACATCTGTATAATGATATGGCGACCCTGCCACGGGGGGGTGGGGAAAAGCCCGAGCGAGGCGCTGCTCAGGCTGGCCGCATCGCCCAAACGCGACACCATGCCGAGAAATACCCGCCCCAAATGCCCGAAGGTTCTGACAACCGCGTTCATTCCTTAATCCTCACGGTACCGGGCTTGTGCAAAAGATCATCAACATAGGTTGTCGAGCTGCGGGAAAAGGGAATCGGGCCATCCGGGCTGCCCTCAATGAACTGGCGCACGCGCGCATCCTCGCTATGACGGATGTCGTCGGCACTCCCCTCGGCAATAATCTTACCCTGCCATAACAGCACCACATGATCGGCAATGCGCAGGCCCGCATCGACATCGTGTGTTACCACCACAGAGGTATGATGCGACTTGATGCTCAGATCATGAATCAATGAGGTAATCACGCCTGCGGAAATGGGATCAAGTCCGGAGGTCGGCTCATCGAAGAAGATAATCTTCGGATCCATGGCCATGGCACGGGCCAGCGCCACGCGCTTGGCCATGCCGCCGGAAAGCTCGGAAGGCATCAGGTGCTCCATGCCGCGCAGCCCTACCTGCTCCAGTTTCATGGTAACAATGGTGCGAATAATATCCTCATCCAGATTGCTGTGTTCGTGCAGCGTGAATGCCACATTGTCATAAACATCCATCGAATTGAGCAGTGCAGAATACTGAAACACCATTCCCATGGATTGGCGCAGTTCGTAAAGACGGCGACGCGGCATGTGGATCAAGTCTTCGTCACCGTAATAGATATCACCGCTTGTAGGCTTATCAAGACCAGCAATGAGACGCAATAGCGTGGTCTTGCCGGAACCGGAGCCGCCCATGATGACGGTTGTCTTGTGCGCACGGACATGAATATCCACGCCGTCAAGCGCAGCGGCATTACCAAATATTTTTGTCAGCGCCTTGCAGCGGATCATTTCACACAACCTTCCTGTCCTGACTCCGGATAAGCACGGCAATCATGCATGACCATCCGAACGGTGCAACAGCCTAGCTGATATGAGAGACGCGGCAAGAGATCCTCTCCAGACTTTTCTCCAGGCATCCTGTCAATGCCTTCCCGCCTTGGCGGAATTCCTTTATATTGCCGCGTCTCGATTGAATGTAAGGAGAAAGCACATGACACCGAACTTTGCCGACCGCGATGGATTTATCTGGTTTGACGGTGAAATGGTCCCCTGGCGCGAAGCCAAGGTGCATGTACTGACCCATACCCTGCATTACGGCATGGGCGTTTTTGAGGGCGTACGTGCCTACAATACCGTTGGTGGCACAGCCATCTTTCGCTTGCAGGAACACACCGATCGCCTGTTCCGTTCGGCAAAGATCATGAACATGCCGATGCCGTATTCCAAGGATGAGGTAAACGCAGCTCAGCTGGCAGCAGTGCGCGACAACGGTCTTGATTCCGCCTACATCCGCCCGATGTGCTTTTACGGTTCGGAAGGCATGGGTCTGCGTGCCGACAACCTGAAGACGCACGTTATTGTCGCGGCGTGGAACTGGGGTGCGTATCTTGGCAAGGAAGCCTTGGAAAAGGGCATTCGCATTCGCACCTCATCATTCACCCGCCACCATGTGAATATCGGCATGTGCAAGGCCAAGGCCAACGGACAATACATCAATTCAATGCTGGCGCTCGCTGATGCGCTGCGTGACGGCTATGACGAGGCACTATTTCTTGATGTCGACGGCTTCGTAACCGAAGGCTCCGGTGAGAACTTCTTTATGGTATACGACGGTGTAATTTACACACCCGAGCTGACCAGTGCGCTTGATGGCATCACTCGCAGTACGGTAATTCAACTGGCACGGGAAGAGGGTTATGAGGTGCGCGAAAAACGCATCACGCGCGACGAGGTGTATGTCGCCGACGAGGCTTTCTTCACAGGCACCGCTGCAGAGGTCACGCCGATCCGCGAACTGGATGGACGCATCATCGGTTCCGGCTCGCTCGGCCCGATCACTGCCAAGCTACAGAAGAAATACTTTGATGTGGTGCAGGGGCGCAGCGCAGAGCATGCCGACTGGCTGTCCGCAGTCTGAACGGCATCAGCCAGGCATCATTTGCTGAATAATAAAGGGGCCGGATAACCGGCCCCTTTATCTTCAAACGAGGCTCAATCAGTCCGCGGTCATGTCCGGCTCCAAATAGAGGTAGGTCAAACCGCCGCTGACACCTGCACCCTTGGTTGCACTCAGTCCAATCGGCTCCAGAGACACACTTTTCTTGCTGCCACCGATCAGCACCCCGGCACCAATACCACGACCGACGGTGACATCTGCACCTGCACCGAAATACTTGCCGGCAAATTTATATGAACCCTTTTTGAAGTCTGCAGCCATCACTGCAAAGACAAAATTCGACTCCTTATCAAAGGTCAGATCAACACCCAGACCGACGCCTGTCTCACCCTTGTAATGCTCGCTTTCACCAGCTGTCGAGGTGAAGGTGCAGGCCACATCGACTGTAGAGTGAATCAACAGATTGGTGCCTGAGCCGGCCACCGTCTGGCATTCCAGCTTACCCAGCTTGGTTCCCTTGGTGGTTTGATCTTCTGCCGCAGCCATCAAAGGAAAGGCCATCGCCAACACCGTAACCATCATCATCTTAAACATCGTCTTCATCACTTCCTCCTTCGTTCATTGTCTGCTTGCTCAGCTTCGCAAACAGCGCGCACTCATCCTTCCTGTCATTGGCGAGTCGTACTTCTTTTTTAGACTGTATTTCCCGAATGTAAAGCGATGATTGTCAATCTGCCCACTGTTCGGCGCTTGGCTTATACCGCCACATATAAAATCCATGAACAAGAGAGGGCGAAAACAGAGTGTAGTGCAATCCACCGAAACGTCGTTCCTGCTATACGCAGGATGCTTGCGAATAGGCTACTTATTGCCCCAGATGCGCTCCAGAAACTGGTCGCGACCGGAATTGTAGCGGTAGTAACGATAACGGATTGGATTCTTGTCGGCGTAGTTCTGATGATAGTCCTCTGCCGGATAAAAGGTGGAGGCCGGCACGATATCCACAACGATCGGTCGCTCAAAGCGGCCGGAGGCAAACAAGGCATCGCGCGACACTTCGGCCAATCGTTTTTGCTCACCATCATGATAGAAAATCACAGGGCGGTACTGACTGCCGCGATCGGCAAACTGCCCGCCATCATCGGTAGGATCAATCTGCTTCCAGAAGGTATCGAGCAGTTCTGCATACGAGGTTTTCTGCGGATCAAAGGTGATCTCTACCGCTTCAGCGTGGCCGGTACCACCCGCCGAGACCTGCTCGTAGGAAGGGTTCGGCTGCAGCCCACCGGTATAACCGGAGACAGCTGCCAATACACCCTTGTGATGATCGTAAGGGTGCTCAACACACCAGAAACAGCCGCCGGCAAAGGTTGCCTTCTGCTCTCCCGCCACAACCGGATCAGCCATCAAAACCATTCCGGCGGAGCAAAGCAGCATTACTCCAAGTGTAGATTTCCATGGCATGCACATCCTCCAGAATTCAGTTCAGATCGAAAAATCTGAGTCAACGTATTCATCTAACATGAAAAAAAAGTGAATGGCGCCCATATGCTCGGATGAGGTGGCTTTCAACCGTCCTTGCCGTCACAATCGGCGCATGAGTAAAAAACCAGTGGTCGAAGCCTTTACCGATGGCGCCTGCTCCGGCAATCCGGGGCCAGGTGGGTGGGGAGTACTGCTGCGCATGGGCGGGCATGAAAGAGAACTGTTCGGCGGCGAGGGGCATACCACCAACCAGCGCATGGAAATCAAGGCTGCTATCGAAGCACTGCGCGCCCTGAAAAAACACTGTGCCATCACCATTCATTCCGATTCGAAATACGTCGTGCAGGGCATGACGGAATGGATTCACGCCTGGAAGAAAAACGGCTGGAAGAATGCCGCCAAGAAACCAGTATCCAATCAAGACCTTTGGGAGGAGCTGGACAAGCTTTCAGCCGGGCATGAGGTGCGCTGGCAATGGGTCAAGGGGCACTCAGGCCACGAGGAGAACGAACGCGCCGATGAACTGGCACGACGCGGGATTACCAGCCCAAGCACGGCAAAATAAAAAAATGACCGGGACCTGCCCCGCCACTCACTATCCCTGGACAGCGCTTCTTTGATCCGTACGTGGTATCCTTTTCAAAAGGCTCCCAAACATAACGCGGCTCTATAAATTCCTTGCTTGGAATAAAGAAGGTGACCAATTCCACCACCCCTACCACGGTGCGACCCACCGTGTGCATGATGCCCTTGACCAGCCCTACCGTAATTCCCATGCCGACCCCAACCTCCGGGAAGCCAGCTTCATTTTGAGTGAAGACGAGCACATGCCCTTTGCAAGTCACTGATTCCACAAGCAATTACAACCCTTCTTTCGAAATTTAATCGCTCAGTGCTTTCTGGCCCGCGGGTGGGCTGCGTCGTAAATACCGCTAAGCCTGTCGATATCCAGATGGGTGTAGCGCTCAGTGGTGGACAGCGAGGCGTGCCCGAGCAATTCCTGAATGGCGCGCAGATCGACGCCTCCGGCCAGTAAATGGGTAGCAAATGAATGACGCAGACGATGTGGTGTTAATGTTGTATCGGCGCCGGTCGCCAGCGCTCTTTGTTTGAGCATGCGTTGCACACTGCGCGGGGAAAGCCGCCCTCCTGTCCGGTTGAGAAACAGTGCCTGCTGATGCATGTCGGCATTTGCCAGACGAATCTCCAGATACTCGCCCATCAACCGGCATACGCCTTCGGGCATCGGGGAAATACGTTCCTTGCCACCCTTGCCGTGCACGCGCATCTCGGCGGACTGCATATCGAGATCGACCAAATCCAGACCTACAGCCTCGGAAACCCGCAGGCCGCAGCCGTACATCACAGCCAGTAGCGCCGCATCGCGCAAATCGCTTATCGCATCGGTAGGCTGCATCAATAATGAAGTTTGCTCGGCCGACAGGGTGCGAGGCAGGCGCTTGGACTGTTTTGGCGGCGTCATACCATCGGTCGGATTGACTGTGCACCAACCGGCCCGCACGGCAGCATCAAACATGCTGCGCAGTGCCGAGAGCCTGCGGGCCAGACTGGCGGGAGCACGTCCGGCTGCATGTTGGGCCACAAGCCAGTCCTGCACATGCCTGCGCTGCACATCAACCAGCGCCATTTCCCCGCTCTGGGCAATAAAATTCTTCAGATCGCGACGGTAGGCATCCACTGTATGGGGTGAGGCAAGACGAACATCTCGCATCTGCTTAAGAAACGCGACAATAGCTTCAGAAAGTCTCATTCATGAATTGGCAGCTTGCCCGGCCAGCTCAAAGCGTCCGCCTCCCAGGGCCTTGGCCACATACATGGCCTCGTCGGCATCAGTGATCAAATCCTTGACCCGCTTTTCTTCTCCCGCGGATGCCGAAGCAAGGCCGGCACTGACGCTGATTCGCTGATCATGCGTCTCGATGGCATTGCAGGCTTGTATCAGTTTGCCGGCGATCTCTTGCGCCTTGTGTAAAGGGCATCCCGGCAATAACAGTGCGAACTCATCGCCACCCATGCGAATCAGCGGATCCTGCGCACGAGCAACGCCATCAAGCGTGGAAGCAAGCTGACTCAGCACATCGTCGCCAGCCTCATTCCCGAAGCGCTCATTGATCGATTTGAAATCATCCACATCAATATAAAGGCAACAGACATCAACCCCGGTACCGAACCATTTGGATAGTGGCTGATGACTGTGCGGCTGCAGAAAACGGCGATTATGACTGCCGGTCAGGGAATCTGTAATGGCCAACCTTGCCAGGCGCTCGCGTGAAACGGCATTCTCCAGCGACAAACCAACTACCTGCGCAAGGTGCTGCAGAAAATCAGCACTTTTGCCCGGCTGAAAGCGCTCGCCATCCACAGAACCCAGCCCCAGAACCCCGAAAGGATGCTGCAAATCGCCCAGCACCAGCAGCGCCATGGAGGCCAGATGATGATCGCGCCCCTCCAGCCAGTCGAAACCCTTCTTGTCGCTAAGCTGCATCAGCCAGACATGCTTCTGGTCCAGTCCCATACGCTCGATTTCGCCCTTTTCAAGCCACACAAGATCGCGTTCGGACACACCATCCATCTGCCGCCCACCGATAAAACTGGACCGGGAAAACCAGAATCGCACCATATCGAGATCGAAATTGCTGCGCAGACCGCGCAACAAGGCAAAACAAAGGTCCTCGGGATCGGAAGAGGCCAGCACCTTCGATTCCAGATCGAACAGCCGGGCGAACAAGCGCTCGTTCTCGCGCAGACGCTCCATGACCTCAGCAACATACTGTCGCAACTGCCTGTTTTCCTCGGCCAGTTGATGCACCCGCCTTGTGGCGTGATCCTTAACGCCGGAAGCAGGCTTTTCGTCAGATGCCATTAGACATCACTTTGCCACAACCTTCTCAATCAGGATGCGCCACGCCTCGGACTTGTGGTCGCGAACCAGATAAAGCCTTTTGCGGCTTATATCGGCAAAATTGTCCGACACGTAGTCCTGGTTGAACTCGGCGACGACCATTTCGTTAAAGCCAACAGGATCAGGCACCCGTATCAGGGTGAAGTCATCCAGTGACACATGAATAAAGCTCTTGGCGGCATTTACACGCCGTTTATAGGCCGACCATGCAGCCAAATCCCGCGTTTCACTTTGGAACTTCGGGTGATAATGGGCAAGGTATGCATCACTGTTGCGCGAAGCCCAATCTCTGCTCCATGCCTTGAGCGAGGCCAGCACATCATCGCGCAGGGCCTGTCTTGCTTGCGCCTCGCCAAAAACAAAATGCTCGCCAACCACCACCCAGCTTTGCCCCAGGTGCACATGCTCTGCCATGGCCAGCAGACGCTCATTGGGCAGAGCGAAACAGCCCTTGGTGTCGCGCGGCGGACGACGGTCTACACCGGACGGATAACCATGCATCCAGATACCCCCGCCATTCTTGTGATTCAACTTATCTATTTCATTCGGGTAATCGATGGGAAAGGCCGCCGGCCCGTAGCGATCGTCCAGCTTACTTCCGCTGAGCTTCTGCACAAAACGGTACACACCGTTCGGAGTGCGTTTATCGCCGGCTATCAACTTATCCCCGGCCTTCGCACCAGTGACCACATATTCATCCGAAATGCGCTGCCAATCGCCTGCCGCATCACGTTCGTATACGAACATCCGCGAGCGTCCCTTGTCGACCAGAAACACGTTTTTTATATCACTGCCGACATCCAGCAAGGCAAGCGGTACACCGGCGATGCCATCGATACGATCGATGAAGGCTCGCAGCCGCTGATCAGCTTCAGCCATGCCCTGCGAAAGATCCGCACCCTGCAGTTGCTGCTCCTCATTACTCAGGCCGCGCGCATAATCACCGGCACGAGCCACGGCGCGAATGGCGGAGCGCCGGTAAGCCTCTGCCTCAATCATCGCCGCCAAGGGATCATCAAGAAGCGCGCTGTCCTTCTTGCGCGCTTCCTGCAGGGTTGAAATAGCCTGCTCAGGCTCGCCGACACGCAAGGCCCCTGCAGCCTTCAGAATCGCCAGGTCAATCGGCGGCATATCTCGAACCAATGGTTCATCAACACTGTCCAACAGTTGCAGGGCACGCTTACCTTCCTCGAGCGCTGCCGGAGCAACCGGCCCCGCAATGCTTGCCGTGGCCGGCATGAGCAGCAACATACAACCCAGCATGGCGCAGATGCAGCGCAACCGAATTGGTATCAACACAGTATGAAATTCTTTCTGAATCAAAGCCTTATACCTCTTGTCACATGCGGCATTGCACAATACTCCCCGCCACAGACGGGACAGTCAAACACCGGCTATCCAAAAGCGGCTCAATCCTTGGAAGCTGTTGCTTGACCATGCCTGACGGCAGGAAACAGCACGCTATTGAGCGGCACCATGGCTGCTCTGTCCTCAGCAGTCACCGCCTGCTGTAAAAAATCCAGTGTTTCCCTGTGCGGATGGGCAATCACAATAACAAACCCGTCTTTTGCCAATCTTGCTCTGGTTTTCCGCCATGATTTTTTCAACAGCTCGATCTCCACGCTGTCATCCAGAAAGACGCGCCGCTCACCCCAGCGCAAGCCGCTATCACTGGCTATTCGGGCCGCAACTGTATCCTTATTGGTACGCGAATCGATAAAAAAGAGATTCCGCTCGCTGCATACCTCCATCACCCAGCGCATCGGCTCCTCCAGCGCTGTCAGCCCTGAGCCCATATGATTATTCACACCCTCAACATACGGCACCTTGGCAAGCGCCTCGGCCATCAGCCGGCGAACTTCTTCGCGTGGCATCCCGACGCGTATGAAAGAGCTATCCATCTGTTGCCGATAGTGCGCATTGGCAGGCTCCATCGGCATATGCAGCATCACCGGATAGCCCGCTTTATGAGCCAGTTGCGCAGCCTCGGCCGCATGAGGAGCATTGGGCAGGATGGCAATCGCCATGGGGAGATTGAAGGCCAGCGCCCGACGCAAGGCTGGAAGATCGTAGCCCACATCATCAAGAATCAGGGCAATGCCGCCATGCTTCCCGGGCATGATCGGCAATTTCATTTTTTCCCTGGCTAAAGGCTTCGATGGCTCAGCATCATGAAGCGCGAATTCCTCGAACACCACATCAGGGGGCGTCGCTTGCGGCGAGATAACTTGCTTATTTCCGCTATCCTCGCCCAACCAGAGCGTCAGCAGCAACACAGCAAGCAGTGATGTCAGCAATACATACACCCATGCCGGGCGCGAACGGCGACTCATTCTTTAACCCTGCTGTCTGCTTGCTTTGTTCAGTGCGTCGTCATGGCATGAATGGCATGCACGCCGCGCAGCAAATCAAGCGCACGCAGCAAGATGGCATCCTGCCCCAGTCGCTGCTGCATGGCTGCACTCGGCTCTCCCTGCATGGTATCCGTATTTTCCTTTCCGCCAGACTTGCCACCGTTGTTCAGATGCCCCTTCAGGTCACGCTCGAAAACCCGCGCAGGCTTGGCCTTGCTCTCATCATCCTTCTTCTCGACCGCACTCAGACGGACTTCCTCCACCATCACATCAGGTACAATGCCGGTCGCCTGAATAGAGCGACCGCTCGGCGTGTAATAGAGCGCTGTGGTCAACTTGATGGCAGAACCATCGGGCAGACCCACCACCGACTGCACCGAGCCCTTGCCGAAGCTTTGCATGCCGAGAAGCACGGCCCGGTGATTATCCTGCAAGGCCCCGGCAACAATCTCGGAGGCAGAAGCCGAACCATTGTTAATCAGCACGGCCAACGGCACGCCATCGAGCTCATCTCCTGTTTTTGCCTCAAAAGACATATTGCGTCCGGTACGCGACTTGGTACTGACAATCCCACCTTTCTCGAGAAACAGATCAGAGACTGCAACTGCCTGATCCAGCAGGCCGCCCGGGTTGTTGCGCAAGTCCAACACTGCACCGTAAAGGGTGCCGCCAGCCTTCTTCTTCAACGCATCTATATCAGCCTTGAGCAGTTCGGCGGTGCGTTCCTGAAACTGGGTAATGCGCAGATAGGCATAGCCGGGAGCAACGAAATCACTCTTGACCGACTTGACCTTGATGATGTCGCGCACGATGCGAATCTCCAAAGGCTGATGCTCTCCGTTGCGCACAATGGTAAGCACGATGGGCGTGCCCGGTTTGCCGCGCATGAGCTTCACCGCCTCCGGCAGCGACATATCGCGGGTCAGCTGATCATCGATTTTAACGATTAAATCGCCAGCCAGAATCCCGGCCCTGTCAGCAGGCGTATCCTCAATCGGGGCGACGATGCGAATAGCACCCTCAGCTGCCGTGATTTCAATACCCAGGCCGCCGAATTTGCCGGATGTGTCGACCTGCATTTGCTTGTACATATCCTTGTCGAGATAGGTCGAATGGGGGTCAAGGCTGCTCAACATGCCGGAAAGGGCGCCATCAATCAGCGCCTCATCATCCACTTCTTCCACGTAGGAACGGCGGACCATCTCCATGATTTTGGAGAATTTCTGCAGCTGCTCATAGTTGGTCGCGGCCACAGCCTGGGTAAACCCGCTTTGCCACAACACGAAACCGCCACCGGCCAGCAACACGACCAAGAAAACCAAACCCAATTTACGCAAGCTAAAGCTCATATATCCATCCTGTTTCATCGCATTAGGAGTCCGTTGCAACATCGCAGCGCATTCCTTCATTATATTTTTCAGTTGCCAGCATCATGCATGCAGCCGCCTGACTCTGTGAGCCGGGACAAAATAACTGTTGCCCCAAACTGCTTATTCATCGCCTGGCTCAACCCCTGCGGCGACACCAGCGCTGCGGATTCACCGGTTTCCCGGCATCGCGCACCTCGAAATACAGCCGCTTCTTCTGTACCCAGCCCGTGCTACCGGGATCGGCAAGCACATCCCCCTCGGCCACCCAGTCACCGAGGCGCTTGTACAGCGCATCATTGTGCGCATAAACCGTCATAAGGCCATCCCCATGATCCACAATCACCATCAGGCCATAACCCCCGAACCAGTCTGCATATCGCACCTGCCCGGCGGCAATCGCCTTAACCTGCCCACCGCCATGACGCGGTGCAAGCTGAACACCGGCCAGACTGGCCCGACCGGGCGCTGTTGGGGAATGAAAGCCTGCCACGATACGTCCGTTAATCGGCCAGCGCAGGCTTCCCTTCAGCTGCCGAATCGGCTTCCAGTCGTCTACATTGTCCGTATTAAGCAGGGTGGAGCCGAGCCCCTTGAGAAGCTTCATCAGCGCCTTCTCCTGACGCGCCAGCTGTGCATCACGCTCAGCCTTCAAGCCGGAATCGCGCCTTACCTTCTCCCATAACTTCTGCTTGCCGCCCCGTGCCTCCTGCAACTCCTTCTGGCGCTTTTCCTTGACCACGCGCAAACCGTCCAAGGCTATCCGCTGCTTCTCCAGTTCGCTTTGCGTGAAGGCCAACTCCTGCTGAAGCTGTGTGTATTCAATCCTGTCCTGCTGTTGCCGTTGCACCAGTTGTGACAGCAAATATTGCCGGTGCGGTATATCCGCAACCCTCGCATCAAACAACATATCCAGCCACAGAGCGGATTTGCCGGCCTGCCGATAGGCCAGCACTGCCTCATGCTGCATATGTTCTTTCAAGCGCCTGGTCTTGCCGAGCAGTACGCTCTGCTGATCTTTTAAGGCCGCGATACGGCTGTCCGCATCGCGCACATCCGACTGGGCCTGTCGCGCCTCAGCAGAGGCTGACACCAGCAATGTGTCCACCTGCATCAGCTCCTGACCCAGCTTGCCCAGTTGCTTTTCAAGCGTCTCCCGGACCTGTTTGAGTTCAGCGCGCTGCTGACGTATCTGCTCCAATTGCAAGCGGGCATCGCCCGCCACAGCTTGGCCTGGCAGAAGACCGGTCAGCAACAATAATGCAAGGAGTAACAGTCGGGGAAAAAACATCATGGCCGATGGTAGGGATGACCGCGAAGAATGGTCCAGGCACGGTAAAACTGCTCCAGAGCCACAACCCGAACCAGCTGATGCGGCAGAGTCAATTGCGACAGACCCCATGTCGCGGCAGCCGCGGCACGCACCGAGTCGTGAACGCCA
>CAZQTO010000002.1:0-35651 GCA_964596375.1 uncultured Zetaproteobacteria bacterium | reverse complement strand
CGCCGATAACAAAATCGAGCTGCGCATCGCCCTGCTGCGCGCCAAACCACTCGGCCCACTGCATGCTGTTCATCTGTTTGCCGCGCTCATCAAACAGCACAAATCCCTTGCCAGCCTTAGCAAGAATGGATGCAGCTTCCTGCTGTTTGCGCTGCGTGGGCTGCCGTCCCTTACCGTCGGGCAACTCGATAATCGAACAGGAAGTGAAAGGCTGCAGGCGCTGTACGAATCGCGCCTCGAAATCGGCCAGATCGGCCGCTCCCCGTCCGACAACAATCAACCGCAGCTTCACTGCGCGTCGACTTTCTCCACCGGCTCTGTCGCCGCCGGCTGCTGCCACAGGCGCTCTAACTGAAAGGATTCTCGCACCTCGGGAAGGAACAAATGCACCACAATATCGCCCATGTCGATGAGCAGCCATTCGGCTGCCTCGCGGCCTTCGATATGTGCCGCAAAGCCGTAGCGGTGCGCCACCTCGGTCAGCGCCTGCGCCATGGCCATCAGCTGTCGCGCGTTACGTCCGGAGGCCAGCACAAAACGGTCGGTGACCGCGCAGCGCCCCTCAACCCGGATGACAAGCACATCCGAGCCTTTCTTATCTTCAATGGCCTCAACCACTTCCCGGCACATTGTCTCAATTGATGTATTCACTCTCGCTCCTGCTTTAAGGCCGCCGATCCGGCATAGGCCTGTTCAATCTGCCGGCGAACACACTCAGGCACCTTGCCCGCCAGACTTTTTTTCTGCTCCGCCATGCACCTTACCTCGGTGGCCGACACATGCGGAAGCGGCACACCGACATCCACTCGATTACCAAGTGCTGCAGGCCCCATCAGCCAGTCGGCCAATAAGCACGGACGAAATGCCGCCCCCGCGCCTTCTGCACTGCAGGCCTCTCGCCCGAATACCGCCACATCGCACAGCGCCACATGTTCAGGGTAATCCACCCATCCGTCCATGCCGGCAAAGGCATCGGCACCAAGCAGCAACACAGCTCGTTTCTCCGGAAACGCCGCAACGAAGTGACGCAAGGTAACGATGCTAGGCTGTGGTTCGGCAGCCATCACTTCCCAATCCAGTACCCTCACCCGGTCATGCCCGGCAAAGATGTGCTGCATCCAGTGCAGGCGCTGCGCCGCCGTGGTGTATCCGGACAAGGTTCGATGCACCGGAACTCCGGCTGGAATCACCCATACGGCAGACAGTCGCAACACGTCGAGTGCTGCCTCGACCAAAGCCACATGCCCGATATGCGGCGGATCAAAGCTGCCGCCAAACAGACCGATGCATTCAGTGCGAGCCTCAGGCTGCACAGCCCTGCCGCCTAAACGATACGCTTATGCCCGCACCTCGCCATGCCCGAGCACAACCCACTTCTGCGTGGTCAGCCCCTCAAGTCCGACAGGGCCACGCACATGCAGGCGGTCGGTGGAAATGCCGATTTCAGCACCCAGTCCATATTCGAAACCGTCGGCAAAACGCGTGCTGGCATTCCACATCACCGAAGAGGAATCCACCTCGCGCAAAAAGCGCATGCCCGCCGCATAATCGGCGGTGATAATACTTTCGGTATGCCCCGAAGCATGGGCAGCGATATGTTCAATCGCAGCATCAAGATCATCCACCACACGTACCGACAGAATCGCCTCAAGATACTCGGTGTCCCAATCGGCCTCGTTTGCCGCCTGCATGCCGGGCACCAGAGCACAGCTGCGCGCGCAACCGCGGAGTGTGGCTCCGGCTTCGCCGAGCGCCGCAGCCACATCAGGAATAAAGGCATCGGCCACGGCGGCATGCACCAGCAGGGTCTCCATGGCGTTGCACACTCCGGTGCGCTGCATCTTGGAGTTCACTGCAATTTTTTTGGCCATCTCCAGATCCGCAGCACGATCAACATACACATGGCAGATACCATCCAGATGCTTGATCACCGGCACACGTGCCTCGCTGGCGATACGCTCGATGAGCGATTTGCCGCCGCGCGGAATAATCACATCCACATATTTATCAGCACGAATCAATTCGCCGACCAGCGAGCGATCAGTGGAATCCACCAGTTGCACGGCATCCTGAGGCAGATGACTGTCGAGCATGGCGCGACGCAGGCAGGCGGCAATAGCGCGGTTGGAATGGATCGCCTCGGAACCGCCGCGCAGAATCACTGCATTGCCGGATTTCAGGCACAGGGCTGCCGCATCGGCCGTCACATTGGGGCGCGATTCGTAGATGATGCCGATCACCCCGAGCGGTACGCGCATATGACCAACCTGAATGCCGGACGGGCGAAATGCCAGATTGCTGATTTCTCCAACCGGATCGGGCAGTTGGGCAATCTGCTCCAGGCCCAGGGCCATGGTCTCAATACGTGCTGCGGTGAGCTCAAGCCTGTCGAGCATGGCCGCATCAAGGCCGGCCTTCCTGCCGGCCTCCATATCCAGGGCATTGGCTGCAATAATTTCATTCTTTTCGCGGCACAGCAGTGCTGCCGCCCTTCGCAGGGCCTCATTCTTGGCATTCGTATTCGCCATGCGCATGATGCCCGCAGCATGCCTGGCCTGTTCGCCAAGCAAACGCATGGTTTCCTGTACCGTAATCGTTGTTGTCATCCCGCCTGTTCCTCCTTCTCGTGCAGCAGAACCAGATTATCCCGATGCACCACCGATGAAAAATCCTTATAGCCCAGAACCCGCTCGATATCCTCGCTGGCAACGCCTGCCAGGCGGCGCATTTCCTCGGCATTGTAATTACACAGGCCGCGCGCTATCACCTGACCGCCTGCGGCAATCTCAACGCATTCACCCTTGTCGAATGCACCCTCGATTTGACGCACGCCGACCGGCAAAAGACTTGCACCGTGGGCAAGCAAAGCCCGGGAAGCACCCTCATCGATCTCGATACGCCCGGCAGGATGCAGCACCTCGGCAATCCAGTGCTGGCGCCGGGTCTGCCTATCGCCACCGCAGGCAAACAAGGTGCCGATATCCGCACCAGCAAGCAATGCGGCCAGCGTGTCGGGCTTGTCGCCACTGAGCACAGCCGTAGCCACGCCGCCACGTGTGGCGATACGTGCCGCTTTCAGCTTGCTGGCCATGCCGCCAGTACCGAAGTGACTGCTCGTTGCACCGGCCATATCCATCACCTCAGGTGTGATTGACTCCACCAGCCCAATCCGCTGCGCCGTGGAGCAGACAGCCGGGTTGGCGTCGTACAAGGCATCCACATCGGTCATGATAACCAGCAGGTCGGCATCAAGCAGCAGGCTGACCAGTGCACCGAGGTTGTCGTTATCGCCAAATTTAATTTCCTGCACCACAACGGTGTCGTTTTCGTTAACAATCGGCACCACACCGGCAGACAACAGTGTTTCCCCGGTATTGCTGGCATTGAGATAGCGGCGCCGGTTACGCAGATCGTCTGCGGTGAGCAACATTTGGGCTACACCGATACCATGCCCGGAAAATGCCTCCTTGTAGGCATGCATGAGGGCTGGCTGGCCAATAGCCGCAGCAGCCTGTTTTTCATGCACACTAAGCTTGCGCCCCACCCAGCCAAGATGAACCCGCCCCAAGGCTACTGAACCTGAGGACACCACAATCACTTCCCGGCCTGCTGCATGCAAGGCGGCAATTTCATCGGCAAAGCGCTGCACGCGCGCCATTTGCACGCCACCTGCACCGCTGTCCATCGTATCGCTATCGGCTAGCAGTGAGCTGCCGATCTTGACCACAATACGCTGTGCCCCTTTGATGTCGGAGCGCTGCCGGATCATCCCTCTATCACCTCTGCTTCACGCATTTTCTTGACCTCGCCATACACTGCATGCAATAAATCCTTCACGCCTTCGCCGGTCACCGCCGACATCATGAAGGTACGCAATCCGCTGGCCTCGGCTTCCCCGAGCACGCTGTCCCGCTCTTCCTGATCCAGCGCATCAATCTTATTCACCACCAGGAGCCGCGTCTTGCCCCATACCGACTCGCCGTAACCCTTCAGTTCTTCCTCTACCTCGGCAATCTGATCGGCGATTCCTGCGCCACTCAGGCTAGCGGCATCAACCAGATGCAGCAGCAATTTGGTGCGCTCGACATGGCGCAGAAAACGCATGCCGAGACCCTTGCCTTCGTGCGCACCGCCGATCAGACCGGGAATGTCCGCCACCACGAAGGCATCCGAATCGTCGGTGAATACCTCGCCCAGAATCGGCTTGAGCGTGGTGAAGGGATAATCCGCCACCTTCGGATGGGCATTGGAGACACGCGCCAAAAAGGTCGATTTGCCGGCATTGGGCAAGCCAACCAGGCCGACATCCGCCATCACCTTCAATTCGAGCATGCGCCTGCCTTCTTCGCCGGGTTCACCGGGCTGGGCATATCGCGGAGCCTGATTGGTGCTGGTCTTGAATCTGGCATTCCCCAGCCCCCCCTGACCGCCGCGTGCCATGATATATCGCTCTCCGGCAATCTTAAGATCGGCCAGCAATTCGCCATCCTCATCACGCACCATGGTTCCGACGGGTACCTCAACTTCGATATCCTCACCATTGCGCCCATGCATATCTGAGCCCTTGCCTTGCTGACCATTTTTGGCAATCAGGCGCTTTCTCAGGTATAGCTCCTGCAGGGTATTCTTGCGTGTACTGGCCAGCAGTATCACATGCCCGCCGCGTCCACCATCACCACCGTTGGGGCCACCCTTGGGGATATACTTCTCCCGCCGGAAGGCAACACAACCCGCACCGCCATTGCCGGCGCGCACTTCAATATTCACTTCATCAATAAATCGCATGTCCGTCAGTCTACCTCAGCTACCTTTGTATGCATAAAAAAAGGGCGCGATTGCTCGCGCCCTTCGAACCTTGCAGGGAAAAGTAATCAGGAAGCAATGCGCACAGTCGTGCGGCCTGCCTTCTTGAAATACTCCACCTGACCGTCGATCAATGCGAACAGGGTAAAATCCTTACCACAGCCGACATTGTCGCCCGGGCGAATCTTGGTGCCGCGCTGGCGAACCAGAATATTACCGGCAATAACAGCTTCGCCGCCGTACTTCTTCACGCCAAGGCGCTTGGCGTTGGAATCGCGTCCGTTGCGGGATGAACCGCCTGCTTTTTTATGTGCCATGCTCTACTCCTTACTCTTCGCTCTTGGCGGCAGCTTTTTTAGCTGCCGGCTTCTTGGCAGCGGGTTTGGCCTCGGCCGTTGCAGCAGCCTTCTTGGCTACCGGCTTCTTGGCGGCAGGCTTGGCTTCTGACTTTGCTTCAGCAGCAGGCTGTTCGGCCTTGGCAGCTTTAGCAGGCGCAGCCTTGGCTGCACCGATAGCGGTAATACGCACTTCAGTATAAGCCTGACGGTGGCCCATAGTGCGCTGTGAATGCTTGCGGCGGCGCTTCTTGAAGATTTCCACCTTCTTGCCCAGACCCTGCTCCAGCACTTCAGCGCTGACGCTCACCTTGGCTGCATCGGCGCCGACCTTGATGGCCTCGCCTTCACCCAAAAGCAGAACGTTGTCGAAGGTAACCTTCTTGCCGGCTTCTTCAGCCAGCTTTGACACGCGCAGGACATCGCCTTCCTGAACGCGGTACTGTTTACCACCGGTTTGTATTACTGCATACATAATCTACTCCAATCCTGTTGTCGTTGCGCGCTTAGTTCGCAGACTTGTTACCGTACTTGCGGTAGAAGCGCTCCACGCGACCTTCGGTATCCATGATCTTCTGCTTGCCCGTGTAGAACGGGTGGCATGACGAACATATTTCGACATGAATGTCGCCCGCGGTCGAGCGTGTTTCAAAGGTATTGCCACAAGAGCAAACCACCTTCGAGGTTTTGTAATCCGGATGAATGCCAGCTTTCATTTGCAATATACTCCCGTTAAATCTGAAAGGGCGCGATTTATACTCAGAACCCATCCTCATTGCAAGCGTTCTTTGCCCCGCGACCGGGACCAAGCTGCACAAAACGTTTACCAGCAAGGCCCCACACTTCAGTCGTGCCCGTTGCTTCACCGCCCCCAACGCGGAGAGAGGAAACCTAATACACTGTCCAGCTGAACCAGAGGCCTGGTGTTACGACCCTAGATAATGCCGCCGAGGGCTGCCTTACAGATGTCGATAACCGGCTGCGGGTAGATGCCGATGGCAACCACAGCGATTGCAGTGACCGCAACAGCGGCCTGCATCAGACGATTCTCAACAAAATTGAAATCAGCCCGCTGCTCATCGAAGTAGATGTATTTCACCACGCGAATGTAATAAAACGCACCAACAACCGAGAACAGCAGGGCGATAATCGCCAGATATAAATGCCCGGACTCGATGGCAGCAATGAACACCACATACTTGGCCCAGAAGCCGCCCAGGAAGGGGATGCCGGCCAGCGAGAACAGATACAAGCCCATGGCCAATGCATATCCGGGACGGACCTTGGAAAGGCCTGCAAAATCATCCAGCAGCTCACCCTGAATGCCTTCGCGATTCATCAACACAATCACGGCAAATGCACCCATGCTCATGAACAGGTAAATGGTCATATACACCAGCACACCGGCATAGCCATCGGCATTACCGGCAATCACACCGAGCATAATAAAACCGATATGGCCGACGGTTGAATAAGCCAGCATGCGCTTAATATTACGCTGCGCAATCGCCGCCAGATTACCGACAGCCATGCTTAGCACGGCAAGCCAGGAGAACACCGTGACGTACTCGACCTGCAGCGAGGGCAATGCATCCGCCAACACGCGGATAAGGATAACGAGACCGGCCACCTTCGGAGCCACCGACATAAAGGCAGTGATTGGCGTCGGTGCGCCTTCGTAGGCATCCGGTGTCCACATATGAAAGGGAGCCAGCGAAATCTTGAAGGCCAATCCGGCGATGACCAGGACCAGACCTAGCAGCACAGCAAAATGTGCCGCGCTGCCGCTATGCGCGATGCCGGAACCGACGGTGGAAAAATCAAAACTGCCTGAAACGCCATACAGGAAGCTAATGCCATACAGCAGAATGCCGGAGGCCAGCGAACCGAGAATGAAATACTTCAGCCCGGCTTCGGTGGAACGCAGCACATCGCGCTGGAAGGCAACCAGCACATAGGTGCAAAGGGCCATCAGCTCGAGACCGAGATACATGGTCACGAAGTTCGGGGATGAAGCCATAATCATCATGCCCAGCATGGCAAACAGCATCAGGACATAGTATTCGCCGACACCGAATTCTTCCTTGATATAATCCAGCGAAAGGATCATGGCCAATGCCGTGCCTGCATAGATCAGCAGCTTGGCATAGGAGGCAAACGGATCGAGCACAAAAAAGCCGTAGAAGGCGGTAACCGATTCGGTCGAACCGACCAGCAGCGTAAGGCCTGCAGCAGCAATACATGTCAGGATGGCAAGATAACCATTCCAGACCTTTTTTTCCTTGGGCAGAAACAGGTCCAGCATCAGGATGGCCATCGCCATCGTGGCAACGAACATCTCCGGAATCAGCGGAATAACGTTGGGAAGCGGGAAATTCACAGGGGTCATCGCATCATCCTCAGTGGGTCACTGCATGCTGCAGCATTTCTGCCTGCGCCAGCAGGTCTGCGGCCGGCAGCTTGGTCCCCGTCGCCTGCACAATCAGATTGGCAACCGATGCATGCATCACATCAAGCACAGGCATGGGGTAAATACCCAACCATATTACCAGCAGAATCAGGGGCATGAAGAAACCCAACTCGCGCATATTCATATCCGGCATGGCCTTGACCTCGTCCTTGACCAGATCACCGAACACAACCCGCTTGTACATCCACAGCGTATAGCAGGCCGACAGCACGACACTTGTTGCAGCAGCCACGGCCACCCACTTGCTGGATATCACCATGCCATACAACTGATCCGCCGAGAACGTGCCCGCCAGAACCATGATTTCCGCCACGAAGGCACTCGCTCCAGGCAGCGCAACATTGGCCATGCAGAACAGCATCATCACCGCGGCAAAGATCGGCATGACATTCACCACACCACCATAGGCCCCTATCTCGCGTGTGTGCATGCGGTCATAAAGCACGCCGACGCAAAGGAAGAGGGCTGCAGCCACAAAACCGTGGCTGATCATACCGTAGATGGCACCTTCAACGGCCTGCTGCGTGAACATGAACGTTCCCAGCGTGACAAAACCCATATGCGCGATCGACGAATAGGCAATCAGGCGCTTCATATCCGTCTGCATCATGGCCACCAGCGAGATGTAAACCACGGCAATCAGACTGAGTACGACAATAAATGGTACGAAATACTGTGATGCATCCGGGCAGATCGGCAGCGAGAAGCGCAGGAAACCGTATGCACCCATCTTCAGCAGAATACCGGCCAGAATCACCGAGCCTGCGGTCGGCGCCTCAGTATGCGCATCCGGCAACCATGTATGTACCGGCCACATCGGCACCTTAACAGCGAAAGCCACAAAGAAACCGATCCATACCCAGAACTGCCAGTCGAAATCAAACGGATAGGCCATCAGTGCCTGAATATCGAAAGTCTGTCCGGCCTCGAAATACATAGCCAGCAGGGCAACCAGCATCAGCACGGAGCCTGCCAGGGTGTAGAGGAAGAACTTGATGGTGGCATAGACGCGATTCTTGCCGCCCCAGATGCCGATGATCAGATACATCGGAATCAGCATCGCCTCCCAGAAGAAGTAAAACAGCATGGCATCCAGCGCCGCAAACACACCGATCAGCGTCGTCTCCATAATCAGGAAGGCGAGCATGTATTCCTTCACCCGTGTCTTGATGCAGTCCCAGGCCGAGATGATACAAATCACCGTCAGCAGGCTGGTCAGGATGATAAACGGCATGGAAATGCCATCCACGCCGAGGCGGTAGTTCACATTAAACGCCGCAATCCAGGGATGGAGTTCCTCGAACTGCATGTGCGCGGTGCTATTGTCGAAATACACCCACAGCAGCAGCGTCAGCAGGAATGTGGCGACAGAAACAACCAGTGCCGCCCAGCGCACTACATTCTCATTGCGCACAAACAGCCAGATCAGGATGGCTCCCAGCGTCGGCAGGAAGATGCTCCATGTCAGAATCGGGAAGCCCAGAACGTTATTCAGATCCATTATGCGTTCCTCTCCCTATCCCTTCAGTACCAGATACGTCAACGCGCCGAACACGCCGATGATCATGGCAAATGCATAGTGATAGACGTATCCGGTCTGCGCATCGCGCATACGGTTCATGCCGGCAAGCACACCGCCAACGATTCCGCCGTGAATGACGCCCTTATCGATCATACCCAGATCACCCTTCTGCCACAGCATATTGCCGAGACACTGTGCCGGACGCATCAAGGCGCGCTCATACAGCTCATCCCAATACCACTTATTAAGCAGGAAGGTATAAACCGGCTTGGCAGCAGCGGCCAGCTTGCCGGGCATATCTGTTTCGCGGAAGTACATAACAAAGGCTAGGCCTATGCCACTGAGAGCCAACCAGAACGGCGCGCTGAACACAAAGTGATACCAGGCGTGATGGCCTTCCTCGGCAATGGCGAGCAGTGGATTGTGGACATCAAGCACAAACAGGGAAGTGCCAAAGTAGCCGTTCACAATTTCAGGGTTGGCCACATCCAGAACAAGCACGCCCCACGCACCGGAGACCAAGGCACCGACTGCCAGAATCATCAATGGTATGGTAATAACCTTGGGCGATTCATGCAGATGAGAGCGGGTCTTGGCAGGCACGCGATCCGAGTTGTGGAAGGTCAGGAAGAACATGCGGAAGGTGTAAAAGGCGGTCATGAATACGCCACTGAGAACCGCGAAATAAGCAAAATCCCCAATCCAGCCCAATTCACGAACGCCGACCGATTCAATAATCAAATCCTTCGACCAGAAACCTGCGAATGGCGGCACGCCGGACAAGGCCAATGCAGCAATCAGCATGGTGATATAGGTGATCGGCATATACTTCTTAAGCTGACCCATCTTGCGAATATCCTGTTCGGCCAGCACGGCGTGAATCACCGAACCTGCGGCCAGGAAAAGCAGGGCTTTGAAGTAGGCATGGGTCATCAAGTGGAAAATACCAACCGAATAGGCGGATACGCCGCAGGCAACAAACATATAGCCGAGCTGCGAACAGGTTGAGTATGCGATGACGCGCTTGATGTCGTTCTGCACCAGGCCGATGGTCGCGCACATCCAGGCAGTGACGGCGCCAACAAGAATGACAGCGGCCAATGCGGTTTCAGAATACTCGAACATCGGCGAACAGCGCGCCACCATGAACACGCCGGCAGTCACCATGGTTGCAGCATGGATGAGGGCGGAAATCGGTGTCGGACCTTCCATCGAATCAGGCAGCCAGACATGCAGCGGCACCTGACCGGACTTACCCATCGCGCCGACAAACAGCGACAGACAGATGAAGGTAATGGCGGTCATTTCCCAGCCAAAGAAGTGCAGGGTATGCCCCTGCTCCACAAGCGCGGGGACTGCGGCAAACACTTCGCGATAATCGAAGGTGCCGAAGTAATACCAGATGCCAAGAACGCCAACCAGAAATCCGAAGTCACCTACCCGGTTAACGATGAACGCCTTCAGGGCAGCGAAGTTGGCACTCTCACGCTTGAACCAGAAACCGATCAGCAGGTAGGACACCAGACCCACCGCTTCCCAGCCGAAGAACAGGGTGAAGAAGTTGTTGCCCATGACCAGCACCAGCATGGCGAAGGTGAAACCCGAGATATAAGAGAAGAAGCGCGAATAACCGGGATCTCCATGCATATAACCGATGGTGTAGATATGCACGCAGGCCGACACAATGGTAACGGTGATCATCATGATCGCCGTCAATTGATCGATCATCATACCCACGGGAACGACAAAGGTATCGGACAGCATCCATGTCCAGAAATTGCCGTAGAAGCTTGCCCCGCCCAGCACCTGAGTGAATACATGCACTGAAAGCAGCGTGGAGAGAATCACGCTGCCCGTGGTGATGGTGTGCGACAACTTTTCCTTCAGCGCCCAGCCGAACAGACCGACAATCAGCGATGCAATCAGCGGCAGGGCAGGAATAGCCAGTAACTCGTTGGTGTTTAGCATGATGTGCTCCACAAACGCCCCCTATCCCTGCAAGGTGTTGATGTCATCAACATTGATCGAACGACGGTTGCGGTAAAAGGCTACGAGAATGGCCAGTCCGACAGCCACCTCGGAGGCAGCCACCGTCAACACAAAGAAGACGAGTATCTGCCCACCCAGGTCCTGCAGAAAATGCGAGAAGGCAGCCAGATTCACATTCACCGCCAGCAGGATCAGCTCAATACACATCAGAATGATGATGACATTCTTGCGATTCAGAAACAGGCCGATCACGCCTACCGCAAACAGACAGGCGGCGACGGCCAGATAGTAGGATAAAGGTACCATTACATTTTCACCTTATGCATGCGGTCTTCCGGACGCACGTTCACCTGACGGGATATATTCTGATACTTGGCGTCCTTACGTGTACGGAGGGTCAGCACGATAGCTCCGACCAGTGCGACAAGCAGGATAATGGCCGCGATTTCAAAACCCAGCAGATATTTGGTGTACAGAATCTTGCCGATTTCAACGGTGTTATTGACCTGTTGCGCAGCATGCCCAGGATCAGGGATGCCTTCCGGCGAAAACACGCCGCTTCCGGTAGCAGCAATGATCTCGATAAACAGGACAAGGGCGATCATCCCGCCCAGCGGCAGGTATTGCAGCATACCTTCTCTGATGCTGGCGAAATTCACCTCCAGCATCATCACCACGAACATGAACAACACCATTACGGCACCGACATAGATAAGGATCATGATAATGCCGATGAACTCGGCATCGAGCAGGAAGAACAGGCCTGCAGCGTTGAAGAAGCAGAAGATCAGGAACATCACGGAGTGCATCGTGTTGCTGGACAGCACCACGCCAAGGGCCGAAATGACGGCCAGTCCGGCAAACAAGTAGAAAAACCCGAGTTCCAACATTTATCCTCCGCTCCCAGTCCTAACGGTAACGCGCATCGGCCGCGAGATTGGCAGCAATCTGCGTCTCATTACGATCGCCTACGTCAAGCAACATTTCCTTGGTGTAGTACAAGGCTGCACGTGTTTCCGAGGCATATTCAAAGATCTGCGTCTCGACAATCGCATCCACCGGACAGGCTTCCTGGCACAGGCCACAATAGATGCACTTGGTCATATCGATATCGTAACGCGTGGTGCGGCGAGTCTTGTCGGCGCGTTCCTCGGATTCGATAATAATAGCCAGTGCCGGGCACACCACCTCGCACAGCTTGCAGGCAATGCAGCGCTCCTCACCATTTTCGTAGCGACGCAGCGCGTGCAGGCCACGGAAACGCGGGGAAAGCGGTGTGCGCTCTTCCGGATATTCAACGGTGATCTTCTTCTTGAACAGGTATTTACCGGTAAGCATCAAGCCCATAAACAGTTCAGTAAGTAGCCAGGTCTTAATGGCACGCTTGAGCAGGCTCATGATCCAACCCCCGGACGCCAGAAGTTGATGATGTCGGAGACGCCCGGCGTATAGATGGCAAGGCCCACGACCGCCACCCAGATCAGCGTCAGCGGCAGGAACACCTTCCAGCCCAGGCGCATCATCTGGTCGTAACGGTAGCGCGGGAAGGTCGCCCTAAACCAGATGAACACAAAGATCAGGAAGATGGTCTTACCCAACAGCCAGAAAATACCGGGAATGACATCAAGCACCGGTAGCGGTGCATACCAGCCGCCGAGGAACAAGGTCGAGGTCAACAGGCTGATAAGAATCATCGCGCCGTACTCGGCCAGCGAGAAGGTGGCGAACCACATGCCGGAGTACTCCGTGAAATAACCGGAAACAAGCTCTTCGGTTTCGATCAAATCGAATGGCGTACGTGCCGCTTCCGCGCATCCGGAAATAAAGTAGACCATGAACATCGGGAACAGCGGGATCAGATACCAGTGCCAGAAACCGCCGGCCTGTGCATGCACGATGGCATTTAGATTCATGCTGCCGGCCATCATCAGCACCGTGACGATGGCAAAACCCATGGCGATTTCATAGGACACCATCTGGCAGGTGGCGCGCATCGCGCCGAGAAATGTGTACTTGGAATTCGAAGCCCAGCCGGCCATCAGCACGCCGTACACGCTCAGGCTGGCAATCGCCATCACATACAGCACGCCGACATTCAGATCGGCAATGGCCATCACATGCGGCGTATCCCAAAAACCGAACAGCGTCGTCTCGCCGAAGGGGATTACAGCATAGGCTATCAGCGCCGGTATCAGAGCGATCAGAGGAGCACCCACAAACAACAACTTATTGGCCGTCGTCGGGATGATGGTTTCCTTCATGATCAACTTCAGACCATCCGCAATCGGTTGCAGCAGACCAGCCACGCCCACACGGTTGCAGCCCTTGCGCACCTGAATCCAGCCGATAATGCGACGCTCAAAATAGGTGATGTAGGCCACGCCCAATGCCACCGGCACGGCAATGGCGAGAATCTCCAGCGCCCAGATGCCTGCGGTTATGCCCATATCAAGCCAAGTCATGCCGCACCTCCGCGCAGGGAAACCCTGACCGAATTGGACAAATCACCTGCTACGCCCCGCTTGGCAACAAACAGTACGCCCGGCGATACATCATCACGCGTAGCGATGGTAAATGTCTGCTCGCCCAGATCGGATACCACCGTCAACTCTCCCGGCTCAAGCCCCAGTTCTTTCAGGGTATCCGGATGCACCAGCACATCATCCAGCGCATGCAGCACGCCGGCATGCGACAAAAGCGCACTGGCCCGCGCCCAGACACCCTCGCGATAAAGTGAATAGCGGCTTACCACATCGAGTTCGCCAGCGGCCGCATCAGCCTTGGCTGGCAGATAGACTGCCTTGGCATTACGTGCCGTCGGCATCAGGAACGAGTCCACCTTGTTGGTTTTCCATGCCTTACCCAGACCCGGCAGGAAACGCACTACCTGTTGACGTAATTCATCCAGGCTCACCACCGGAACCTCATGCCCCAGCGACTGAACCAAGCGCATCATCACCTTCCACAGCGGGCGTTCCTGCCCTATGGATGGAATTTGATTGGTCGCCACGCGTACGCGTCCTTCCATATTCAGGAAGGTCCCTTCTATTTCGGAATAGGCAGCAGCCGGCAACATCACCTGCGCCCCGCCGCTGACCTGACCGGCAATCGCACCCACCTGAACCAATGGCACACTATCCAGCGCCTTGCGCGCCTGCACCGGAAACAGACCATCACCAACAGGATCGCTGCCAACCAGAAGAATGGCATCAAGTTCGCCTCTGCCGGCAGCCTCAAAAATATCGCCCGCACTGCAACGCACATCACCGAACACGGCGGAAAGAACCTGCGCATTCATACCCTCAGGGACCAGATTGCGGCCGTCTTCGTCTGCCTCGGCATGACCACAACCACGCATCAGAAGATCCAGGCCATGAATCAGGGCTGCTGCATCGGGATGGCTGCGAATCTCTTCGCCGACAATCAGGGAACAGGACTCGGACATCAACGCATCACCAAGCAGCTTGCCTGCCTCATGGCGGCCCTCAACAGCAGCCATCCATTCCTTCATGCCGGCTGCGGTCTTGCCCAGATCTGTTACCTGCTGCATGGCACGGGCAATCACTGCCGCCCAGTCGCGCGGCTTGATCAGGGCTTCCTTACCGATTGTCGCATTGGTGCGGTAATTCATGCTACCGATACGCGTCACGGATTTACCTTTACCCAGGCGCTTACGCAGACGCTGCATCATCAACGGCAGACGCTGGCGCAGATCGCAACCGAGAATGACCACTTCATCCGCATCCTCAATCTGCTGCGTTGTCTCAACAAAACCCTCTTCAAAGGCGAAGGGGCGCATATCGCGACGGTGCAAATCAAAGGCAACCTTCGCATCCGGGAATGCCAGATCGCGCAGCAGACGGATGGCGGTATAACCCTCGACACTCCAGAACGGAGAAATAATCATGCCGATGCGCTTACCTTTCAACTGCTCGACGGCGCGCTGCATCGCATCGTCCCAGCTTGCATCATACATCTCATCCTTGTCGCGCACGCGCGGTGCCAGAATGCGGTTCTGCGAACGGAAAGCGTCGTACACATAGCGTCCACGGTCGCAGAGCCACGGCTCGGGACTGCCGGCGACCGTCTGAATGCGAATAACTTCGGTGCCGCGGGATTCAATCTGGATGTCACAACCATTCGGACACTGCGTGCAGGTCGATTTATGGCGCTTTAATTCCCACGGACGCGACACATCATTTGACGGCCCGTCGAGCAGGGCGCCAACCGGACAAACATCGGGCAGATTGCCCGACAGCTCGGAGCTCAGACATTCATCCACAATGCCGGCAATACTCATGTGATCGCCACGATTGAGCACACCGATATCGCCAGTTCCGGCAATCTCATCGGCAAAACGCACGCAGCGCGTGCAATGGATGCAGCGCGTCATGGATGTGGTGACAAACGGTCCCAACTCGTAATCGTTTACAACACGTTTTTTATCGGCATAGCGCCCCTTGGAGGCGCCATACTCGACGGCATAATCCTGCAGCTTGCAATCACCACCCTGATCGCACACCGGGCAATCCAGAGGATGGTTGATGAGCAGGTACTCCATTGTCATCTTGTGGTCCTTATCCAGGCTTTCGCTCTGGGTACGAACCTTCATGCCTTCGGATACAGGTGTGGAGCAGGAAGCGGCCGGCTTCGGCCAACCCTCCACCTCAACCAGACACATGCGGCAGTTGGCAGCGACCGACAACTCCGGGTGGTAACAGAAGTAAGGAACAACCGCCTCGTTTGCCTGACAGGCCTCCAGAATACTGGTTCCCGGCGTGACGGTTACTTCCACATCGTTGATAAACAGGGTCGTCATGCTGCCTTCTCCACAATTCCGGCCTTCACTGCTTCAGGGAAGAACTTGATGATCGAAAGCACGGGAGCTGCCGCACCCTCAGCCAGCGCACAAATCGTCCGCCCGGCCATGTACTGCGCTGCATCCTGCAGCACCTCCATATCGCCGGCTTGACCCTGGCCAGCCTCGATACGCGTCAACACCCGGTCCAGCCAACCCGCACCCTCACGGCATGGCGTACACTGACCGCAGGATTCATGCGCATAGAAATGCGCCAGGCGGCGGGTAACGGCCAACAGATCAGCCGTCTCATCCATCACGATAATCGCGCCGGAACCTATAAACGAACCAGCGGCGACCATATCATCAAAGGTCAGGGGGGTATCATAATGCTCGGCAGTCAGCCAGGGGGTTGAAGAACCACCGGGGATAATCACCTTGGGCACCGAGCCGTGCTGCAAGCCGCCGCAATACTCCTCAATCAAAACCTTCAGGGACGTGCCCATCGGCACCTCGTAGTTACCCGGCTTGTTCACGTGTCCGGACACGGAAAAAATCTTCATGCCCGCGCTGTTCGGCTTGCCAATGGCTGCATGCCAGTCTCCGCCGAATTTGAGGATCGCGGGGATGGTGGCCAATGTTTCAACATTATTCACCACGGTCGGACAACCGTAATAGCCCTCCACAGCCGGAAATGGCGGCTTGAAGCGCGGCCTGCCCGGCTTGCCTTCCAGCGACTCGATCAGCGCTGTTTCCTCGCCGCAGACATAGGCGCCGGCACCGCGATGCACGGTCAGATGCATGGAAAAATCACTGCCCAGAATGTGTTCGCCGAGCAGGTTGGCGGCATAGGCTTCGGCAATGGCCTCGTTCAGCACATTTGCCTCATGCAGGAACTCGCCACGAATATATATATAGGTATCGCGCACATCGAGTGCAAAGCCGGCCATAATCATGCCCTCGATAAGCAGATGCGGATCGAAGCGCATGATGTCGCGATCCTTGAATGTGCCTGGCTCACCCTCATCGGCATTACACAGCAGGTAAATCGGCTTGCCGGTATTGCGCGGCACAAATGACCACTTAAGCCCGGTCGGGAAGCCCGCACCACCGCGCCCGCGAAGGCCGGATGCTTTCACTTCGGCGATAATCTTCTCGGAGCTGAACTCCTTGAGTACCGTCGGCAGAAACTCGTAGGCGCCATTGGCCCGTGCGACATCCAGCTTGGTCTGATCTTTGATGTTGATACGGTCAAAGCAGATAGCCTTCACCTGCGTCGGATCGGAGGAAATCATGCTGCCCCTCCTTCTGATTTGGCTTTCTCGATAAATGCATCGATATGCGCTGCATCGACTTTTTCATGATAGGCATTGTTAATCTGCACCACCGGCGCACCGGCACAGGCGCCTGCACACTCCACTTCGGTGACTGTAAACAGGCCGTCGGACGTGGTTTCGCCAAGCTTGATGCCCAACTTGTCGCACATATGCGCAGCCAGTTCATTGGCACCATTGAGCATGCAACTGGGATTGGTGCACACCTCCATCAGGTAGGTACCACAAGGCTGCTCACGGAACATGGTGTAAAAGGTCACAACCTCACGCACAGCCATCAGGCGAATGCCGAGCGTGTCGGCCACCATCTGCTGCACTTCCATCGACAGGTAGCCGAAATCCTCCTGCGCCAGATGCAACACAGGAAGAAGCGCTGCCTGCGGTGCCGGATAGCGCTCCACCAGAGCTTTGATTTCCGCTATGCGGGCGTCGGAAAAGACTGGATTCGTGGCCGAACTCATCGGTCAACCTCCCCGAATACGATATCCTGCGTTCCCAGAATGGCCACCACATCGGCGATCATATGACCGCGCACCATATAATCCAGCGACTGGACATGCGCAAAGCCGGGAGCACGCACCTTCATGCGATACGGTTTGTTGGAGCCGTCGGCAACCAGATAAACAGCGAATTCACCCTTGGGATGCTCAACCGCCGCATACACCTCGCCAGCAGGCACCGGGTAACCCTCGGAGAAATACTTGAAGTGGTGAATCAGCGCTTCCATATCCTCTTTCATGACGTCACGCGGCGGACTGGTCAGCTTGTAGTCATCGACGGTGACCGGACCGGGATTTTCGGCCAGCCAGGCAATACACTGCTTGATGATCTCATTCGACTGACGCATCTCCTCGACGCGCACCAGATAGCGGTCGTAGCAGTCGCCGGTCACACCGACCGGAATGTCGAAATCCATTTTATCGTAGACATCGTAGGGCTGGGTCTTGCGCAGATCCCAGGCAATGCCGGAACCGCGGATCATAGGTCCCGTAAAGCCCCAGGCCAAAGCGGCCTCTTTATCGACGATGCCGATATCCACATTACGCTGCTTCCAGATGCGGTTTTCCTTGAGCAAGGTGTCGTACTCGTCAACATAACCGGGAAAGCGCTCGGTGAAGCCGGCAATCTTCTCCAGCAGACCATCGGGAAGCTCACGGCTTACGCCGCCCGGACGGAAATAGGCAGCATGCATGCGCGCGCCGCTTACCTCTTCATAGTAATCGAAGATATCCTCACGCTCGCGGAAGCAGTACAGGAACACGGTCATCGCGCCGATATCCAGGGCCACAGCACCCAGCCACATGCAGTGATTGAGGATGCGGGTCAACTCGGCAAACATCACGCGGATATACTGCGCGCGCTCCGGCGGCGTGATGCCGAGCAACTTCTCCACAGCCAGTGCATAGGCATGCTCGTTGGCCATCATCGACACATAATCGAAACGGTCGAAGTAGGGGATGTTCTGCAGGTAGGTTTTGTATTCGAAAAGCTTTTCAGTGCCGCGATGCAACAGACCGATATGCGGGTCGGCACGCTCGATCACCTCGCCGTCCAGATCCAGAACCAGACGCAGCACGCCGTGGGCGGCCGGATGCTGTGGGCCGAAATTAAGGGTATAATTCTTGATCTCAGCCACGATCCACCCCCGGGAAGATCCTGGGAATCAACACACGATTCTCCAATTTGTTCGGCTTATACACACAACGCCACTGGGCATCATCGAAGAACATCTCGACACGACCGGTCAACGGAAAATCCTTACGCAGGGGATGACCCTCAAAGCCGTAATCGGTCAACAGGCGGCGCAAATCAGGGTGATTCACAAACAGGATACCGTACATATCAAAGCATTCGCGCTCGAACCAATTGGCAGTCGGCCACACCTCAACCACCGAACCAACCAGATCACGCTCATCAACCGGCACCTTCAAGCGAATGCGCCGGTTGTGCTCAACGCTGAGCAGGTGATAGACAACCTGAAAGCGCGGAGCCTTGGGATCATGGCCGGGATATTCGCTCATATCCACGCCGCACAGATCAACCAACTGCTCAAAGCCCTGCTGCTTGAGGAAATGGCAGACCTCGACAATCGACTTGTAGGCCAGCGTCACCGCAGGCATATCAATCCCCTGCGCAGCCGCCAACACCTGCTTGCCAAATTGCTTCTTCAGCGCTTCGACGTCCGCAGACACAACCTTTTCTTTTGCCGCTTTTTTAGCCATCAACCCCTACCGCGCAATCGTATTGGTTCGTTTGATTTTTTCCTGCAACTGAATGATGCCATAGAGCAGCGCCTCCGCAGTCGGCGGGCAGCCCGGCACATAAATATCCACCGGCACAATACGATCGCAACCGCGCGTGACAGAATAGGAATAATGATAATAACCGCCACCGTTGGCGCAGGAACCCATCGAAATCACCCAGCGCGGCTCGGACATCTGGTCGTACACCTTACGCAGCGCCGGCGCCATCTTGTTGCACAGGGTGCCAGCCACAACCATCACATCGGACTGCCTAGGAGACGGGCGGAACACCACACCGAAACGATCCAGATCATAACGCGAAGCGCCGGCATGCATCATCTCCACAGCGCAACAGGCCAAGCCGAAGGTCATCGGCCACAGAGAACCGGTTCGCGCCCAGTTGATAACCTTGTCGGCAGTGGTGGTGACGTAACCCTTGCTGAGGACTCCTTCTATTCCCACTGCAGTGCCCCCTTATTCCAGGCATAGACATAACCGACTACCAGAATGAACAGGAAGAGCAGCATTTCAATCAGCCCGAACAGGCCGATGGAATCCAGCACCACGGCCCACGGGAACATAAAGGCTGTTTCAATATCGAAGATAACAAAAAGAATGGCGACCAGATAAAAGCGCACATCGAACTGCATGCGCGCATCCTCGAAAGCTTCGAAACCGCACTCATAAGCAGACAACTTCTCGGCATCGGGCTTCTGGGCAGCAACCAATACGGTGAGCACGAGGGGGGCGGCACCCATAACAAAGGCAATCACGATAAAAATAAATATCGGTGCATATTGCGTGGCCAGATATTCTGCGCCCATGACCCCTCCGGTAAAACGACATTTCCCTCAGAAACGGCTACGTGGGAAGACACCCATTTCAGCCGTTGCGTAACTATCAACACAGAACGACTACTGTCAAGCCTGCGAAAGCCTTAAAACGAGCAGGTGAACCATCCCGCCCGAAGGCATTCGCCCAGACCGCCAACAGGCATGGACACCCCTACATGAGCAGCTAACATCAGCTCCGAATCGCGCTGTTCTTGCCGTAAACCAATTCAAATTACGCAGGGGATCACTATGCAAAACACCGTTCTGGCCAGTATCGAATTTTACTTCAAGGGCATCAGATATGCTTTTTCGGCTGTGATAGACATGGACACCTGCATGCGCCACGGCGAACCGATGCGCCACATTTACCAAACGCTGGCGTCGGAGAACGGCATCAGCCTTCACGGTTACGAATTTGATGTCATGGAGATGGAGAACATTGAATTTTCCGAGCCATCAGGGCTCGTCGTCGATTTTTTTGATCATGGCGTGATTGATATCGATGGGCTGCACGACGCTTGGCAGAGAGAGAAAATTCACAGCACCCTGCAAGCCATTGCAAGCAAGCATCTGGGCGTCGACAATCTGGACGAAAATCCAGCCCTCAAAGCAGCGCTTCTCGAGGCGTTTCAGGCTAATTAGGAGCTGTGAACAACCCCTCGGGAGAAGGATCAAGACATGATTCCCGACCTGTTGTGGCATCCTGCCCGGCTTGCTGATGCAACTGGGCCAGGCAATCGAGTGCGGCAAGCTTGTAGCATTCGGCCAGCGTCGGATAGTTGAAAACATTACGCACCAGATCGGTCACCGTGCCGCCCAGATTCATCACCAACTGCCCGATATGCACCAGTTCGCTGGCTGATTCACCGACAATATGCACACCGAGAATTTTTCGCGTGGCGCGCTCCACATTGAGCTTCAGCATACCGGTTTCCTCACCGATAATCTGACCTCGCGCACTGTCGCTAAAGCGGCCGCGACCAACCACATAATCCACTCCCTCGACGCGTAATTCCTTCTCTGTTTTGCCAACATAGGAAATCTCGGGAATGGTATAGATAGCCATCGGCATATTATCAGCCATGCGCGGCGCCTTTTCACCGAAGGCATGCATCACTGCGATACGCCCCTGCTCCATACCCGTCGCGGCCAGTGCCGGGCGACCGATCAAATCCCCGACTGCATAGATATGCGGCACGTTACTCTGGAAAAATCCATTGACGCCGATCCAGCCATCATCCACCTGCACACCGGCCTGATTGAGCTTCAAGTAGCTGCTGTTCGGCTCCCTGCCCTGAGCATAGAGCAGGGCGTCGGAGACGATTTCCTCACCGCATTCGAGCCGTGTATGCACCCGTTCATCCTCTTTGCGAATGGCTACCGCACGACTGTCCATATGGAATTTCACACCCAGCGACAGCATCGCATCGGTAAGCGCCGAAACCACATCCCCGCTCAGATAGGAAAGCACCTGACTGTGACTGTCCACCACGCTCACCTCCACGCCGAGCGAGGCGAAGATGCAGGTGAATTCGCAGGCAATCACACCGCCACCGACCACTGTCATGGAGCCCGGCAGATGACGCAGCTTGAGAATGGAGGTTGAATCCAGCACCGAAACCTTGTCGAAAGGCACATCCGAGGGGCGCCGGGGCCGGGAGCCTGTGGCCAGCACAACGACATCGGCATGCAACTGGCGCACCTCGCCGCCAGGCGTCAATACATCCAGCGTATGCGCGTCGGCAAAATATGCCTCACCCGGAATCAGGGCCACGCCGCTGCGCATCAGACGATTGAGTATCACCGACTCCTGCTGGGCGATGACCATTTCCTTTTGCCGGATAGCCTCGGCAAGCAGGCCGTGCGGACGCAACACTCCGCCGCCGAATGCACCACGCATTCCCCTTCGGCCGGCACGGGAAGCAAGATAAGCCACTTCGCGCAGCGCCTTGCTGGGGATGGTTCCGGTTTGCAGGCCCGCCCCTCCAATCCTCGGCTTGCGCTCGATGATTCCGACCCGTTTACCCATGCGTGCAGCATGCAGTGCAGCATGCTGGCCGGCCGGACCGGAGCCGACGATGAGAAGATCGAAATCGTTGTTGGACATGACGCACCTCGAATACTGGATGGCTAAAAACCCTTGGTAAGAAGTTCGCGACACAGTCTAGGATACGAAGAGCCAAGCACAATCATGGATTGCCCCACCTCCAATTAGAGAAAAAACCGGCATCGTGCTTTATTCTACCATTTCGGCTATACTGCGCCCCGCAAGGCGCCGGACTACAAACGAGCGACCCTGACTTTTCTAACGATATTCTCCATCAGGGACGAACCCTGAACACAGGTGAACCCCGATGAGCAACCCCCCATTATTTTCCGATCTCGGCCTGGACGAGCAGATGCTTCTTGCCGTAAAGGCACTTGGTTACGAACAGCCAACCCCCATTCAGGAGCAGACCATTCCCTTGCTGCTGAAAGGGCGCGATGTGCTCGGACAGGCGCAAACCGGCACCGGTAAAACCGCCGCCTTTGCCCTGCCGCTGATCTCCCGCCTCGATATGAGCGCGAAACTGCCGCAGATACTGGTTCTGGCGCCAACGCGCGAACTGGCCATTCAGGTGGCTGAAGCCTTCCAGCAATACGGTCACCACATTCCCGGCTTCCATGTGTTGCCGGTGTACGGCGGTCAGAGCTACGAAATTCAGCTCCGACAGCTCAAACGCAATCCTCAGGTGATTGTCGGCACCCCCGGACGGGTGATGGATCATCTCCGTCGCGGCACGCTCAAACTTGATGCCTTGCAGGCCATGGTGCTCGATGAAGCCGATGAAATGCTGCGCATGGGCTTTATCGATGATGTGGACTGGATTCTTGAGCACACACCCAAGGGCCGTCAGACGGCATTGTTCTCCGCAACCATGCCGAGCGCTATCCGGCGCATTGCCGAAGCACATCTGAACAATCCCGAGCAGGTGACCATTAAGGATAAAACCTCCACGGCATCGACCATCCGCCAGCGCTATTGGATGGTCAGTGGAAGAAACAAGATGGATGCACTAACCCGCATTCTGGAGTTCGAGCCCTTTGATGGCGTGCTCATTTTCGTGCGCACCAAGACGGCTACCGTAGAGGTTGCCGAACGACTGGAGGCGCGCGGCTATGGCGCAACAGCCCTGAATGGTGACATTCAGCAAAGCCAACGCGAGAAGATTGTCGGCCAGTTGAAGAAGGGTAAGCTGGATATCGTAGTTGCTACCGACGTGGCGGCACGCGGCCTTGATGTGGAACGCATCTCGCATGTGATCAACTACGACATCCCGCACGACACCGAGTCCTATGTGCACCGCATTGGCCGCACAGGACGCGCCGGCCGCAAGGGCGATGCGATTCTGTTTGTCGCACCACGCGAGCAGCGCATGCTGGCCTCCATTGAGCGCGCCACACGACAGAAGGTCGAGCAGCTCGTTATGCCAACCACCGAGCAAATCAATGATCGCCGCGTCGCAGACTTCAAGCAGCGCATCACCGATACCCTGTCTGCAGGCGGGCTCGAAACCTTTGCCAACATCATCGAGCAATACGAGCAGGAACATAATGTGCCAGGCCAGGAAATTGCCGCCGCCCTGGCAAAGATGCAGCAGGGCGATGCCCCGCTACTGCTCTCCGGCAACGACCGCAGTGTTGAAGAACGCAGCCGGCACGATCGTCCGGCCCGGCAGGAAATCCCTGAGGACAGACGCCCGAGCATCAAACGCATGCAGCGCGAGGCCGGCGATGAACGCCCTGCTCGTGCTGAAAGATCGGAGCGCAGCGAGCGCCCCGCACGCGCTGAAAGATCAGAGCGTAGTGAACGCCCCGCACGTGCTGAAAGACCAGAGCGCAGCGAACGGCCCCGGGATGTTGAGCCCGGCAAAGAGCGCTTCCGCATCGAGGTCGGCACAGCACACGGCGTACAGGCATCGCACATTGTTGGCGCTATCGCCAACGAGGCAGGGCTGGCAGGTGAGTATATCGGCCGGGTGGACATCCATGAGGATTATTCCACCGTGGATCTGCCCGAAGGCATGCCCAAGCACATCTTTAGCGATCTGCAAAAAACCCGTGTCCTTGGGCACCCGATGGACATCTCCAAGCTTGGCGGATCGTCACCCAGAAAAGCCTTTAACCGCAAGGATTCTTCCCATAAAGTCGGAAGGGGAAAACCGGATGCTCGCGGTGCCAAGCGAGTGACGCATGGCGGCCCCAAACGCAAGCCCCGCGACAAATAGAAAACAGGAAACAGTCCCCTCCTGAATCCCCTAGCATCCCCACCATGCCCGCCTAGGCGGGCATGGTGGTTAAAAGGCCTCCTTCTTATAGTCTTTTTTCTATCGCTTCACCTGCTACCCTTTGACTCATGAATGAAGTCACTTACCAGATCAATGTGCGGGTTCGCCCGGAATATTCTGAGGAGCACTCCGATGCGGCCGAGGGCCGCTTCGTGTTCATCTACCGCGTCAACATTCACAACGAGGGCAACGTAGCCGCGCAGCTGCTGCGCCGCCACTGGATCATCACCGATGCCGACGGTCAGGTGCAGGAGGTTGAGGGCGAGGGGGTCATTGGCGAACAACCCGTTATTCAACCCGGCGAGGAACACGCCTATCAAAGCTTCTGCATACTGGATACGCCTATCGGCTGCATGCAGGGCAGCTATCAGATGCGCGCCGCAGACGGCAACGAATTCGAGGCCGAGATTCCAACCTTCACACTGGCTGTCCCGGGCAGCCTGAACTAGGCCTGCCCGCAGCAGCCCGCGCCAGTCGCCATGACATGAACCGGCCTCCCCCCGCCACTCCGAGAGCCAAACTGCCTGCAGGCATCTGGGCGCTCGGTTTCGTATCGCTGTGCATGGATGCCTCTTCGGAACTGATTCACAGCCTGTTGCCCCTCTATCTGGCAGCGGTGCTCGGCGCGAGCATGACGACCATCGGCATCATCGAGGGGATTGCCGAAGCAACCGCCTGCATAGCCAAGGTATTCTCCGGCGTGCTCAGCGACTGGCTGGGCAGGCGCAAACTCCTGCTGCTGGCTGGCTACGGCCTGTCGGCGCTGACCAAGCCGATGTTTCCGCTGGCGGGTTCCGTCGGCTGGGTATTTACGGCCCGCTTTGCCGACCGCATCGGCAAGGGGATACGCGGCGCACCACGCGATGCGCTGGTCGCCGACCTGACCCCCAAACAACAACGCGGCGCGGCCTACGGACTCCGGCAGGCCATGGATTCGCTGGGCGCGGTCATCGGACCGTTGCTGGCGCTTGCCGGCCTGGCGCTGTTCGCCGGGAATATCAGCGCCGCGATGTGGGTCGGTGTCATCCCTGCCGGCATCGCCGTGCTGATTCTGGCGCTCGCCGTGCACGAACCGGCAGCAACAAATCCCGAAGGTGTGCCCCCCCGAACTCTGCATTGGCGGCAGATGCGTCGCCTGCCAACCGCCTTCTGGCTGATCGTGCTGCTGGGCTTCGTATTCACGCTGGCCCGCTTCAGCGAGGCCTTTCTGGTTTTGCGGGCGCACGATGTCGGCATGCCGCTGATCTATGTGCCCGTTGTCATGGTGGTGATGAGTGCCGCCTACGCCGCCGCCTCTTATCCGGCCGGCCGGGCAGCGGATCGTTTCGACCGGCGCATGCTGCTGGTGGCGGGACTGATCGTGCTGCTGCTGGCCGATCTGCTGCTGGCATTCGCTCACAGCATTTGGCTGGTGCTTCCGGGCGCTGCCCTGTGGGGCCTGCACATGGGCATGACGCAAGGCCTGCTGTCCGCGCTCGTCGCCGACGCATCTCCCAGCCGTCTGCGCGGCACGGCCTTCGGTATTTTCAATCTGGTCTCCGGTGTGGCACTGATTCTCGCCAGCCTGCTTGCCGGCCTGTTATGGGATTCGCTGGGTGCCGCGGCAACCTTCGTCGCCGGCAGTGGTTTTGCCCTGCTTACGGCGTGCGGATTGCTCCTCACCAAACCGGCAGTTGCCCGATGAACCCCCCGGCCTAGTCTTTGAGCATGTCGCAATTACCTGTTCTTTACTCCTTCCGCCGCTGCCCTTATGCCATGCGCGCCCGCATGGCCCTCATCGTCGCCGAGGTGCAGTGCGAACTTCGCGAGGTGGATCTGAAGGACAAGCCGGCGGAGATGCTCGACGTCTCCCCCAAGGGCACGGTTCCCGTGCTGTTGTTCGCCGATGGCTCGGTGCTGGAGGAGAGCCTCGATATCATGTTGTGGGCGTTTTCTCAGACTGATGTTCAGGCCTGGCTGCATCCCGGCGCAGGCCATCTGGATGACATGCTCGACCTGATCGAACGCAACGACGGCGAATTCAAACATCATCTGGATCGCTACAAATACCCGGACCGATATACACATGAAGAAAATCCGGACCCGCTACATCACCGCGCTGAAGCCTGCGCCTTCCTGACCCAGCTTGAGTTATTATTGAATGACAACGATTTCCTGTTCGGCCCGCATGCCTCGCTGGCCGACATCGCCATCTTCCCCTTCATCCGTCAGTTCGCCGCCGCCGACCCCGACTGGTTTGCCTCTCTCGACTCCCCCCGCCTGCATGCCTGGCTCACCGGCTGGCAGGATTCCGATCTCTTCACCGCGGCCATGCACAAACACGCGGTCTGGCAGCCAAGCAATACCGCTGTATTTCTACTGCCCGACTGACAGCTTAATCACATTTCGTTTGTTGGGATCGAGCAAATATAACCCCGCTACTTAAAAACAGCGCTGCTCTACCATGAAGTGGCCGTGGGTGGATGGGAGTTCCTTGTACGTCATTTGAATCGTGTCGATTGAACTAAAGGTCTGACTGGTGCCGAAGACGGTATTTTCCTGATTCGTCACTTCAGAGCCCTGCGGGTACTCAATGCGCATGGCGCTTTCCGAATCCCAATGGATGACGGCATCGTAGCCGTGACGGAATGAAAAGCTGCGCATGCCGGCATCGAATGCACTGTCTGCCGGGCGAATATTGAGCTTCATTTCCTGATCGCCCGGCCTCTCTCCGGTAGAAACGCGGTAGAAGGTCGCCACTTTCGCACCTGTTGGGGACGGACATTCAAACATCACATCGGTTTGCTCCTTCGCACCACAGCCAGTCAATACCAGCAAGATGGCCAGCATAAGTAGAAGCCCGCTGTGCTTTACGTTTGGGGGTGAATACGCATTCATTTTTCCTGTCTCTGCCAAAATCACTCTCCCTTGCCATCACACTCATACTTAAGCTGAGGACAGGCTAACATTTATTGCCTAGTCTGTGCTGATAAGAAAGCTTGTTCCTGAACTGAGCTTGGAGGGCTATCACATGAGCCAGATACGCAGCAATTCCGCAGCAGAAATTCACCCCATCCTGGCCAACCGCTGGAGTCCGCGCGCCTTTGCCGCCGACAAACCTGTGGGCAACGAAACACTGCTGGCCTGTCTGGAAGCAGCGCGCTGGGCACCTTCCTGTTTCGGCGATGAACCATGGCGCTTCATCGTCTGCGATAAAGCGACGGATGCGGCCAGCTGGGAGAAGCTCCTGGCTATCCTTGCCCCGAAAAATCAGGAATGGGCGCAGCATGCCCCGGTTCTGCTGCTTGCCTGCGCCTCTACCCAGTTCCGCAGCGGCAAACCCAATCGCTGGGGTGAATATGACACCGGACAGGCCGCCATATCGCTCTGCCTGCAAGCTGAGGCACTCGGTCTGGCCAGTCATCAGATGGGTGGCTTCGATAGCGATGCTGCGCGCAAGATCTTCGCTATCCCGAACGATGCCACCCCGATGGCCGCCATCGCCATCGGCTATCAGGCCGCAGCCTCCAAGCTCGACGAAGGTTTCCAGAGCATCGAACTCGCCGAACGCAAACGCCAGCCGCTGGGCTCCTGCTTCTTCGCCGGCGCATGGAAAAAGCTCTTCGCCTGAATCACGCATTCCCTGCATTCATCAGCGCATGAAGCGTCACAGGGTATAAAGAATAGCCAATACAGGTAATATCGCCCTATGTGGATGGAAGCACCGATTGATCTCTCCACCCTGCCGCGCGAGCCGGGGGTGTACCGCATGCTCGATACAAAGCGCAAGGTGCTGTATGTCGGCAAGGCGCGAAATCTGAGAAAGCGGGTCTCAAGCTACTTCCAGCGACAGCCCGACTCCCCCCGCACTCAGGCCATGGTGAAACAGATTCACGACCTGAATTTCACCGTCACCCCAAGCGAAGCCGATGCGCTGGTACTTGAACACAATCTCATCAAGCAACTCAGGCCGCGCTACAATGTGCTGCTCAAGGATTCCAAAACCTACCCCTACATCCTGCTAACCGACGAGGACTACCCGCGTCTGATGCTGCATCGCGGCAGCCGCAAACGGGCAGGCGAATACTTCGGCCCCTTCCCGGATGCGGGGGCGGTGCATGTCTGTCTGCACCAGATGCAAACCTTGTTCCGCATCAGGGATTGCGAGGATTCCGTGTTCCGCAACCGCTCGCGCCCTTGCATGCAGCACCAGATCGGGCGCTGCTCCGCGCCCTGCTGCGCGGTCGTTTCAAACAAGGCCTACCGCAGTCAGGTGGACGAGGCGCGCAGCTTTTTAAAGGGCAGTGACGACAGCCTGCTGCGCGGCTGGCAGTCCGAAATGCAGCAGGCATCCGAATCGTTGAGTTTCGAACAGGCCGCAGCCTTGCGGGACAAAATCCGGGCGCTACGCAGCATTCTGGCCGGCAGCGAATCGGGCGATTTGCCGATTGATGCCGATGCGCTGGCCATCGCGCGCCATCCGGGTGGTGTTGCGGTGAGCATCGGCGTGCGCCGCGCCGGGCGCAATCTGGGCACGCACACCCTGCGCGTGGATCAGGCCTCTGACGCCGATGCGCTGGAAATCCTGCAATCGCTGTGCATTGAGCGATACCGTAGTGAGCCCCCGCCAGCCGAGTTGCTGGTCGAGACCAGCAAGACCGAGGTTGCAGAACTGCAACGTCTACTTCGTCTGCTGCATGCAAATAGCAAAACTGCCGTACGCGCACCGCAACGCGGATCTCGCCACGACTGGCTTAAACAGGTGGCACATGCAGGAAAACAGTCGCTGGCCAGCCGTGCTGGCAGCAGTCAGGAGGCCGCCTTCGAGGCGCTGGCAGGCTTACTCACGCTTGATGCAATTCCGCAAACCATTGCCGCCGTCGACAATGCACATCTGGGCGGCAAACAAATGGTGGCCGCCATTGTTTATGCCGGCTGGAACGGCGCGGACAAGGATCACTATCGCCGCTACAAGCTCGACGATGTGCCGCCCGGCGACGACTACGCCGCCATGCGCGCCGTACTGACCCGCTTCTTCCGGGGCATCCGCGAAGACGCCCTGCCCGAACCCGATCTCATGCTGATTGACGGCGGCAAGGGGCAGCTGGCTATCGCCATGCAGGCGGCGGCTGATGCCGGTTTTTCGAGCATGAAGCTGCTCGGTGTGGCCAAGGGTGCAAGCCGCAAGGTCGGTGAGGAAACCCTGTGGCCGTCTTGGGGTAGCCAGACTGAAACCGACATCGGCAAACCGCTGAAACCGGGCCGCCATTCCCCCGCTATGCTGCTCATCGCCCGCGTGCGCGACGAGGCACACCGCTTTGCCGGCTCCTATATGCGCAAACGCAAAAAGGCCAATATGTTTGCCTCAGCACTGGACACCATTCCCGGCATCGGCCCTGCGCGACGGCTGGCTCTTCTGAAACATTTCGGCGGCATCGAGGGGGTCAAACAGGCAGGCCGCGAACAACTCACCGCCGCACCCGGCATCTCGGCAAAACTGGCGGAACTTATTTTCATCACGCTGCACAAGTAACCCGTAAGTTATTAACCGCGTGCTGCTGTCCGAAATGCAACCAGCCAAGGCACAAGGAGCGAAGTTTGGAATGTCCAAATGAGTGACGCGTAACGCCGGATGGATGCATTTGGGACACAGCGCCTAGTACATCCTGTGGCGGAACAGCCAGGCAGCAAAGCTCAGCGTAACCACGCCGATCATCGCCAGCGGCCAGAACTGCGGTATCAGCATGGCGAAGCTTGTACCCTCCAAAAATACGCCCCGCAGAATCACCATCAGATAGCGCATCGGATCGACCAGCGTGATGTATTGCAACACCTCGGGCATGTTCTCGATCGGCGTGGCAAACCCGGAGAGCAGAATGGCCGGAACAATGAACAGGAAGGCGCCGAGAAATCCCTGCTGCTGCGTAACGGCCATGGATGAAATCATCAGCCCGATACCGATAGCCGATAGCAGGAACAGCGCCAGACCGGTGTACAGCGTAACAAGCGAGCCAAGCAGCGGAATCTCGAACCAGAACACTGCCACGAGAATCACCAGCGTCCCCTCAAGGCCACCGATAATAAAGCCGGGCAGGGCCTTGCCGAGCAGGATTTCGAAGGGGCGCAACGGGGTGACCATCAACTGATCGAAGGTGCCCTGCTCACGTTCGCGCGCCACGGAGAGGGAAATGACCATCATGGTAACCACCAGCGTAATCAGCCCGGCAATACCCGGAATCAGGAACCAGCGGCTTTGCAGATTGGGATTAAACCAGGCGCGCGTCTGGATATGTACCGGCGGACCGGTAGCTCCCGCAGAAAGCAACTGAGCCTCATTGAATCCAAACACAATACTGCGTGCATAGCCCAGGATAATCAGTGCCGTGTTGGAATTCCGCCCGTCGACAATCAGTTGCAGTTGCGCTGGCTGGCCAAGTGCCAGATCACGGCTGAACTGCCGGCCGATATGCACCACCAGCAAGACCTGCTTATCATCAATCAGCGGCTGGATTTCGCCATCACTCCTGATGATGCGCTTTTGATCGAAGGCCGGAGCTCCGGCAAATCGTTCGGCCAGTTCGCGCGAGGCGGCTCCGCCGTCTTCGTTGTAGATGGCATACGGCACGTTATTGAGATCGAAGCTCGCGGCATAACCGAACACCATCAACTGGATGATGGGCGGACCGATGAGCACAAAGCGCCCCTTCTTGTCCTTCAACAGGGCAAGAAACTCCTTGCCCATCAGGGCGAAAATACGCCGCAATGACCCTGACATGCTAATCAAGCCTCTTGCGGGAAATGCGCCACACCAGCCCCATGAAAAACAGTCCCATGATGGCCAGAGCCAGCGCATTGGGAAGAATCACGGCCCAGATATTTCCGGCCATGAACAGGGTGTGCAGCAGCGCGACAAAATAGCGCGCAGGGATGATATGCGTGATGAGCTGCACCACCTGCGGCATGCTGGCGATTTCGAAGATGAACCCGGAAAGCAGGAAGGCCGGCAGGAAGGTAACGACCAGCGCGATCTGCGAGGCAACAAACTGATTTTTCGCCACCGTGGAAATCAGCAGGCCCATACCGAGCGCCACCAGCAGAAACAGCGAGGCAACCGCGAAGAGCAGGATAAAAGACCCGCGCAGCGGCACGCCGAACAGCCATACAGCCATGGCCACGGAAAGCAGCATGCCGCCGGTGCCAAGCAGAAAATAGGGGATGATCTTGCCGAGCAGGATTTCGCTCATCGAAACGGGCGTGGCCATCAGCGACTCCATCGTACCCCGCTCCCATTCGCGCGATACCACAAGCGCAGTAAGCAGTGCCCCGATCAGCGTCATAATCACAGCAATCAGGCCGGGGACCAGATAGTTGCGGCTCTTCAACTCGCTGTTGAACCATACCCGGCTTTGCACCATGACCGGAACATCAAACGACTGCGCATTGAGTGCCGCATACTGTTGCAGCCAGGTGACCCACACACCCGTCGCATAACCGCTGATCAGCCTCGCCGTGTTGGCGTTCACGCCATTGACGATGAGCTGCGCCGGCGCCCCACCCGGCTGAAAAAGCGTGCGGCCGAAGTCGCTGCGCAGATGCAGAATCGCCTCCACCTCACCTTCGCGCATGGCCTCTTCCGCATCCCGCATATCGGCAAACGGAAGTGGCGCGAAATAATCCAGCTTGCGGAAGGCACCGGTGAACGAGGCTGTCGCCGCATCCTGCTGCTCCACGACCAGCGCAATCGGCACATGCTTGGCATCGAGCGACACGCCGTAGCCGAAGATCAGCAATAACAACACCGGCAGCACAAAGGCAATAGCGATACTGCTCGGATCGCGCCATATCTGCAGGAATTCCTTGCGCATCAGGCCGCGCAGTCGCATACCGCTAATCATCACGCAGTCTCCCGCTGGATCAGCGCGATAAAGGCATCCTCCATCGTTGCTACCGGCCTGCCCGTGGCCGCCGCCGTCTGCTTGATGGCCTGGGGCGTGCCTGCGGCCAGAATGCTTCCCTCGGCCATAATCACCAACCGGTCGCAGTATTCCGCCTCTTCCATGAAATGCGTGGTGACCAGCACGGTCACACCCTGCTCGGCCAGCAGGTTGATGCGCTGCCAGAATTCGCGCCGCGCCAGCGGATCGACACCCGAGGTCGGCTCGTCAAGAAACAGGATATCCGGCTCGTGCAGCAGCGAACAGGCCATGGCCAGCCGCTGTTTGTAGCCGAGTGACAAATCATTGCTCGCCGTGTCGGCACTATCGTGCAGATCGAAACGCTCAAAAGCCCAGTCGATACGTGCACTCCGTCCCCTGCCCGACAGGCCGTAGGCGCTGCTGAAAAAGCGCAGGTTTTCCAGCACGCTGAGCGTGCCATACAGCGAAAAGCGCTGCGACATATAGCCAATGCGGCTGCGCGCACTGGCCGGTGCATCGCGCAGATTCACCCCTGCAACGGTGAGACTGCCGCTGCTTGCCGGCAGCAGCCCACAGAGCATGCGGAAGGTGGTTGATTTACCCGCACCGTTGGCGCCCAGAAGACCGAACACCTCGCCGCGTTCAACATGGAATCCGATGCTCTTCACGGCCTGGAATTCACCGAAATTACGCGATAAGTCAGCCACCTCGATCACCGGCCCGTTCTTCGCAGGTGCAGTGGCCGCTGCATGCACCGCCTCAGGGGCTATCGCCCCAACCCCGCCCAGCATGGCAACAAAGGCATCCTCGAATCGCGGTTCGGCCTGCTCAATCGTCAAACCCTTCGCCCATGCCTCGGCTTTCGGACTGCGGTCCTCGTGCATCACCAGCCGCACCGCCTCACCCTGAATCAGCGCATCCAGCACCGAGTCCTGCTGCACCAGTTGCTGTTGCAGCCTGCGCCTGGATTCCGATCCAACGCCGACATTGAATATTCGCCCCTGCATGCGGCTACTGAACTCCGCAGGCTTTCCCTGCCCCAGCAGTTGTCCCTGATGCAGCAGCAGCAGATCGTCGCAGCGCTCCGCCTCATCGAGGTAGGCCGTACTGAACAGCACACTCATGCCCGCCTGCTCGACCTGCCGGTAGACAATCTCCCACAGCTCGCGGCGTGACACCGGATCGACACCTGCCGTCGGCTCATCAAGTAGCAGGAATTTGGGCGAACGCAACAGCGTGCAGGCCAGTCCGAGTTTCTGTTTCATGCCGCCGGAGAGTTGCCCGGCAAGGCGACGGGTGAATGGGGCAAGCCCCGTCATGTGCATCAGCTCGGCATATCTTTCAGGTCGCGCAGCATGCGCAACACAATGTAAATCGGCATATAACTCAAGATTTTCCTGTACGCTCAGATCTTCATACAGGCCGAAGCGCTGCGGCATGTAACCTAGCGATTGCTGCACCAACAACGGTTCGCCAATCACGTCCTGCCCGAGCACATGAATCTCGCCTGCATCAGGCGTAAGCAGCCCAGCCAGCAAGCGCATCAGGGTGGTTTTTCCGGCCCCGTCCGGGCCGATGAGCCCGGTCACGCAACCAACGCGAAGCCGGGCACCAACCCCGCGCAAGGCTTCAACACGGCGCTTGCCGGCCACAAAGGATTTGCCGACCCCGGTAAAAACAGCAGCCGGTTCGACGGTTATGATTTCAGTCATTCCTGCCCGTGGCAGGGATCGTTGCCGCCGGGTGCCGCCTGCGCCTGCTTAAGTGAGATATGCACGCTTGCCGGCATACCGAGGCGCAGCTCGCCCAGTGGGTTGCATACATAAATACGCACCTGATACACCAGTTGCGTGCGCATCTCCTCGGTCTGCACCGACTGCGGTGTGAATTCGGCGGTCGGCGAGATATAACCGATCCAGCCGCGATACTGTTTGTCCGGGAAGCTGTCGGTACTTACCTCAGCTGTCATACCCGGACGCACCCGGCCAAGATCACTTTCGGATACATAGGCGCGCACCCACAAGGGATTGGTGATAGCCAGGGTGTACAGCGGGCGTTGCGGACTGGCCATATCGCCGGGTTCAAGGATACGGTTACGAATCATGCCCTCGGAGGGGGCATACAGGACGGCATCGGCCAATTCCTTATTGGCCAGCGCAAGCTGCGCCTGTGCTTCCTTCAACTGCGCACGAGCCACATCGATATCCTCGGACCTTGGCCCGAGTTCCGCCAACTGCAGGGTCTCGCTGCCGGCCTTCACCCGCTCCCGCGCAGCCACCGCTGCCGTAGCGGCATTGTCGGCCAGTTCGCGGGAAGCCAGATCACGCTTGCTAAGGCTTTGCAGGCGCTCCGCCGTGCGCGTCGCATCTTTCGCCTGTGCTCTGGCCGCTGCCAGATCGGCTCCTGCCCTGCGAATATCCTCGGGGCGATTGCCTGCCTCAAGCCGGGCAACAACGGCCTGCTGCGCCTCAACCTGAGCTGCTGCTCTATTTGCCAATGCCCGCAAGCGGTCGCTGTCCAACCTGGCCAGCAGTTGCCCCTTGCTTACCGCCTCACCCTCACGCACAAGCATTTCCTCAATGCGGCCGTTGCCGTTGATGGCCAATCCCACCTCGCGCATATCGACATTGCCGTAGAGATTGAGATTTACACCATCCGACGCTCCATTATGGCCCTGAGCTATCCAGAATCCGACGGCGGCAATAACAACAAGTGCGGGAATCAGCAGGCGCAGAACTTTTTTCATATCTTACTCCTCACAGCATCAGGCTGGTCGACAGAACAGGCATATTTCATGGTAACTCTCCAAACACAGCCGGCAGCGGTTTGCCCGTCAGTTCGCCGACACTCGCCCGTAGCTGCAGCGCGGCGAACACATACTGCGCCGAGGCGGCGGCCAGATTCTTTTCTGCAGTAAAGGTCCGTTCGTCGGCATCGAGTACCTCACTGATACTGCGCAGGCCGACATCGTGTCCGAGATGCGCGGCATCAGCCGCCCTGTGGGCGGAAAGAACGGATTGCCGTGTCGCCTCAAGCTGCGCACCAGCTGCCCGCATGGCGAGAAATGCCTGCCGAGCAGTGAGCCTTGCAAGGCGGATATC
>CAZQTO010000001.1:0-67976 GCA_964596375.1 uncultured Zetaproteobacteria bacterium | reverse complement strand
CTGGATGTCAGTCGGACCGATATTACCCCTGGAACCGAGGTGGAGTTCTGGGGGCCTAATCTGCCTGCCATACAGGTGGCTCTGGCTGCCGGAACGATCGCCTACGAATTGTTCACTGGCGTGGGCCAGCGGACGATCCGGCAAGCTATCGAATGAGATGGCTGAGCAGCATCGGCGCCGCTGTTGAATTTCTGTTCAACCGCACTGGGCTATATGCGCAAATGCTGCTGCAATTGCTTCGCAAGCTGGGTAAACCGCCTTGGTATGGTAAACAACTGTTGTTGCAGGCCGAAGAGGTGGGCGTGCAGTCGCTACCGGTCGTCATGCTCACCGCCCTGTTCACCGGCATGGTGCTGGCCCTGCAGTCCTATATTGTTTTCCACCGCTTTGCCGCAGAGAGCCTGACTGGTCTTGTTGTCTCCATGTCTCTGGTACGTGAGCTAGGGCCGGTACTGGTCGGACTGATGGTCGCCGGCCGCGTCGGTTCTTCCTTCGCTGCTGAACTGGGCACCATGCGCGTGACCGAACAGATCGATGCCCTGTGGACCTTGTCCACCGACCCCTTCCGTTATCTGGTCACGCCTCGTGTGCTGGCTGTGATTCTGATGTTGCCCTTGCTGACCGTTATAGCCGACTTTATCGGTATATATGGCGGATATGCCATCAGCGTATTCCTGCTCGACCAGAATCCCACCGTTTATATCGAGAACACCACGATATACATGGAGCTGGAAGACTTCTATTCCGGCCTTGTCAAAGCAGGTTTTTTCGGCCTGCTGATCGGCGTTATCGGCTGCACGGAGGGTTTTAACTGCAAAGGAGGGGCGGCTGGCGTTGGCACAGCCACCACGCGCGCTGTGGTAATCTCCTGCATGAGTATACTCGTCTCCGACTACTTTCTTACCGCGTGGTTGTTCGGATGAGCGGGGGGGTGAAAAGCAAAACGGGCAAGGATCTGCCCCGCATCAGTATCCGCGGGCTGTCCAAACACTTTAATGGCAACGTTGTGCTTGAGAATATCGATCTGGATATCATGCCGGGTCAGTCCACCACGGTCATTGGCATGTCCGGCACAGGCAAGAGCGTGCTGATTAAATGTATCCTCGGCCTGCTCAAGGCGGATGAAGGCGAGATTCTGGTGGATGGAGAAAACTGGCTGACCCTGTCGGAGGATGAGCAGCTTATCCGCATGCGACGCATCGGGATGCTGTTTCAGAGCGCGGCCCTGTTCGATTCGCTCAAGGTCTGGGAAAATGTTTCCTTCGCCCTTCTCAGGCTGGGTGTTGGTAAGAAAGAGGCGCAGGAGCGGGCGATAGAGGTGCTGGAGTGGGTCGGCCTGCATGATGTCAGCGAACTGATGCCGGCAGAATTGTCCGGCGGCATGGCCAAACGCGTAGGGCTGGCACGCACGATCTGCCACAAACCCGATATCGTGTTTTTCGATGAACCGACGACCGGTCTGGATCCCATCATGTCGGATGTCATCAACCGTTTGATCGTTCGTCTGCACAAAAATTCGGGCACCACCCTGCTCAGTATCACGCATGACCTGAAGAGTGCAGAGATGATCAGCGATCACATCGCCCTGCTCTGTCATGGCCGCATTCATAGAATAGTACCGGCAAATGAGCTAAGATCGGACAAAGATCCGATGCTCAGACAATTTGTTGAAGGTCGCGCACAGGGTCCGATCAACTGCAGTCCGTGGGGGAAAAAGATAGAGGAGGCAATCGATCGATGAATGCACAAGCACGCCTGGGAGCCTTTGTTCTGCTTGCCCTTATTTTACTTGGCTTTGCCACCGGAAAGGTTGGAGACATCAGCCTTTTCAAGCAGGACACCCATCTTGTTGAAGCTGAATTTGACGACTTGATGGGTCTGGATGTGCAGTCGCCGGTACGCATGGCCGGCGTCAAAATCGGGGTCGTGCAAAACATTTTTCTGAGAAACAACAAGGCCATTGTCACCATTGCGCTCAACCCGAAGGTGCGGCTGCCTGCCTCTACGCGCGCCAGCATCATTGGTCGCGGTCTGGTCGGAGAAAAAAATCTTGCCCTGACTGCCAAAGTCGGGGATAGCGAATGGCTCCCTGAAGGCGCAGTGATCCCCTCCGACCCTGCAGGCGATATCAATACCTTTATCGCCAAAGCAACAGGCATTACCGATGATATTAAGTCTCTCACACAATCCTTGGCAGGCAGTCAAAGTGGCACAGGCCACGAATCCTTTCAGGAGGTCATGGCCAACATCAATACCGCCTCACAAGAGCTGACATTGATGGTTCATGAAAACCGCTCCCAGATCATGGGAGTTACTGCTTCTCTGCAGCGCATCATGCAGAAGCTGGAAAAAGAACTCCCCCGAACAACACGAGCTAGCCGTGAATTTTTCGAAGAAGGAAAACAGGCATCCGAGAGCATCAATGATGCACTGCTGGACAACAGAGAAAACCTGTACAGAACCCTGTTTGAGCTGCGCAGGGCATCAGAAAACATTGAGGAATTCTCTGATGATATCAGGAGAAACCCCTGGAAACTGTTGAAAGAAAAGCCGGAAGTAAAACCGAGCAAGCGAGCCACGCAGGAGAAAATGGAAGAGCAGATGCTCTCTACAGGCAGGATGGGCCTTGCCCCGGCGCGCAAGTAACAGCCTGATTGCAGCTATTCTGCTGCTTTTCCCGTTCGGCTGTCTTGCCGAAACCCATTTCGAAGCAGCCGAACGTCTGTTGCAGGCAGGACAGGAAACCGAGGCTCGCCGCACTTTGGAGCTCGAGCTTGCCTCCCGCCCCTACAACCTTGAAGCGCGCTTCAATCTGGCTGTATTGCTCGAACGTGTTGGGCATACGAAGGATGCCGCCACCCTGTACAGGGAAAACCTAAGCCGTAGGCATCATCTGCCCAGCGTGGTGAATCTCAGCGCATGGCTGCGTAGTCAGGGAAAGGTAACAGAAGCTCAAGAGCTGCTGAAGAAAGCCACGCACGACTTTCGTTCAGAGGCTGTGCCATGGTATCTGCTGGCTGAAATAGCACAGGAGAAAAAAGACGATAAACAGGCCTTTTTTTATTACCAAAGGGCCATTAAGGCAGATGCCAAAAACGGTTTCGCACATTTGCGTTTTGCCCGTTTTCTGGCTGCAAAAAAGCAACGGGGAGAGGCATTGCTGTATGCCGACAGGGCTGTCCGACTATTACCTGCCTGCGCGCCTTGCCTGAATATCGCCGGGGATATTTTCGCACAGGCCGGTAAAGAGAAGCGGGCACTGGCCTTGTGGCAGAAGAGCATCGCCATTGCACCCAATCTCGAACTTCGGAGTAAAATTCTACAAGCGCGGAAAGCCGGGCGATAGGCGCAGGAAACCATGCGCAAGCGCTCCCTGCCATTCAAGACCTCGCAAACAGGCACCCTGGGCGTGGAAATGGAATGGATGACCGTCAGCAGGCAGTACGGAGCGCAGGTGCCGGCTGCCCCGGCACTGCTGGCAGGCATTGAGACAACACCGCGCATCAAGCCGGAGCTATTCACCTCAACCATCGAATTAAATACCGATATCCATCAATCAAGCTTTCCCTGCATGGACGAACTGACTCAATTGCATACCAGGGTTAGCGGCCTCCTTGAGAAACAGGATGCAACCCTGTTGTCCTCCGGTACCCACCCTTTCTCACGCTGGCAAGAGCAGCAGATCAGTGACGATCCCCGCTATCATCGTCTTGTGCAGCGTTTGTGCTGGACTGCGCGGCGTTTCAATATCTTCGGTATCCATGTGCACATCGGCATGTCCGATGGCGACACCTGTATTGCCGCGATGAATCATCTGATGCCGATCATGCCGGTCTTTCTCGCCATTTCTGCCAATTCGCCCTTCTGGAGCGAGCACGACACCGGCCTGAGTTCGGCGCGAATAAAGATTTTTGAGGGCTTGAGTCAGGGCGGCATGCCCTTCTATTTCGAGGATTGGGAGGACTTTTCCTGTTGTGCTGAACGCCTGATGAGTACCGGCAGCATCGATTCGGTGCGTGATATCTGGTGGGAGATGCGACCACACCCGGATTTCGGCACACTTGAGGTGCGTATCGGTGATATGCCCGCCAACCACGCGGATACACTGACCTACATCGCTTATGTTCGCGCCGAGGTGATGGCAGCTGCACATGCCGATACACATGGCTATCGTCGCGTACACCCCTCTTTGATTCGTGAAAATCGCTGGCGCGCTTGTCGCTACGGCATGGATGCGGAAATGATTGATCCTGATGGAGAAAAGGTTATCCCTGTGCTCGATTTGCTGGAATCAAGGCTTGAGATGCTGTCCAAGAGCGGTGCAGAGGCGGAGGATATCGCCATTGTATGCCGAAGGCTCAGCGAATGGCGCCGCCATAAAGATGGCGCCACCCGCCAGAGGCAGCTGCAGCAAGCCGCCCCGAACTGGGCGGATATGATCAGGCTCATGCGCCAAGAAGATGGATGGAGCAAACAAGCATGAAGACAGAACAACTGATGGCTATCGTTAATGAGGTACTGCCGGAGGCAATACGTGTACGCCGTTTCCTGCACCAGCACCCGGAGCTTTCCGGCTGTGAGGAGCAAACGGCACGTCTGGTGGCAGAGACTTGCAGGAAGCTTGGTCTGGAGACTCGCGAAGGCATAGGCGGCTTCGGCGTTCTGGGCACACTCACTGTGGATTCAGCTTTGCCGTGGATTGCCATGCGTGCCGATATGGATGCCCTGCCGATTCAGGACGGAAAGCAGCGCGACTATGCCTCGTGTGCAGAGGCTGTATCGCACGCCTGTGGTCACGACGTTCACACCGCCATACTCCTGGGGACAGCGCATTTGCTTTGCCGGGTGCGAGACAAACTTCAATTCAATATTGCTTTCGTGTTTCAGCCAGCTGAGGAAACATGCGAGGGCGCCTCCTCAATGTTGAAGGACCACGTATTCAATGCAGTCAAACCTGAACAGATTTATGCCTTGCATGTCTACCCCTACCTCCCTGCTGGTTCCATCGGCCTGCGGGAAGGTACCATGTGTGCTGCCGCCGACATGTTCGATGTCGAAATTCATGGTCACGGTGGCCATGCTGCCCGGCCTCACGAATGTATTGATGTGGTTCTGGTAGCCACACAGGTTATTCAAGCCCTTCATCACATCATTGGCCGGCGCGTTAATCCGCTACATCCGGCTGTACTGACCATCGGGCAGATACATGGCGGCCATGCCGCCAACGTCATTCCCGATCACATCTCTTTTTCCGGCACCGTCCGCAGCCTGCATCCTGAGGCACACGAGGAGATTCGTGTGCGCATGGATCACATCATCCGTCAAACAGCCGAGTCCTGGGGTGCGACAGCCAAATTTACCCTGAGGCAGGCCACGTCTGTTTTAAGCAATAACTCAAAGCTATTGGATCAGGCTCGTCATATATTTACGAAAACGCTTCCTGAAATCCAGCTGGTTGAGATTGATGAGCCATCGATGGGCGGCGAGGACTTTGCCGAGTTTCTGCGCGATATTCCTGGCTGTTTGTTCCGCCTTGGCACCGGCGGTAGCCCGGAAACACGTTGCCCCTTGCACCACCCCTGCTTCGATATCGATGAATCCTCTATGCGCTCCGGCATTGCCGCGTTTGCGGCCCTCGCCCTGAACCAAGGCTGACTTTCAGTTTTACAAACAAAAATGGCGGGGGAAGGATACTTCATATCCCTCCCCTGCCATCGATCTCCCCCGCCCAACTGGTGTAAACAGATACATATAAAATTATGATGCTGAATCATAGGAGGGCATGGCTGAGGCTGTATATCCCATAAATGGGTGATAAAGACTTGAACCGGATGGCTCCTGCCCTTATACATAGCCCATGCTGAGAATCCTATTTGTCTTGTTTATACTTATTCCCTTGCTTGAGCTCTATGTTCTGATTGAGGTCGGCAGCGGTATCGGTGGTATGTCCACCATTGCACTTTGCCTGCTCACTGCCGCTCTCGGTGGTTTAATCATTCGCTGGCAGGGCATGAGTACCTTGATCGATGCGCAGAAGCGCATGGCCCATGGTGAAATCCCGGCTGAACACGGTTTTCACGGACTGATGATTGCTTTGGCTGGCCTTCTTCTGTTCACCCCCGGTTTTGTTACCGATACTGCTGGATTTCTGTTGCTGATACCGCCCCTTCGAGGTTTTATCATTAGGAAGCTGTTGCCGGTTCAGCAAATCGGCGGTCAGCGGCAATCAGACATCATCGATGCTGAAATCATCACGGAAGACAAACATATACGCTGAATCAAGGGCAGTCCCCGCTTGACCCGTCCGCATGCATCCCTACATTACGCTGCAATACATTCTCGGAGGTATCCATGAACCAAATAGGTATGACATCCACCCAACTGGTCGATTCACGCATTTCATTTCTCGGCAAAACCTACGGCATGCTGGCCCTGTGTATTGCCGCAGGCAGTATCGGTGCCTTTATGTCGATGGGCCTCGCCTTCCCCTATGAGCATCCGTTTATGATGTTATTTGTCATGATAGGCGGAATCTTTGCAGTGCAAGCCGTGCGTCATATTGCAGGCCTGAACCTTGCTGCTCTGCTCGCTTTTGGTGGCATCACCGGCATGGCCATCGCTCCGCTGGTCGGCATTGTCGCCGCAAGGTCCCCAATGCTGGTTACCCAGGCCTTCATGACCACGGCGGTGGCCTTTGTGTCGTTGACTGCATACACATTCATTTCCAGACGTGACTTTTCCTTCCTGAAAGGATTTGTCTGGGTTGGCCTGATCTCAATCATCGTGTTGGGCTTGTCCAATTATTTCTTCTTTGAATCGCCGCTGATGGCGCTAGGCATTTCCGGTATGGGTATCCTGCTGTTCTCGGCCTTCATCCTGTATGACACTTCCAACATTCTGCGCGACTATCCAAATGAGGAATACATCGCGGCAGCCCTCACCCTGTATCTGGATGTGTTCCTGCTCTTCCAGCATGTGCTTGCCATGTTCGGCATGTTAAACGACGACTGAATTTCAAAACGATGTCTTATGAATGGCCCGGCTATGTCCGGGCCGTTTTTTTATCCTTTCTCAGGAAAAGGAGGCAATCAGTTCGCGGACAGATTGTTCATCCACATCCTCGGCAACAAAGGCCTCACCGATCTGTTTGAGCAAGACAAAACGAATGCGCCTGCCGACATTCTTCTTGTCGTGTCCCATCGCATCCAGCCAGGCATCTGCGGAAAACACTGGAATATCCACTGGTAGGCCACAGCGCTCATAAAGCTCCCGAATGCGCTGCTCCACATTTGCCGGCATATGGCCAAGCTGAGCGGAGAGTCTGGACGCCATCAGCGTTCCAAGAGCCACCGCCTCGCCATGCAGGTATTGCGTATAATGTGTCATCGATTCAATGGCATGACCAAAGGTGTGGCCCAGATTGAGCAATGCCCTAACGCCCTGTTCTGTTTCGTCGGCCATCACCACTTCCGCCTTGTGACGGCATGATGTGTAAATCACTTTGGCAACCGCATCGGGCTCGAGTGCAAGCAATGATTGCATGTGCTGATTCAGGTAAGTGAAAAAATCCGCATCGCGGATCAGTCCGTATTTGATCAACTCGGCAATACCGGCACGCAACTCACGCGGTGCAAGCGTGCTTAATACCTGTGGGTCGATCCATACCAGTGCGGGCTGATAGAAAGCGCCAATCATATTCTTGCCATGCGGGTGATTGATGGCGGTCTTGCCGCCCACGCTGGAATCCACCTGTGCCAGCAGAGTCGTCGGCACCTGCACATAGGGAATGCCACGCCGGTAGCTGGCTGCAGCAAAACCGGTCATATCGCCGACCACGCCGCCACCGAGCGCCACCACAGGCTCGCCGCGCGACAGTTTCGCCAGCATCAAGGCATCGAGGATGCCATTCCATGAAGCAATGGTTTTGTTGCGTTCGCCATCGTCGAGTATGCACGTCGTAGTATCCCAGCCTGATGCCTGTAGCGATTGCTGTACCCGTTCAAGATAAAGAGGTGCTACCACCTCATTACTGACAATCAGGCAGCGCCCGGCAACGGGAAACAGACTCCGCATGGCATTGCCAAGCCCATCAAGGCAGCCCGGCTCAATATGGATATCGTAAGAGCGATCCCCCAGATCAACGTGGTAAACGCGCTCAGGATTGTTCATGGAAGTATCTTTGGGCATGTTCATCGGCGCATTGTGACAGAATCAGGTGACAACAGAAACAAGCCAGCCGCAGCCTTTTTATGCTGAAGCTGGCTGTTTCCAATGATACGAATTAACGAACCTGAGCCACCTCTCCGCTCCCATGGGGGGCAGTATCAAGAATCGTGGGTGTGATAAATATCAGTAATTCTGTCTTATTATCAGTCTTGGTATTCGTTTTGAATAACCAGCCCAATATCGGAATCTTTGAAAAGAATGGAACACCCGCCGTGTTATTGGTGTTGTTACGGGTGTAAATGCCACCGATAACAATGGTCTCACCATTGTTCATAAAGATTTCCGTCTCAACCTGTTTGGTGTCGATCGTAGGTTGACCACCCGCTACTGCTGCCGCGCCAGGGGAGTCCTTGGTGGCTTTAACCACCAAAATAAGGCGGTTGTCGGCAGTAATCTGTGGTGTTACCTCAAGACCTAAATTGGCTGTCTTGAACTCAGTAGTGCTGCCGTTAATGCTCGTGGATGTGAATGGGATTTGAGTACCCTGATTGATGGTGGCTTTTTTCATATTGGTAGTCACCACGCGCGGATTGGAGATAATCTTGATCTTGTCGTCTGCTTCTGCGGCAGAAAGCTCCAGATTCAGGTTGAATGCATTATTAAGAGCGCCCACTGCAAATCCGATTTGACCACCTGCTCCGGCACCGACAGCAGCAGGCAAATCGACGAGGAATCCACCGGGTGGAGCATTACCACCAATACCACCAACAACGCCGCCTGCCGCAGAATTTGATAGCTGGGTAGACACCCGGCCTCCCTTGCCTGCCACCTGTCCACCCCAGCGAACACCCAGGTCGCGTGTGAAATTATCGGTGGCTTCAACAATGCGTGCCTCGATCATCACCTGTTTAACAGGCCTGTCGACCCGTGCAATCAGGCGCTTGATGCTGTTAATCGAGTCCTGCGTGTCTTTAACAATTAGCGTGTTGGTTCTCTCATCAACTACGAAGCTGCCGCGTGCGGAAAGCATCCCACTGCTTGCCGCTGAACTCAGGGATGCCGTCGGAGCTGCCGTGCCTGTGGTGCTTGACGCAGTATCCGCCTCTTGCACTGTCTCCAGCATGGCTTTCACATCACTGGCCTTGGCAAAATTCAGTGAAATAAATTCTGTCAGCAGTGGAGCCAGCTCTGAGGCATTCTGATTGGCCTCTAGCTTTTCCTGCTGGGCCTTAGCCAATACAGATATGGGTGCAATACGCATCACGTTTCCCTGCACTACTTTACCCAAACTCTGAGAATCAAGGATGATATCCAGCGCCTGATCCCAAGGTACGTTTTCCAGACGCATGGTCAGCTTACCTTGCACATCTTCGCCCATGATGATGTTCATATCGCTCATCTCGGCAATCAGACGCAGCGCATTGCGAATATCGATACCCTGATAATCGAAGCTCACTTTTTGTCCGGTATATTCGAGCGCAGCCCCCTGCGTCGCGCCACGCTTGGCGGATGCAAGGTCCTTGGGCACAAAGGTTACGGTTAGTACATTGCCCTGCTGGAAGCTGGAGATTTCCACCTTGTCGCGCAGCCTGGCGACAATGCGGACCTTATCGCCAGCCTTGTATGCATCAATCTGGCTGAGCGGGCCCGGAAATTCTCTGATATCCTGTGAACGCTCCTGTCCCTTGGCCAGATCCGCCTTGTTTATATCGAGAATGGCTGCGCCCTTTTCCTCATGCAAATTGATAATCGGATTGTTGACGTTGGTACGAATCACCAGTTGTGAAATCCGGTCGTTTGGTTTGAAAAGCACATTCTCGACCTGAACCTCAGCGGCTTTTCGTTTTGGTGTTACGCTGCCAAAACGTACCAGCATCTGTCCGTCAGTCGCATCAATTTGATGTTTGTCGCTTACACCGGGAACCAGATTGACCACAAGCCGGACCCGCCCCTTGGCTTCACCGACCGTCACGCTCTGCACATTTTGAGTAGCTACTGCATAATGCTCTTTGGGAAGTAGCGATGTGGCGCCCCAAAAATCCATAATCAGTGTGTGCCCCTGATTGGTCACAAAGGCATCATGACTGGCATTCATATGTTCCCCGCGGACCACCACCTCGGTCAACGCACCCTGATCACTGATCTCGATATCCTTCAATACAGCGACATCCTGCACCACTTTCATTTTCGCCCCGGAAACAGGGGAAAAACGCAGGAGAAGTTTATCCCCCTGCTGCTCCACCTTATAGCTCAGCGCCTTGCTCAGGCTGATATCAAGCCGTGCGCCAACCTTGGAAGCTGAAGGGGAAATGCTTTTTACGCCTGCTTCGTTATGGCTGATGGATTTCACTTTTTTGCTGAAAACGCTGTTGGGAAAGGTAAGTACAAGACGAGGTGGCGCGGACAAATCAAAGGACTGATAATCCAGTTCGCCATCTGATTGGATACTTATGACATCTCCGGCAGGAGACTTCTCAAGCGTCATCGCCGTGATCTGAGCGGCCTGCGAATTTGCCGGCCACAATAACATCATGGCAAAAAGCAATGCCGTAAGCCGGATGGCGCCTAATCGATTATAATTGATCTTGATATCCATCATTCACCTCCCAGCATCCTAGCGCTTCCTGCCGCCACCAGCTGGTTTCTGTTGAGCCTGTTTTATTTCCTGGTCGTCCAGCAGGCGATAAGTAATTGCCTGCCCATTCATCTTTAATTCCTCGCCCTCACCTTCAGAAAAGCTCAGGCCCTTTATTTCCACGATACGCTGCATTTCACCCACGGTACTGAGAAACAAAGCCATTTGACGAAAGGTTCCGGTCATACTCAGCGACACAGGAACCTCCGCATGAAGTTCTTTCTTTACTTCAGCCAATGGCAGGAACGCGCTGAACTCCAGACCTGCATGTTTGCCTGCGCGGCTGACGCCATCAAGAAGATCGGGAATCTGCGATTTCTCGGGCAGCATGCTACGGGCCAGTTCGAGTTGCTTCTTCATTTCTTCGAACTGAAGCTTTTTACGCGGCAAATCCCGTGCGGTCTGTTGGTTACGCTGCAGGATTCTTTGTTCACTCAGGATGGATTTTTCGACACCCTCAATCTTATCCTCAAGGGGCATCCAGACAGCAAAGACATATCCGCCCACCAAGAGCATCACGACCAACACAAGACCTGTAACACATTGCCAAACCGGAACACCCAAAATCGGGCGCAAGACATCAAGCTGCGGGAGGTTTACTTTCATAGCGCACCACCTCCGGAAGGCTTGCCTGACTTCGTATCAAGCGGTGGATCAATCCGATTCATGGTCAGGGAAAAACTGCGCAGGACAACGCTCCCCCTACTCTCTCGTTTGATTAATTTAAGATTCACTCCGGAAAATACCGGCTGATTCTCCAAGGCGCGCATAAATGCAGCCACAGCACGATTGCTCTCTCCCAAGCCACTGATACTGATGGTACCTCCAGCATCCTTCACATCGGTCAGCCATACGTTTTCCGGAATAGCCACGGAGAGACCCTGTATGGACTCAAGGCTACGAAACCGGCCGCGCTGCAGGGTGTCTACAAGATCAAGTTTCTTCTGAACCTCGGCCTGAACCTCTTTAAACTTACTCAGTTCGCCAATCTTTATCTTTAGAGCCTGATTCTCTCCATGGACGTTCTTTAAGCGGTCATCAGCATCGCTCAACTGCAGGGTTGACCATGAATAGGACGAAAGGACAAGCACGATCGTTAGAGCAAGCGCAGCCAAGGCTACCAGAATATATTGCACAATCTGGCCTTGACGGCGTGCATCGCGATAGGGCAAAAGGTTAATACGAATCATTTATCAAAGCTCCGCAATGCCAGCCCGACAGGAACCATCATCATCGGACCGATTCTATTCAGATAGTCTGCATCAAACTTTTTGGGCGAGGATTTAATCACTGAGAAAGGATTCAATACCTTCGTATCAATACCCAGGCGCTGTTCAACCTGTTCAGCAGTGCCGGGAACGAGAGCCCCGCCGCCACTGAGAAAAAGACTCTCTACCGGGAAATCCGCATGTCGAACAGCATAAAAATCAAGCGTACGCACAAGTTCATCGGCCAAAGCTGTGAAATAATTCTCAGTGGCGACATCATCAATACCAGAGAAATTATCCAATTTCATTTGCTCTGCAGCCTGAAAACTAATCCCATGCGCTTCCTGAATCTCCTGGGTCAACTGATTTCCACCGAAGAACTGATCACGCACAAAGGCCATCTGGCCACCATGCAAAATATTGATATTGGTGAAATTGGCGCCGATATTGGCCAGCGCATGGACGCTTACATCCGCCTCCTCATCTCCGTCCAGGTCAGGAACACTGCCCATCAGAAGTTCAGTAGCATTCTCCAAAGCAAAAACTGCACAATCAACACATTTGACTGTCATCCCGGCTTCCTGAATCACCTGCTGATAGGCCTCAATCACATCGCGCTTGCAGGCAACAAGCACCACTTCCATTTCCGCACCATCGTCAGTCACACCCAAAATCTGGAAGTCGAGGTACACATCCTCCATATCGTATGGAATATGCTGGTCTGCCTCAAATTCGATGGATGCTTCAAGCTCAAGTTCGGTCATCAGCGGCATGGTTACTGTTTTGATGATCAATGCGTTACCTGATACGGCGAAAATGACATCGAGGGAAGACGGAGAGGCAATGCGCACAGCATCCTCAAGCGCCTGCGTGACGGTCATGGAGTCAATAATCTCATTTTCGACAATCACATCGCGCGGCAATGGCACGATTGCCATCGATTTCAACTCAAAACCACCTCGCACCTTACCAAGTTCGACAAGCTTAACCGCCGCGGAACTGATATCCACGGCAATCAACACATCCGACTTGCGTTTAAACAGATTCAACTTCCACCTCTCTCTTTATGCAAAGCTATCACGGAGCATGGTAACATACCTTATATAAAGGAATAAGGTCAAGTTTCGTATCGTGTTATCAGCGTGCGTTTTCCGACAATACATGCGCAAAATCCAAACCTACGAAATTAATGAGAAGAAGGCACCCCGGTTCTTCGGGGTGCCCTTCAGCAGATGGGGAAGCAAATTATTTGCCATGTATGTCGCGGTAGGATCTATGCATGCTGTCCGGGATACCGCTGGCGCCGCTTGAGCATGTTTGTGTGAAGTAATCATCAAGCATGGTTACATTCACTGTGCCGTCGGCATTAACCGCGCTCTCGGGAACCCAGATACCATTCGTTGCCGTTCCACCCAGAGCCGTACACCCCGGCAAGGAATCGATGCACGCTGTGTCCACTGATGTGGTCGGGTCAGGTGCCTCGGTACCGCCGCATGAGCCCAGATGATCGTCCGAATGCTTATCCATGTGCTTGGACACTGCGACGTCCGGCAAGGTCAGCGTTTGATGATCTTTGCCTCCTTTACCATGCGAAACATGGCAAAGCACTGTGCTGGTTGTAGACATTTTATCGTCATTGCTCACGTCAAATCCCACCGTGGTTGTCACCGATTCCCTGTCTACGCAAACCAGCTCATCATTGCTGAAGTCTACTGCATAAGCTTGACCGATATTCATCTGTATGCCCGGCAAGCTATCGAAGCCTTGCAGCTGACTCCCAGGGTGTACAGCAAAGCAAAGCGCCCATACCGCGCTGCCGAAAAATAGGAAAAAAATGTGTTTTTTTGTCTTGTTCATTTCCGTCTCCTTGTTTAGCCACTACCGGTACCATCTTTCGCGCCCCAGCCCTGCAATGATGATGTACGTTAGCTTCCATTTCCGGATTGAAGATGTGTCCGTACTCACAAATACATCACTACCCGTCCGAACACCAAATTTCCACTTTTTCTGCCTTGGCATAGAGCAATAAAAAAAGCACCCCGGTTGCCCGGGGTGCTCTCTGATTGCGGTGAATGTATTTATTCGCCGCGGATTTCGCGATAGGACTCCAGCGAACTGTCAGGGGTAGTAGGGCCTGATCCATCAATGTAAGTAGTCAGGTCATCGCCATTACTTACATTCTCAGGAACCCAGTATCCATCTTCCGTGCCGCCGCCAGGCAAGAGGACTTTGCAGGTGTCGAGCGAGGTGAGGATTGTAGAACTGTCGGAAGACTTGGACTCGCTGTCCTTCGACTTGTCGTCATCGGACTTGGACTCGCTGTCCTTCGACTTGTCGTCATCGGACTTGGACTCATCGTCGGATTTGGCTGAATCATCGGACTTGGACTCGTCGTCCGACTTCGACTCGCTATCCTTAGACTTGCCCTCGTCAGACGTGACCTCGGACTCACTGTCGCTAAACCATGACTCAACCGTGGTTTTGCTTTTGCAAACCAGCGTTGTAGAACTGCTCGATGAACTTGAAGAGCTTTTATCCTTGGACTTGTCCTCATCATCGGACTTGGACTTGTCGTCAGATTTTCCTTCATCATCGGACTTGGATTTGTCATCTTCAGCATAAGCCTGAGTGATAACAAGATTCGACACCTTGGCCATCAAGCCATCGGTACCCGTTGCCTGATTCATCGGCAAGGCAACCGCACACACCAACCATGCGACGCTTCCGAAAGCCATCAGGGAAATTTGTTTAATTGTGTTCTTCATTTTTTCCTCCTTACGTTATATTAATCTACTATCGTGCAATCATTTTTTCGCCAAGATACACGAACGATGGCATCAACCATTGCTCGCCTATGTGATTAAGCTCACAAACATGCATCACTTGATCTGCGCCCTGATGATACTGCTCGGCCGCCCTCCCACATAACCGATGGCATAGACCACAACACCATGTTGATCGTCTTTATTCGCTTGCACCCCATTAATTAGAAGCCATCTGGGGGTAGTGTTAAGGCTATCGACACCGCAGGCAACCGCACCAGTTGGAACTGGTGTCACAGTGCATAAACTTGTATCCACCGCCTCGAAATCCTTGTCCGAATTACCTGTAGTCAGCCAAGCTATCGCGCCATTGACTGGAATATCATCGGTCCCATCTGTTTTCGGCAAATTAATATGCGGCACAGCAGGAATGGAAGGCGTCACATTACCAGCTGAATCGATATCCAAGCGAATATAACGCGGCAGGCTTGCACTGATATTATATAGGGTGGGATAAACGGGATCCCCGCTGCCGTCGGTGGGCAGCGGCCAGATAATGGCTCGAAGTGGGTTATTACTTACGTCATACAACGGTGTATTATCGAAATACTTCACCTGTCCGGCGCGGCCTGGAGCTGGTGGAGTTGCTGAATCACTGATTGCCGTGGGCCCGGGGTCGGAGAGATTATCCATCAGCTCACTCCAGTCGCCAACGTTCGCTGCATTCGTCGGGCTTGGCGTCGGATCTAGAAAGCCGCCGATCCCATAATCATAACTGTCAAACTCGGCATCATTGCGCATGGCCCAAATCATGTAGTTCACGGCTGTCTCGGCGAAATAATGCCCTTCCGTGCTGTGCTGCGCTCCGCTACTTACATGAATAGAGGCGCGACCCGTGAAGAACATGGCAATCGCCATCAGGGAAAGCAGGGAAAGCATAATCAGCGCTGTGGCCAGCACAAAACCGCGTTCGGATTTATCGCGAGATATATGCATACTCAGTTCCTCGCCCACGCCTTGAACGACAAATCAAGGGTTTTAACATCATGATTCTCATCCTGATAGGTGGATTTGAGGGTCACCGTCCATACTCCAGATGCACTACTGCTAACGGCCATCCCGGCTGTCGTATCCATCTCGCGAACCACCTCCTGATAGGTCGGGGTCGGATCGGTCGTTGTTGGCGGCCTCTTCCAATAGAGTCGGTCAGGGCTGATATGTTGGTACTTAAAATAGCCTGGTTGTGCATCCTGATTAGTATAACTGAGAACATTGGAAGACCAGCTAATGGTGCCAGCCTGAGCATTGCGCAATTCGCTCTGCATGACCTGACTGACCAGATACAAATCACCCAGGCTTTCGGTGCGCGAGGCCAGCGAGTTTGAAACCTTGGTATTACTGGTAAACATCAACGTCATGCCAAGCAAAATAATCAAACCGATACCCATGGAAACCATCAGCTCGATAAGGGTGAATCCCTGCGAATCGGATTGAACAGGCGGCATCGATTTGCTCAAGGCGGATAATGTATTCATCGTGTCAGGTGCGTCAGGTAAATAGATTTGGCTTCACCCTTATGGTCCCAACTAACCGTTACCAGCTTAACCATGGGTGTGTTGGGGAAAGAGGTTGTCCCAGACATGGCACCAATAGCAATACCACCGAAACCATCCGGCAGCGGCGCATTGGCAGAGAACACTTCCGCTTTAACGGTAAAATCAATCGATGATCCTCCCGAAGCAAAATTGCACGTCTGCGAAATCGACGTCCCGCTTGTTACCGGCTGGGATGCCGAAGACGCATCCATGGAGCAATTCGTATTAATGGTCGGCAATTCATCATTGCTATCCCGCTGCCATTCCTCAATCACCTGTTCAGCCAGATGCACTGCGTTCAGTCGCTCGCGCGACTCGGTGCCGGAATCCATCACGGAAAGCGACAGTGTGGCCAGAGCCAGCAGCGCAATTGCCGTCACCAACAGCACAACCATGATTTCAATCAGGGTGAAGCCCTGCTGGGTATTATCCATCGACTTTCTCATTGCTCGTAGGCCCTGCCGATAATGTTCAAAACCAGAGCATGACTAACTCCACCTGCCGCCAGTGTAATCGTACCGGAATTAACCGTGCCGCGACTTCTGAAGGTTCGCGTGGTGGTCGGTGTGATCGTTAAATTGTTGGTAAAATTACTGAATGCCACTGTTTGGGGCTTGCACAAGCCACATGTACCAGCCGTGTCTGCATCATAGGTGTAGCTGCTAGCCGCGAAGGTGATCTTCACACTCCTGTTCTCGGCCATGGCAATCACCCTTGCCTGCTTCATATGCGAAAGCAGCGATTTGGTAGCACTGTTTACCGCCTGACGCTCGCGCCATGCGCTGAAATTCGGTAAGGCTACAGCGGAAAGAATGCCGATGATGGTAATAACGAGAAGCATTTCGAACAAGGTAAAGCCCCGTTCCTTGCTTCCCTTGAATGCAGAACCACAAGCCGCAGTCCCCCCTTGCCGGGGGGCATAGCTTCGTCCTAGGCTTTGGCCGATGCGCATTATCACACTCATGGTCAAAATCATCCTTATTGGCACTGTTGCTTCCGTGATTGGTATCACAGGGGTTTATCTATATTTCGCCAGCGATCTGCCAAAGTTAAGCACCTTGGCCGATTATCAGCCACCTCTTGTTACCCGTGTATACAGTACGGATGGCGAACTCCTGGCCGAATATGCCGATGAGCATCGCATTCTTACCCCGCTTAAAGACATTCCGCAACAACTGCGCAATGCCTTCATGGCTGCCGAGGATGAGCATTTCTACCAACATCCGGGCGTAAATCCAGCACGCATCCTCTCCGCCGCCTTTGCCAATTTAAGAGCAGGGCATACCGTACAGGGCGGCTCCACCATTACCCAACAGGTTGCCAAAAACTTCCTGCTCAGTTCGGAACGCTCCTACACCCGAAAGATCCGTGAACTTATCCTTGCCCAGCGTATTGAAGATGACTTCAGCAAGGATGATATTCTCTATCTCTATCTGAATCAGATTTATCTTGGCCGCGGCGCCTATGGCGTTGCCAGTGCTGCATGGCGCTATTTTGGTAAGCGACTTGATGAATTGACCTTGGGAGAATCAGCCATGCTGGCGGGGCTTCCCAAAGCGCCCGGCTATTATGCCCCGCATCTGCGTCCCGATCTTGCGGTGCAAAGGCGAAATCTCGTGCTGAGCATGATGAAAAACGCTGGTTTCGCTGATGAAGAAGCTGTAGCAGCCGCCATACAGGAACCGTTAAACCTTGCTCCTCTACCAGCAGACCGATTGTCCAATGCCTACGCGAATATGATCTATCAACAGCTTATCGAGCGTTTTGGTAAACAGACGTTGAGAAGGCAAGGCCTGAGCATCACCATCCCCTACAACTGGCAGGCAGAAGATGCTGCGGTCTCTGCCGTACGAACAGGCCTTCTGGAACTTGAACGTCGCCAGTTATACCGCATGCCGGTGAACCATCCTGCCGACGAGTGGCTTAATCTACTCGCCACATGGGCGGACAATCGTCGTGATATGGAGGGGGACCCCCTGCGTGAGGACGAAATTATTCCGGCCCTTGTCGAGGAAGTACTGCCGGACGGTGAGTTATTGCTGAACGACGGTGTGGTTCAGTGGAAAATAAGTAAGCCAGTCTGGCAGTGGGAAAAACAGGAGACCAGCCAGCCCTCCCCCACCCTCGATTCAATCGGGGAAACGCCGCCTGAACATCCGCGCAAGTGGATTGGCGGTGATGAGGTGTGGTTACAGGGCGATGGTAAGGGTGGTGTCCGCCTGACCCAGCAACCGTCAATCGAATCGGCTCTTTATTCAATCGATCTGCAGAAAGGAACCGTCCTGGCGCGCGTTGGCGGCTTCAACTTCAATCTGGGCGATTTCGACCGCGTAGACAGTGCCAATCGACAACCAGGAAGCGCTTTCAAACCATTTCTCTACGAAACAGCCATGCAGGCTGGTTATACCCCTGCCAGCATCATCATGGATTCACCGGTTGTGTTCGAAAACCTGAAGAATGATGAGTTCTGGCGCCCGGAGAACTACAAGAATAAATTTTCCGGGGCAGTTACCCTGCGTGATGCATTGGAACATTCGCGCAACCTGGCCTCGATAAAACTGCTTCAGGACATTGGCATCAACCGTTTCAAACAGGAGTTGAATGACAACTACCTGTTCAATCGCAAGTTCCCCGCCCAGTTGGCGCTGGCCTTGGGTGTCACCGAAGTAACCCTTAAGGAATTGACCGAATCCTATGCAGTGATTGCCAGCGGAGGTCGTCGCTGGAGCCCGGTCAGTATCCAGCAGATCCAGGATCGCAACGGCAACACCCTGCACCGTTCAGTCGCCGGACATCGCTGCCAGACCTGCCATGCAGATCCGGTTCTGGCCATCAACAGTGCTATGCAGCCTGCAGAACAAACACTCGACCCGATCAACGCTTTTCTGGCCACCAATATGATGCACGGCGTCATCCAGCATGGCACAGGACGACGGGCACTGGCCTTGGGACGCCCTGCTGCCGGCAAAACCGGCACCACAAACAATCAGGTGGATGCATGGTTTATGGGCTACACACCACAGGTTCTGACCGGCGTTTGGACCGGTCGTGACATCCCCATCAGCATGGGGAGAATCGAAACTGGCGCTCGGGCTGCCCTGCCCACATGGCTTGCTGCCATGCAGGCGTTTCACATGGACCGGCCCAAGCTGAACTTCTCAGCGCCCGAAGGTATTGAATGGGTGGCTATTGATCCGGAAACCGGTTTGCTGCCCGGCTCGACGACCAAGCGACCTTTCCTTGAGTCTTTCCGAATAGGCACCGCGCCACGCGAGACAAGCCGCACCAGATCGACAGATACCAGCCCGACCCAAAAGAAGAAGGACTTTTTCGACTTGGGGCTTTAAAGATTCACTACAAGGCACGAAGAAAGGCATGGTGCCGTCTGGATTGGTGCAATGTAGGCGACTTCGATACATCGGCAGACACTCTCTGTACACCGCACGCAAGTCGACTTTACCTTGCTTTATAATTTTGTGTGTTCATACCCATTGTGATTCAGGCTTTAGAGCCTTCAGGTCATCCCGCCGGAACGATTTCGCTGTGTCTGATGCGATAGATCTCGAAATCCTTGCTGCCTAACCCATTGGGAGCAAAGCGGACATGCCCGGTCAGGCCCGGATACCCGCCCTTATCCCTGAGCCCGGCCAGAAGACCGTGGCCGGAAAGGCCCATACGATGTGTCAACAATACGGCAATTAACATCGAGTCATAAGCCAGCCCGGCCAGTTTGCCGGGGGCCTCTATTCCCCACACATCCCGCCAGGCCAGTTTAAAGCGGCTTAACTCGGCTGATGCGCCATTGGGGAAAGACACATCGGAGAATCTGGTTTGTTGCAGATAGCGTCCCTTATCGGAAAGCAGAAAACCATCCTGCCAACGGCTGCTTCCGTACAAGCGGACATCCTTTACCCCAACATAGGCAAGCTGACCGGCAAGCAGGGCTACCTGTCGCCCCGGCAAAGCCAGAAAGGCAGCGTCGAAATTCACCGGCATGACGATTTCCATATCGGCATCGGCCTGAGCAGACAAGGCCATATCCTCATCAAGTTCGGCCAATAAAGCTTCATCATCGGTGCGCATGCGCAGGGCGCGCAGCTCGTTACGGAAATCAATGCTGTCGTGCAGCAGGATTAAACGATCGGCCACCTCTCCACCCAGTGAGGTGAATTCATCAGAAAAAGCATCTGCTTCGGCTTGCGAAGACGGAGCATCGCTACTCACCACAACCATGCGTTTATCATCCGCCCGTACCGCATAATCGGCCATAAACCGCGCCTGAAGAACAGGAGAAAGGGTATGCACAAACAGTAGCGGTGATTCAGTAGCCAGAGAGGAACGGCTGCTCAGGCTGATCACGGGGACTGCACCATGTAATCGGTTTGCCAGAGCGTCTGCGCAATCCCCCAGAATGGGTCCGACTATCAAATCAACATGCTGCTGCATCAGCGACTGGTATGCCTGTACACAGACCTGTTCTCCCTGCGAAGCGGTATCGGCAATATGCAAAGTGATGCCCTGATTATTCTCCAGAGCACTCAGCGCCAAACGTATGCCGTGCAGAGCCTGTCGCCCGAACGGTGCATATTCGCCCGACAGTGGCAGCAACACGCCGATTCTTGCTGGATGGGTTTCACCCGCAGCCCAAGCCCGGCTTATGCGCGCCTCTTCGGATCGCGGAAAGGAATCTTGTAACCAGTCTGCCAGTGTACGCACAGCTGGCATGTCACCGGTAATAAGGTGTCCGCGTGCGGCATTCAGTATGAGGGTGCGTCCGGCATCATCATTCAAGGCGCCGGCATCACGCAATCGTCCCAGCATGGACATGGAAGCCCTTGATGCTGCCTCACGCAGCCAAATTTCTCGCTGATCAGGCACCAGGACAGACGCGGCCAGCAACCACTGTACCGCTTCCCAGTCTGGACTGCGTCGCGCTGCGGCAGCACCAAGTGCAGCTGCACGCACAAGCACATCTGTATCAATATAACGATGCTGCATTGCAGCTAAGGCATGGCGCAAAACTCTGGCATCAAATTGATGCGTTTCTGCCCACTGAGCCAGCCACAGCTGCAAATAAGGGGTCAGCGGATGATCCGGATAGGCTTGCAAGAGCGCATTGGCTTGCGGTATGGCGCGTTCATCGTCGATGAACAGCAGGATCTGGATACGACGGAACAGTGCCTCCTCAAGATCGGGGGGCTGACCGATTTCGATCAGTCTATTCAGCCCGGCCATAGCCTCGTCAATCTTTCCGTCCTCAAAAGCAAGCCGCATCATCGCTATCACAGCCGGAGAGGTCGGCGCCCTTTTCGGGAGTTGCGCCGAATCAGCCTTCCGCCCCCCTTCACCCCCTCCGGGAAACATGGAAGTTTTCGGCCCACAGGCCGCCATAACAAGCATGACTGCACAAAGTACAGCCGTTGCGATTCGTTGTCCGTGAAGATACCGTTTGAAGCACATGGAAACGCAGCCTAATGACAAGGACGACAACGGCCAACTGTTCATTGTAGCCACGCCGATCGGCAATCTTGCCGACATGACCTATCGTGCCGTTGAAACACTTAAATCGGTCGACCTGATTGCAGCTGAAGATACGAGGATTAGCCGGCGTCTGTGCGAACACTACGGCATCACCACGCCTCTTCTGGCCTGTCACGAACACAATGAGGAAAGAAAGGCTGTGCAACTGCTTGAAGCCATCAGAGAGGGAAAAAACATTGCCCTTATTTCCGATGCAGGAACACCGCTGATCAACGACCCGGGCTACAGGCTGGTCAGCAAGTTGCGCGAATGCGGCATTCGCGTCACTCCTATCCCCGGGGCGTGCAGCCCGATTGCCGCCCTATGCGCCAGCGGCCTGCCCACCGACAGCTTTGCTTACGACGGATTTCTCGCCCGCTCCGGCAAAACCAGGCGCCGGCAGATAGAAAGCATCGCCAGTTCCACATGCACGCGCATCCTGCTTGAATCACCGCATCGCCTGTTGCACACCCTGGATGACCTGCGCCAGGCATGTGGCGATGCGCGTCAGGCATGCGTGGCCAGGGAAATGACCAAGCTCTATGAAACCTTCGTCTGTGGAAGCCTGCCTGAGATACGGGCAACCATGGAGCAGGGAACCATTCGTGGCGAAATCGTACTGCTTATCGGACCGGAAACTGTAAAACGCGAAGTCAGCGATGCGGATATCAGCGAGGCACTGGTGCTGGCACGCGATGAAGGCCTGTCTCCATCAGCATTGGCCAAATCAATCGCCCGGCAACTGGATGTGCCCCGCGCCCGGGTGTATGACCTCCTGCTGGAAGCAAGCCGACAGCAGGAATAAATCTCTTTTGCCATGAGTACCGCAAAGGGACGCAAAGCGGAAGACAAGGCGGCAAGACACCTGCGATTGAAGGGTTACCATATTCTGGATCGGAACGCCCGATTGGGTCGTGGCGAACTTGATATCGTGGCCATGAAAGATGGAATCGTGGCTTTTGTCGAGGTCAAATTGCGCCCCAACCGGGATGCAGGCTTAATGGCCGTCCACACCGACAAACAGGAACGACTGCATTCAGCGGCAAGCGCATGGCTGGCACATCATGCGGAATATCAGCATTTGCAATGTCGCTTTGATTTAATCATTCTCACTCCCGGAAGATTGCTCCCCAAGATCGAACATTTACAGGACGTATTCAGGTAAGGCGGTTACAATGCGCGCAATGCAAACTATTATTCATCAGGGCCTTATTGACGGCATCGAATTACGCCAGCGTTGTGCTGCGGAGCTGGCTTCGCCCTTGAAGGAAGCCGCAGATTGCATGATTGCCTGCCTGCGTAAAGGCCGAAAGATTCTGGCCTGCGGCAACGGCGGATCTGCTGCCGATGCGCAGCATTTTGCCGCAGAATTAGTCAACCGCTTTGAAATAGATCGTCCGGGTCTGGCATCCATTGCCCTGACTACCGATGCATCGATACTGACAAGCATTGCCAATGACAGTGCCTACGAAGAGGTTTTCTCCCGTCAGGTGGAAGCACTGGGAGCGAAAGGCGACGTTTTGCTGGCGATATCAACAAGCGGCAATTCGCCCAGCGTTATCCGGGCTGTGCAGGCGGCTGCGAGCAAGGGCATGCAGGTCATTGCCCTGACAGGCAAGGATGGTGGAAAACTTGCAATTCATCCCGGTACCGACACACTACTAAATATCCCGCATGCCAACACGGCGCGTGTTCAGGAAATGCATATTACCTGCCTGCATATCCTGTGTAGCCTGATCGACCATGTTTTATACGGAGATGAGTCATGAACCTGAAACCATTGTCTTTCAGTAAACTAAAAACCGTCCCGCTGGCCGAACGTCAGACAGATGCCGATGGTGAAGACTTCGGAGCCCCCTACCGTGCCGCAGGCAGTTTTGCGGATTTCCTCTGCAGCCTTCCGGGCTTGGGAGCCACGCGTGACCTGATTGAACTGCGTGATGCCATCCTGACCGCACATCGAAAGAAGAAAGCAATCATTCTCGGCTGTGGCGGACACGTCATGGACTCGGGACTCAGCCCCCTTCTTGTCCGCCTGATTGAACAGCGTCTGATTTCGGGACTGGTTCTCACCGGTGCCGCCATGCTGCAGGATGTGGAAATCGCCCTGTCAGGTCACACCCTGCGCGCCCATGACCGTGGTGCGGCGGGTAAAAGCTCTCTGATCACAGATGAAACCGGACGCCTGATCAATGAGGCGATTAATTTCGGCGGCATTGAGAACTGGGGTATTGGTCGCAGCGTCGGCGAGAAATTGCTCGATGCGGAACCGGTTCATCTCGATCAAAGCGTGCTGGCAACAGCAGTCCGCTTTAATGTCCCTGTTACAGTACATCCGGCCATCGGTGCGGATGCCTTCAACCTTCACCCGACAGCGCATGGCGAATCGCTTGGCGCCACAGGGTTTATGGAATTCCGGCTGCTTGCAGCCATGATGGCCGAAGCCAGCGAAGGCGTGATCATCAACGTTGCCTCCAGCGTCGTGCTTCCCCGCCTTTTCATGCAGGCTGCGGATGCAGCCATTAATCTGGGCCATACCATCGAGAAGCTGACCGCTGTGGTCATTGATCCTGCAGCCAGCCCTTCAGCCATTGCCAATGTGGTGGATCGTCTGTCGCAGAGCGGTGGCCGCGGCATATGGCTGCCAGGACCGGACGAAATTCTTCTGCCTCTTCTCTTCGCTGCCGTTATTGATGCGATGGGAGAGCAAGCATGACCAATGACGAGAGGTTTGAATGGAATCAGAGAATCGTGAGAAAACCTGTTTTCCGCTGGATCATATTAGCGTTATTTCTCGCCATTCTGGCCTACTTGGCCAGCTCGTGATGAAGCCATCCACCTCAAGCATGATGTGCCCGCCCACCCAATGGAATTTCCGTTCTGTCATGCGCACATCCGGCATACTGCTCGTGCTGCTCAGCTGTTCAGGCTGCTTTGCTGCAGCCGTCGCTGGCGGTGGAGCCGCAGCGGGTAGCACCGTCATGGACGAACGTTCACTGGGGCAACATCTGGATGATGCCACCATATCCTCGATGATCGATGTGCGCCTGATTGCCGAAGAAGACCTTCCCTCCCGTTGGATCAGTGCCGAAGTTATTCGCGGCAATGTCGTTCTAACCGGTTATCTGCCAGAGCAGGAACAAATCGACCGTGCCATTTATATCTGCAAGCATATTCGCGGTGTTTTATCGGTGCGTTCGCATATCCGCATCGGCAAACCCCCGACACGCGAGCTTTTCTCCGACACGCTGATTACGAGCAACGTCAAGAGAAAACTATTCAACGATGATGATATCTCCGGCTTCACGGTGCATGTCGAAACCGTTGAAGGGAAAGTGTATCTGCAGGGGGTTGTTGCAACCACCTCGCAGCGCCTGCGCGCCGCCACACTTACCGGTGAGGTCGAGGGTGTGAGCAGCATCGTCAATCTTCTCCGCATCAAGGGAGAGCAGTGAAGCAGCCCTGTACCCGACTGCTCCTGTCATCACCTGAAGGATAAGCTTGAGCAAGCTTTTGCCCTCATCATTCGTATCGCTTGCCGAAGCGCTTGAGATCACAACAGCCTGGCGCAATTCAGGCCTGCGGATTGTATTTACCAATGGCTGCTTTGACCTGCTGCATCCCGGGCATATCGATTATCTGCAACGGGCTCGTGCTCTGGGCGATGTCCTGATTATCGGCCTCAATGACGATGAATCGGTCCGTCTCCTGAAAGGACCGCTGCGCCCCATCAATCCCATGGCCGATCGGGCCTGCATGCTTGCAGCGCTGGCTTGTGTTGATCTGGTCGTCCCCTTTTCAGAGAAAACACCGATCAAGCTGATCTCTGCAATCTTGCCGGATATTCTGGTCAAGGGTGGTGATTATCAGCCGGGCGAAATCGTCGGTGCCAAAGAAGTCCGCGCGAATGGTGGCGAGGTGATCGTGATGCCGTTCATCGGCGGATATTCCTCATCATCACTGATTCAGCGCATCGTGGATACACACTAAGCCTGACAAACCACCTTTAAACTTTATCAACATACATCGCATCGATTTCAGCCTGATGGCGCTGCATGATGTTGCGTCGTTTGAATTTAAGGGTCGGGGTCAGCATACCGGAAGCCTGCGTCCATTCTTCATCAACAAATACAAAAGAACGTACCTGCATAAAGCTGGGTAAATCCTGACTGGCGGCTTGCATACGTGACAACAGCCAAGCTTTCACTTCAGCACTGCTTCTCCAGTCGGAAGGTAGCGCGCGCCCCTCTCCCTTCTGCCAATGGGTCCCAAGCCGCTCCTCATCGGCCATCACAAGGGCCGTCAGATACGGTCGTTGATCACCGATCAGCATGGCATGCAGGATGGTCGGATCAATAGCCAGCCGCCTCTCCACCCGCGCCGGCGGCACTTTCTCCCCATTGGACAACACCAGCAACTCCTTCTTGCGATCGACAATGCGCACATAACCTTCATCATCCATTTCGACGATATCGCCGGTATGCAACCAGCCGTCGATATCCAACACCTCAGCGGTTTCGTCCGGCCTATGCCAATAGCCCTGCATCACCATCTCGCCGCGCGCCAGCAATTCACCATCGTCGGCCAGCCGCAACTCCACACCGGGAAGTGCAGGCCCAACCGTTTCAGGTTTAATGCGTGTTTCTGGATTCACAGTCAGCACCGGTGAGGCCTCGGAAAGACCATAGCCCGGACAAACAGGTAGCCCTGCAGCCAGGAGGAAGCGGGCGATATCCGGGTGCAACGCTGCCCCTCCGGAAATAAACAGGCGCAGTCGACCACCCATTTTTGCGCGCAACTTGGCATGAACCAAATGGTCCAGGATGCTAAAAGACAGCTTCTCAAGGCCGTGCAGATCACCACCCTCACGACGCAACTCAAAACGTTTGATGCCAAGCGCCTGCGCCCGAGCAAATAATTTCTGTTTGATGGCCGGGGCATGCACCAGTTTCTCCTGCACACCGGCGTATATCTTTTCGTACAGGCGCGGGACAGAAATCATCACTGTCGGTTGCACCTCGGGAATATCGCGCAAAAGGGTGGTGATATCCTCGGCATAGGCGATACGCGCACCACAGGCGATGGGCAGGAAGTGTCCAACCGTACGTTCAAAAGCATGCGATACCGGCAGGAAAGAAAGAAAGGTGTCGCTCTCGAACACGGGAACACCACCAAGACCTGCCGCGACATCAGCAAGGATATTGCCGTGCGTCAGCATCACCCCCTTGGGATTACCTGTTGTGCCGGAGGTGTAAATCAGCGAAGCAAGATCATCTCTACCCACAGGCGGAAAATCGATTGCCTCATCATAAGAGGCATCGGAACAAACTGTTTCCAGCGTAATGCCTGCATCGCCACGCAGGGCAAAAACCGGTGCTGTTGATGCATCCAGCTTGGCCTGCTGCTCACCGGGCTCGACAAACACCATTTTGCATCCGGCATCCTCAAACACATACTGCACTGCTTCAGAAGGGTCGGTGAAATATGCCGGTACGGTTACCGCACCGATTTGCAGAATAGCAAAATCAGCGATGCACCATTCGGGACTGTTGTGTCCCAAGAGCCCCACCCGGTCGCCATGCCGGATGCCAAGTGACTGCATCCAACGTGCCAGACGCAATACCCTTTGCCGCACCTCGCTGCGATTCAGCCATTGCCAACCCTGTGGCCCCCGCCATCCGAGCATGGGGCACACACTCCATTCCAACGGCCCTTCGAAGAGCATCTCGGAAAGACTGGTCGCTTCCAGCGCCCGCGTGCGCCCAGTGCAATCGCTCATCCGACACCCTTTTTCAACACATCGAGATTACCGGGCAACGGCAGACCGAACTGTTTCAGCCGCTCGCGCAGCCGGACCTCATCCAGACCTGCATAGTGATGCAGCAAACCACCGCGAAACGGAGGAAAGCCGATGCCGAATACCATAGCCGCATCCAAATGCTCGGCACTTTGTACAATCCCCTCCTGCAAACATGCCAGCGCCTCGACCAACATCGGTAGCAGGCAGGCATCGACCACATCCATAGACGGCATCGGTGGTGCCGCATCGGACAGCGAAGCATCGCCTTCCTTCTCTGTTCGTATGGCTGTCGGGATATAGCTCGACAGGGCCGGGTTCAGACTTTCCCGTTTACCATCCCTCCACAGGAAAAAGCCTTGCCCCGACTTCTCTCCCAGCAGTCCATCGGCCACCATAGAGGCCAACCAGCCTGGAAGAGCCTGCTGCGAACCCAGTTCGGACGACAGGTGTTCACCAACATGCCGACATATATCCAGGCCTACACGATCGGCCAGCTCAAACGCTCCCATCGGCATGCCGAACTGTTTGAGTGCACCGTCAATATGCTCTACAGATTGCCCGGCTCCCTGTTGCGGACGCAATAGTGCGAAGGCCGCTGCCATATAGGGCATCAGGCAACGATTAACGAGAAAGCCGGGGCGATCAGCTACAAGAACTGGATATTTCCCCCAGAATGCCGCCATCGCAGCCACTGTTTGCAGGGTTTTCTGCGTGGTTTTCTCACCGGCGATCACCTCAATCAGCGGCATCTTCGGTGCCGGGTTGAAGAAATGCATGCCCGCCATACGGCCTGGATATTTAACTGCCCGCTGCATGGCGCTGATCGACAGAGAAGATGTGTTGCTGAGTAGCAAGGTGTCACGTGACACTCGCCCTGCCACCTCCTGCCAAAGGCTGTTTTTAACCTCCATTTCCTCCAGAACGGCCTCAATCACCATCTGGCAATGCTCCAGTCCGTTCTTGTCCAGCACTGGCCGGATATGAGTCATACGGCTTGCATCCCTTCCGGCAAGCGAGGCCAGCGATTTAAGTCCTCGGGCCAGGGCCTTATCGCTAACATCGTGCAAATCAACCTGCACACCCTTTGCCGCTACCCAGGCAATCCCGCTACCCATCACACCAGCACCGAATACAGCGCCGCGATCTATCTGTGCAGCACGCTCCTTCCCCTTTTTGACCGCATCCTGTTTTTGTAGCGCCTGCCCAAGATGAAATACCCGAATCAGATTGGCGCAGGTCGGCGTGACAGCCAATCGACCCAAAGAAGCCGCCTCTACAGCATATGCCTGCCCTTCTGCCAGGCCGGCAATTTCGCGCAATACCCGGACTGTTGCCGGAACAGCCGGATAAGCCTCTTCAACATCAAGGTGTTTCAGACGACCCAGCACCTTGTTGCGCAACAAGGCAAAGAATACGGCGCGGGCCGGCCATAAATGCATCCACCAGGGTTGCATGGAGCCAAACCTTCGCTTGCCTCGTCCTGCCAGATGGGCAATACCGTCCGCAAGCTGTTCGCGATAACACATAAGATCAGCAAGCCGCATACGCTTCGCCTGCTCCGCATCGACGGAGCGCCCGCTCAGAATCATATCGCAGGCCTTGAGCCAGCCGATCTTGCGTGGCAGCCGCACACACCCGCCGAAACCGGGATGAATACCGATCTTAATTTCCGGCAGCGCCATACTCGTTTTCGCGGTCTGTATCGCCAGGATATAATCGCAGGCCAGCGCCATCTCCAGACCGCCACCCATGCAGGCACCGGCCACCACGGCGATGGATGGGCACGGCAAATCCTCGATGCGCCGCATAAGAGACTGACCACGCTCAGCCAGACGAGTTGCCTCAGCCACGTCGCTGACTGCGGCAATCACATCCACATCAGCACCCGCGACAAAACAACCAGGCATACCGCTTTCGAACACCAGCAACTGCGGCGGCTTTTTCTCAAGGGCATCCAGCTGCGCTTCCAGTTCGCTTAGACAAGTCTCATCCAGCACATTGACGGAACGGTCGCCACGTTCCAATCGAAGGCGTATTAACCCTTCTTCCCTGAACAGTTTTACTGTTTCCATGACCCGCTCCCGAGCAGGGTAGCGCCGCCCTGCCCTCCGCCTACACATAGCGTGGCAAGGCCAAGGCCGCCGCCGGTATCGCGTTTGAGCTGATTCAACAGGGTAAGGATCAGGCGCGCACCGCTCATGCCCACCGGATGTCCAAGAGCAATGGCCCCGCCCAGCATATTCAGCCTGTCCATGTCGGGCACACCCACAACCTTTTTCTCGCCAAAATAACTGGCTGCAAATTCCTTTGAGTCCATCGCCTTCAAACAACTCAAAACCTGAACCGCAAAGGCCTCATTGATTTCCACCCGATCGATGTGGCGCATCTCAAGGCCTTTGGCCCGCAACAGCTTGTGCGAACAGAACACCGGACCCAAACCCATGCGTTTCGGATCGCAGCCGGAGTAAGCCCAATCATGGATATAGCCCATCATCGGCCAGCCTTCAGCCTCGGCCTTCTCACGATGGGTGAGAATCAGCATCGCCGCGCCATCGGTGATCTGGGAGCTGTTGCCAGCCGTAACCGTTCCCAGAGGTCGTTCGAAAACAGGCTTCAGACCAGCCAGTGCAGCCATGCTCTGACTTGCACGAATACCCTCATCGCGCTGCACGGCAGCAAAACCCGGCGGGGGAAACAGATGCATGACCTCGTTATCGAATAGTCCGTTATTCCATGCAGCATCGGCCCGCTGATGGCTTTGCAGTGAAAAGGCATCCTGTTCCTCGCGCGACACACCAAATTCACGCGCCAAGATCTCCGCCGTCTGCCCCATATTCAGTTTCACCGTTGGATCGGTAAGTCCTTCCATCAAACTGATACGCGGCTTCCAGGGCGCTTTTATCAAATCAAACAGCGCCCTTCCCTTCCCCGGCAAATCCCGCGCCTTTTGCAGGCCGGCCAATGCCTCACGAAAACCGTCATGGAAGAGCAGCGGTGCATGCGTCATCGACTCCACGCCACCGGCCAGTACCACCTCGGCTCGCCCGGAAAGTATTTTCTCGGCCGCATCGGTGATTGCCTGCATGCCTGATGCGCAGTTGCGGTGTACGGTATGAGCGGGTACGTGTTGCGGCACCCCGGCCAAAAGCGCAATGACGCGAGCGATGTTGGTTGCCTCCACCGGCTGAATCACATTACCGATGATTACCGTATCGAGTTGTTCGGCGTCCACCGGAGACTGTGCCAGCGTTTCACGCAACGCCGACACCCCCAGATCCACAGCACTCATTCCCGCCAATGCACCGCCTGCCTTACCCAGGGGGGTGCGCCAGCCTGAAATCACCACAACTTCTTTTTGCATGAATTCGTACTCCTTTGTTTAGAAGTAGTTCAAAACAGGCGCTTTAGCAAGCCTGATTCAGTACAGCCAAGCGCTAAAACACGTTGTCAGCAGAACATCCAGTGGCAGCATGGCTGTATGACAGACAGGCAAAAAACGGGCAACTCCGATCAGGATGTCGATCTTTGGCTCAAAGAGCATGGCGACTACCTGTATCGCTACGCGCTGTTCCGGCTGTCCAGCGAGGAACTCGCTCGCGATATGGTGCAGGAGACCTTGATTGCAGCCTGGAAAGCCAGCTTTCATGGCGATTCCTCGCTACGCACCTGGCTGGTCGGCATTATGAAGCACAAAATTATCGATCATGTGCGCAAGGAAATCCGTACGCGACAACTGTCCGAGTCCCTGGAAACCGATCCGACCAGCACATTCTTCGATCACACCGGCCATTGGAATCAACCGCCACAGGGATGGCACGACGATCCGGAAGCTTTATCCAGCAACCGGCAGTTCTCCAAGGTCTTGCAAGGCTGTGTTGGCGCTCTTCCGGATATTCAAAAGCATGTATTCACCCTGCGCGAAATGAATGGCGAGGATACGCAAAGCGTTTGTAACAGTTGCGACATAAGCCCGACCAATCTGCATGTCATCATGCACCGCGCACGGCTTGCCCTGCGCAACTGCCTGGAGAAAAACTGGTTTGGTAATGGGAATAAAGATGAATAACGATCATGCATGCAAGCTGGCTACACGACTGGCATCCGATGCGCTGGAACGACCTTTATCTTTCTTCGAGGGTCTGCGCCTGCGCTTGCATCTGGCCATGTGCAGTCCCTGTCGTCTATGCAAGCATGAAATGGAGCTGCTGCGCGATGTTCTCAGGCGCCTTCAGGATAGGGAGATGTCAGATATGCCTTCGCTTTCCGATACTGACCGCGATGCAATTCGGCGTTCACTGCAAAAGATTACCTCCGGCTCATCCTTCGATACCTAGAAGACAAGAAACCTAGCAACAACAGGATTTGGACGGTTTGACGGCCTCGATGCAGGCGGAGACCACATAATCCTCCACACCACGCCCCGGAGCCCAATCGCGGATGAACTCGCGTGAATCATCCTTGGGTACAATGCGAATCTTCTCGAAACCGGCTGTCTGCATCATTGCTTCGATATCGCCGATCAATGAGGCTCCCGCCATACAGCCTGCGTGCAGCATCGGATCGTTCTTCATCTCCTCAGGCATCTCTGCGGTAGCCACAACATCGGAAATAGCCAGGCGTCCACCCGGCTTAAGCACACGAAACGCATCACGGAATACCTGCTCCTTGTGCGGCGACAGATTGATCACGCAATTGGAGATGATGATATCGGCCGTGTTATCCGCTAGCGGCAAATGCTCGATTTCGCCAAGACGGAATTCGACGTTGGCAAACTTCCCCTTTTCGGCATTGGCCCGCGCCTTGGACAGCATGGTCGGCGTCATATCCACGCCAATCACATGGCCGGATAAACCGACCTCATGTGCTGCGAGAAAAGCATCGAAACCACCGCCACTGCCAAGATCGACAACCACCTCACCCTCGCATAGCGATGCAATGGCGCGCGGATTACCGCAACCCAGGCCCATATCGGCGCCTTCAGGAACCTTGGCCAAATCGCCTTCGCTATAGCCGAGACGCGTTGAAATAAGGGTATTGATAGCTGCATCGTCGGAAACCCCGCAGCAGCTTGATGCCTCACCACAACAACTCCCCTGATTGCTGGCCTCGGCTACCTGCTCATAACTTTTACGCACATGGCTTCGTACTGCATCGGCTTCAACACTCATATTGTTTCCCCTTCAACATTCAAATCATGCTTATCGAAAAACCTATTCATCCAAAGCTCCACCACAACTGGAACCCTGACCGGCAGTGCAGCCGTAGCAGTGGTCCATGACGACAATTGGTCGGCCCGTAATATCCTGATGCATCAACTCACGCAGATGGGTTCGATTGCCACCCTGTTCACGCATCGGAAGATTCAACATTTGATTAAAATCGCAGTCATACACATAGCCCTGCCAGTCAATGCTTATCAGGCTCCGACACATCACACCCGACAGGTTTTCCTCACTATAAGCTTCTTTAAGCAATTGCATGTAACTGCCGAATTCTCCATGAGAAATAAGCGTACTTCCAAAGCGCTGGATGGGCATATTGGTAATGGTAAACAAATGATTGAAAACGATACCGAAACGCAGATGAAGTTCTCGTTTATAGGCTGCTTCCAACTCCGCCTGAGACGGTGGAAGCCTGGCCCCCTGCGGATTGTAAACCAGCGTCAGCTTGAGTCCCGAATTCTCAACTCCATAGCCCAAATCATTCAACCGTTTGAGCGCCCGGATACTGGTGTCGAACGTTCCTTTGCCGCGCTGTGCATCGACATTATCGCTCTGGTAACAGGGTAAAGATGCCACGACCTCAACACGCTGTGCGGCAAGGAAGGCTGCCATATCATTGTACCCCTCCTCCTCGAGGATGGTCAGGTTGCAGCGGTCAATTACACGCACGCCAAGCTGTCTCGCCTCGCTCACCAAATGGCGAAAATGCGGATTCATCTCCGGTGCCCCACCGGTCAGGTCAAGGGTCTTAACATTTGCGGACGCCAGATAATCGAGGATGATCGCAACTGTCTGCTCATCCATGATCTCTTTACGGCGCGGTCCGGCATTCACATGGCAATGCAGACAACTCTGGTTGCACAGATAGCCGAGATTGACCTGCAACGTCTCCAGCTCACCGCGATGCAGCGGTGGAAAATCGGTTGCTTCCAGTAAAGGCAATGTTGCATGCATGTCTTCTTCTCTCCCGAAAACAGCTCAGTCCGTGAATGCAGAGCTTAATGATGACGTAGTCGAACACACATCCAATTTCTTACTGCTTCATCGTTCCCAGAAAAACGTGAGTCAGATGCTGCTTTGAACCGACCCCAAATTGGCCTCCAACTCCCTGTCCGCCAAGGCTTTGGCCCCCAACCAGGTGTTGTCGAAATCCCTCAGGCTGTCGAAGCCGGCGGCGATATCACCCAGGCAAACCATCGGCCGCTCGTCATAATAGCTTCCCCAGAGCGCGCGCTGGTCTTCCGGCAGGCGTTCCGGGTTTGCGGCAACCATGGGCGCCGGCTCCATACCCAGACGTTTGAAGGCATTGAGTAACTGCGGCACGGCAGTGAATACGACCCAACGATAACCCAGCGTGTGCAGGTACATGGTGCTGGCGATAATGCCCAATCTGGCATCACCGGGTCTGGATTCGGCCAGATTGCCGATTTCAACAATGCAGTTGCGGTCCACGGTCTCGCCTGTCCTGGCTGCAATGGCCTGCTCTATAGGTTCATCGAGATAGGTTTCAAGAAACAATGGGCCTTCGGCAGCGTTGCGGATGCCGACAATGGCTCTGAAGGCCCCCTGTGGCCCGGCTACCTTCAGCAAGTAGGGCATAAACGAGCTCAGACGTGCCCCATAAGCCTTGCGATAGACCATAGCAATGATGTCTGTGGTGGCCTCCCATTCAGGGTGCACCGGTGTGAGAATATCAACCTTCACGTTTACTCCATGATTTTGACTGATAATCGACAGGCTAAGGCTTCCGCATATCGGTGGCGAGCGGGAAATTCTCCAAGGGGTTGGTGATCGGGCAACCTTTATAACTCATAGAAGCGTTAGCACGCCTGATGAACGCTATAAGAGGCAAAGCACTTGCGATATTACCTTGGCATCGTACCATCCGTGACATCGAAACGTATACGGGGCACGGCGGCACTTATGCAGTGGCTGGTGCACAACAAGGAGGGTGGTATGGATGCGAAGGAAGTTATTTTAGCTGTCAGGGAAGGACGCAGTCTGGCAGGGCAAAATCTGTCCGGCATCGATCTTTCCGGCCAGGATCTGAGCAAGGCACAGCTGAAGGGCGCCAACCTTTCCGGTAGTGATTTGCGCAAAGCCGACTTACGCGGCGCAGACCTCTCCAATGCCAATCTGTACGATGCCGATATGCGTGGCGCAAGGCTGCGCAACGCCAATCTTGCCGGCTCCAACCGCATGCTGGCCAAGATACTGAAGTGGGGCCTGAAAGGCGCTTACATCACCGGACCGACAGCCTACGTTGATTAAGGACTATTGATGACAGCTCAACTAAAATCCCTCCCGGGCACCTTCCCGCTGCACGAAGACAAGCCATTCGCCTCTGAGAGTGAATGGATGATTCTAAAGCTGCTGTGCCGCTCGCTCGATAGCCTTGTTGAGGCCAATGCGGATGAATTGGCGCATGCCAGCGGGAATCAATTTTCAGTGGAAAGGTGCCGCGAACTGATTGCCATCGTGCGCATATCCCGCCTGCCGGGCCTTGGCAGCTGGATGGCTCGCCTGATGGTTGAAGCGGGACTTGGAGAGCAGGATGCGCTGAATCTTCCTGCCGATGAATTGAGCGAACGCATCAACGCCCATATGGGCTATACCATTTGCAATGCCGCTACCAGCCGTGCTCTGGCGGGGCTACAGGCAGGGTGGCACAACGACAAAGAACAGGAAGAGCAATGAGCGAACGCATACTGATTACCGGCGGTGCCGGCTTTATCGGCGCCAATCTGGCTGCTGCTCTGGTCAAACGACCGGGGGTTGATGTCGTCGTGCTGGATGATTTCAGCTTTGGCGACTGGAAAAACCTTTTGCATGTGGATTGTGAGGTGCGTGCCGGATGCATCAGCGATGGCTCGCTGCTCGATGAGATAGCCGATGGGGCTTTTTCAGCCATCCTGCATCAGGGTGCCATTTCCGACACTACGGTACTCGACCAGCGGCGCATGCTGGAGATCAATACCAATGCTTTTGCCGCCATGCTGGAGGCAAGCTGTTTCTCGGGCACTCGTTTGATTTACGCATCTTCTGCAGCCACCTACGGCAACGCTCCGGCACCCAACACGGTTGATGGACAGGAAGACGCAGCCAATATCTATGGCTTTTCCAAGCTCTCCATGGATCGCATTGCCCGGCGCTGGTACGACCGTCACCCGTCCGTCGTTATCGGCCTGCGCTATTTCAATGTTTACGGTCCTGGCGAAGCACACAAGGGCAGGACAGCCTCGATGATTCTGCAGTTGTACAATCAGATCAAAGCCGGCAAGCAACCACGCCTGTTCAAGCATGGCGAGCAGCAGCGCGATTTCGTCTATATTCGCGATGTTATTGCTGCCAACCTTGCCGCACTCGAAGCTCCGCGTTCAGGCGTGTGCAATGTCGGTTCCGGCAAGGCCCGTTGCTTCAATGATATCGTGCAGAATCTGGAAACGCTGTTGAACCAGAAGTTAGAAGTCGACTTCATCGACAACCCCTATGATTTCTACCAGAACCATACCGAAGCGGAGATGGGAGCCACCCGTGACCTGCTTGGCTGGGAGTCGCAATGGTCGCTGGAGGAAGGTATGGCCGAATACATCAGCCTGCTGGAGAAAAACCATCATGAACCCGTCGAGGCCATCGCATGAATCGTTCTTTCCTGAGAATTATTACCGTCATTGCATTCCTGCTACCGCTGACAGCATGCATGAAATCCGTCACCCAGCAGGGCAATGTGCTCAAACCGGAAAAAATCGCTGACCTTCACGTAGGCGACAGCCGTTTTCAGGTCGAGTCGCTGATCGGCACCCCAGTGCTTAAGGATGACCTGCATCCCAACCGCGCCATTTACATGGAAGACTACGACAACCCCGATACAGGCGAGAAATACCAGCACCGCGTGGAAATCTTCTACGATGAATCCGGGAGGGTGAAAGCCATCCAGCGCTTCGGTTTTGAGGATACCACCACGGCAGACAAAAAAACCAAGGAATAAGTACTACCAGGCGATTGAGCGCCAGGTCATTGTTTGAGGCTTCGTATTAACCCTTAGCTTCGCTGGAAAGCGGATGCGTCATGAATGCGAATTCAGCAACCACCTTACCACCAAGAAAATGTTGCTGAATAATTTTCTCCAGCACTTCGGGCGTGCATGAGTGATACCACACCCCTTCGGGATAAACGACGGCAATCGGACCACTGATGCAAACCTGCAAACAGTTGGCTTTGGTGCGGTAGATGCCGCCCTTGCCGTTCAGGCCCAACTCATTCAAACGCGCCTTCAGATATTCCCAGGATTCAAGGCTTTTCTCCCGACTTGAGCACTTTGGCTTAGTTTGATCGCAGCACAAAAGGATGTGGCGTTGCATATCACTCACGCCAAGATTGCGGGCCACCCTGTTCAATTGTTCATTCATGAATTTCCCCTTACCTCCTGCTCCGAAATACGCACGCGCAGTAACATCGCACCACCAGCCACAAACAGCAGCAACACGGCCAGCACGCTCAATCGGTTACTGCCAGTCGTCAGGCTGACCAGTCCCATCAGCAGCGGCCCGAGAATGGCGGCGAACTTGCCCATCATATTGTAAAAACCGAAAAACTCACCCGCCTGACCATGCGGAATCAGGCTCGCAAACAGGGAACGGCTGAGCGATTGCACACCACCCATAACCAGACCTGAAACCGCGGCAAGCCAGTAGAAATCATGTGCCTCGCGCATAAACATGCTCCACACGCAAAGGATGGCATAGACCGCAATGCCGATCAGAATGCCGGAACGCGCTCCGTAGCGCTCACCGATACGCCCGAACAGCACGGCGGCCGGAAAGGCGACAAACTGGGTGATAAGCAGAGCCGAAATCAACACGCTGGTGTCGAAACCCAGCGCCATACCGTAATCCAGCGCCATGCGGGCGATCGTGCCCACACCATCGATATACAACCAATAGGCAATCAGGAACATCCAAACCGTGCGCAGACTGCGGATATGCCTGAAGGTGTCCATAAACTGGCGCATACCGTCGCGCAGCACGGGCCCGATAGTCGAACCTTGGGCAGGTTTATCCTCTTTCACCCAAAGCATCAGGGGAACGGTGAACAACAGCCACCAAACAGCAACACTGGCAAAGGACAGACGCATCGCCTGCTCAGCTCCGGTCAAGCCGAACCAGTCAGGATGTAGCGTTGCCGCCACATTGGCGGTAAACAATATACCTCCGCCAAGGTATCCCAAGGCATAACCAAGTGCTGAATTTCGGTCGAGATGCTGCTTGGCCGACACATCCGGCAACAGTGCATCATAAAACACATTACCGGCGGAAAAGCCAATACCAGCCAACAGATACAGCATGCCCGCCCATTGCCACATACCCTCCCCGACCAGATACAGCCCGCCCGTCATCACCACACCCAGCAGGGTGAAAAAAACCAGCAGACCCTTTTTCAATCCTCCTCGATCAGCCACAGCACCCAGCAGGGGCGCAATCAGGGCCACAATCAGACCGGAGACACCATTGCCCATGCCAAGCCAGAAAGTACTTTCGCTTGCCGCCATACCGGAAGCCCAGTAATGCTTGAAGAAAACCGGAAAAAAGCCGGCCATAACGGTTGTTGCAAAGGCAGAGTTGGCCCAGTCGTATAAAGCCCACGACCATAGTCCGCGTTTGGTTTCATGCACCATGTTGGCAATCTAAGCAATGTGAATGCACAAGACGAGATATATAGAGGGTGAAACCATGATCGCTCTACGGCAACGCATCAGCAATAAAGAATTTTTTTGCGGAATGATCCTCTTAAGCGACAAGCCGTTACAATTCCAACATGCAAACAGTAGACTTGCGCAGTATGCAATTTGAGTGTCGCAGCGCTCCGGCCGGTCATGGCGAGTTGCTTTACTGTAAAGATTTGACAGCCTGCCTGCGCACGTCGTGTCACTGGCCCGGCAGGATACATGCATAACCCCGAGGTTTAATTCAATGGTTCTGGTCATCAATACCGGCAGCTCTTCCATCAAGATGGCGCTGATCGATATGCCTTCTGAACGACTACTAGCCGAAGGTATGGCCGATCGACTGGGTGAGCGGGAAGCGGCCCTGAGTTGGAATATATCCGGCGGCGAAGTACAGCGTCTGGAAATTGCATCCAGCGATCACCTTGGCGCCATGCAACAGATGCTTGAGCTGCTGTTTGGCATGATCGACAAAACCCGCATCTTGGCCGTCGGGCATCGTGTCGTGCATGGTGGCGAGCGCTTCGTTGAGCCGACACTGCTGGATGCTTCAGTCATCGCAGAGATCGAATCAATATCGCATCTTGCCCCGCTGCATAATCCGGCCAACCTGCTGGGCATCCGGGCAGCGATGCGCTCTTTACCCACCATCCCGCATGTCGCCGTTTTCGATACCGCCTTCCATCATGCCATGCCCCTGCACGCAAGCCTGTATGCCGTCCCCTACAGCTGGTACAGTGAATATGGTGTTCGCCGCTACGGCTTTCATGGCACCAGTCACCACTATGTCGGCCTTGAAGCAGCAGCCCTTCTGGGACGCGCATTTGGCGATTGTCGACTGCTGACAGCACATCTCGGCAATGGTTGCAGCGCAACGGCCATTGCCGGCGGCATCAGTGTGGATACAACGATGGGTATGACTCCGCTGGAAGGGCTGGTCATGGGTACCCGCAGCGGTGATGTGGACCCCGGCCTGCATGCCTTCGTGGCAGGTCAGAGCGGAAAATCACTGCAGGAGATTACCGATATACTGAACCGGCAATCGGGCCTGCTGGGCCTGTCAGGACGCAGCAATGATATGCGCATCCTGCTTCAGGCTGCCGACGAGGCAGGCGATGAGCGGGCTACTCTGGCTGTTGATATCTTCTGCTACCGGCTGGCAAAATCACTGTCCGCCCTTGCCGTGGCGCTTGGTCACGTTGATGCTATCGTGTTCACTGGTGGCATCGGCGAACACGCCAGTGAGATCCGCCGCAGGACGGTCAGCCAGCTTGCCGTGCTGGGTGTGACGCTTGATACGGAAAGAAATACTCAGGATGGCCGACTTTCCAGTGGCTTCATCAGTAAATCAGATGCTGCTATTCCGGTGCTGGTCATTGCGGCAAATGAGGAAATCATGATTGCCCGTTATGTAAGTGAAGTTATGAATCGAGAGGATGAAATTACGTGAGTCACGTCTTTTTACTTGTTTCCACCGGCGCAGGCGCAGGCTTAACCACTGTCAGTCTGGGCATGGTGCGGGCACTGGATCGTATCGGTATTCGTGCCGGTTTTTACAAGCCGATTGCCCAGTTGCACGATCGTGATCATGGGCCCGAGCGTTCCACCCAACTGTTTGAACACATGACAAATATCAAAGCACCTCAACCCATCAGCCTAAGACGGGCGACATCGTTGCTGGGATCCGGCAGAGAAGGTCTGCTGATGGAGGAAATCATCGCGCTGTATCGACAGAGCTCCCGTCATGCCGATGTGGTGATTGTCGAGGGCCTGGTGGCTGATGCGCATGCCGGTTATGCCACACGCCTTAATACCGCCATTGCCCGTGCGCTGGATGCGGAGGTCATTCTGGTCGGTAAGCCGGAACCCGATCTGGATGAGTATGTTGATATCGCCTCCAATGCTTTCAGTGGCGCCAATGGTACGGCATTGATCGGCACCATTCTCAACAAGGTAGGGATTTCTGCTGACGAAAAACCCTGCCTGCAAGGTGATTTGCTGCAGACAGGCATAAGCAAGGATGAAATATCTCTTGCTGATGAAATGTGCCGCAAGATGGCCGGTAAGCCCTTTCACTTTATCGGCGCTATTCCCTGGCAGGCCTCGCTGGTTGCGCCACGCATGAGTGATGTAGCCAATTACCTTGAAGCCGAAGTCATGCATGCCGGCGAGATGCAACAGCGTCGGGTGCAATCCTTCGAATTATGTGCGCGCACACTGGCCAACACACTTAGCGTATATCAGCAGCACACACTGCTTATCTTCCCCGGTGACCGGGAAGATATTTTTGTGGCGGCATGCATGTCTGCGCTGAACGGTGTACGCATTGCAGGCATACTCCTGACAGGCGGACTAAAGCCCAGTTTCGGCGTGATGAACCTCTGCGAGCGCGCCATTCAAACCGGTATACCTCTGCTCTTGGTAGAGAGCAGTTCTTTCCAGACTGCCGCCAAACTGGTTCATATGCCTGCCGAAGTGGCCGTCGATGATTATGAGCTGATGGATCAGGCCGTGGATCATGTCGCCAATCATCTTGATGCCGACTGGCTTAAGGCTCGCTGTGCCATTGAGCGCAAGGCGCGCCTGTCTCCGGCAGCTTTCCGCTATCAGCTGATCCAGCAGGCCAGCCAAGCCAGCCGCCGCATCGTACTGCCCGAGGGAGAAGAACCGCGCACGATCATGGCTGCCTATCAGTGCCAGCAGCGCAATATTGCGCAGTGCATTCTCCTTGGTGAAGCAGAGAAGATTCATCAGGCAGCATCGTCTCAGGGGATCACACTGGATAAGGGCATCACGATCATTGACCCTGAAACAGTGCGTCATCGCTATATCGAGCCAATGGTAGCCCTGCGTCAGCACAAGGGCCTGACCAGCCAGATGGCAGAAAATCAACTTCAGGACAATGTTGTGCTGGGAACCATGATGCTGGCAGTGGATGAAGTGGACGGGCTGGTTTCCGGTGCGCTTCACACCACCGCCAATACGGTGCGCCCTGCTTTCCAGTTGATCGGCACCAGCGAATCCGCCGAACTGGTTTCATCCATCTTTTTCATGTGTCTTCCAGATCAGATGGTGGTCTATGGCGACTGCGCCATCAATCCGGAACCGAATGCCGAAGAACTGGCCGATATTGCCATTCAGAGCGCGGACTCGGCGGCACGCTTCGGGCTGGAGCCAAGGGTGGCAATGATCAGCTACAGCACCGGCGAATCAGGAACTGGCAGCGATGTGGAAAAGGTGCGACAGGCCACCGGGATCGTACGTCAGCGCAGGCCGGATCTGATAGTGGACGGGCCGCTGCAATACGATGCAGCTGCCATTGTCTCGGTCGGCCACAGCAAGGCGCCTAAGAGTCTGGTAGCAGGCAAGGCCAATGTATTCATTTTCCCCGATCTCAATACCGGCAACACCACCTACAAGGCCGTACAGCGCAGCGCGCATGTGGTCAGCATCGGCCCGATGCTGCAGGGCCTGCGCAAGCCGGTGAACGATCTGTCGCGTGGCGCAACCGTCGAGGATATCGTCTATACCATCGCCCTGACAGCCATTCAGGCGGAGTAGTCGTCGTCAAAACAAAAACCCGCCTTCAGGCGGCTTTTCGCGTTACCGGCTTTTCTACGCTCGCTCAGAACGGTTCAGTTCACCTAAAGAAGTTGATTTAGATATTCCCTCAGAAAGTCTTCGGCAAATCGTCCGTCCCCGCCCTTATGCTCCGCTACAGCACGGGGGTGGCGCGCAGGCCAAGAATGTGTCTGGCAATTTGGCAGCACTGCCACGGTTAAGGCTGCGGGCGACGGCACCATAGTCGGAACCATCCTCGCTTCGTCAGCAGTCAATATCTCTCAACCACCGGCAATGTCACGATCGTGACGCTGAACTACAGAGCAATGGGCCTGAATACACACATCGACGTGCCTGCTCCATAAGCCGGAAAGCATTCAAAGTCGGTAGCGCCATTCCTGCCGATTTTGAATACCTGGTCAGGCAGCCTGTGAAGATATTCGACTCCGACAGTCCCGGGAGAGAACGAGTGTGCGCCAGCGAACAGACAGACGTAGGTAATAGGGGATTAAATACGACAAGTTCAAACAAATGCCTTGGTTTTATCAAGGAGCAGGGCATACCTGCCGAATTTTTATCATTGGCTTAGGAGGAAAACCATGAAGAGCTTAGCCAAAACAGTACTGGCGCTGGGCCTGGTGGGGTGTGCTGTAGTAATGAACAGCCCGTTAGTAGCAGTGGCAGAAGACGATTCAGGCTGGTACGTCGGGGTCAGCGCCGGCCAGTCGAGAGCGATAATCGACGAAGCCCGGATCACCAGCAACCTGTTGGGAGGAGGCGTTACCACGACCTCGATTGTCGATGACAACCGCGATATCGGCTATAAGATTTTTGGCGGGTATCAGTACAACGAGTATCTTTCTCTTGAAAGCGGCTATTTCGATCTGGGAAAATTCGGTTATACGGCAACCACAGCGACACCGAATGCGGGAACATTGACCGGCAAGCTCAAGCTAAGAGGCTTGAATCTTGATTTGGTCGGCGCCTTGCCCCTGACTGAAAAATTGTCGGCACTGGGCCGATTCGGAGGGACTTATACTCAAACCAGAGATAATTTCACCACCACTGGAGCCCTTGCTGTGGCGGATCCCAACCCAACAAAGAGGGCCTGGAACTACAAGTTCGGCGCGGGGCTTGAGTACGATATCTTCAAAGCTTTCAGTGTACGCCTCGAGGCAGAACGCTACCGCATCAATGATGCCGCCGGTAATCGTGGCGATATCGATCTTATCTCGGGTGGCCTGGTCTATCGATTCGGGACGTCGACACCCACCCTGCGCGAGGAAGTAAGCGAACCGGAGCCTCAACGTGTGGCCGTGGCGCCGCCAGCGCCTAAACTAGTGACATTGAAAAAAGTGGCTTTCAGCGCGGATGCTCTTTTTGTTTACGGTAGTGCGACGATAAACCCGGCGGGCAAACAGGATCTGGACGAGCTTGCTGAAGATCTGAAGCACACCAACTTTAACGTGATCATCGTAACCGGACACGCCGACCGGATCGGTTCGGATGCTTTCAACATGGAGCTTTCGAGGTCTCGCGCTGACACAGTCAAAGCTTATCTGGTGGACACAGCTGGTGTACCCGCCAACAAGATCGAAGCCACAGGGGTTGGTGAGTCGGATCCCGTGACCAAGCCCGGTGAATGCAAGGGGGAACTAACCAAGCAAACGACCAAAGACACAGCAATGAGATTGAAGGCATGCTTGGCACCTGACCGTCGCGTGGAAGTCGAAGTTGCCGCGACGGAAAAATGGTAATAGTGGCATGTCGATCTATGAATGCTAAGGATGACTCGTCTTATAATTATAAAGGAGCACAATCATGAAATTGCCCATTAACAATCGGTTCACGACTTTCATTCTCGCCATGGCGGTGGTATCTGTTCTCGGATGCGCATCGACCGCTACCCAGGAAGGAACCGGAGAGTATGTTGACGATACCGTCATTACCACCAAGGTGAAAGCTGCAATCCTTGGCGAAGATTCACTGAAATCGACCGAGATCAACGTTGAGACTTTCAAAGGCATCGTCCAACTGAGCGGATTTGTCAGTTCAAGTGCTGATGAAAACAAAGCGGTTGAACTTGCACGTAGCGTCAAGGGCGTAAAGTCGGTCAAGGATGATATGCGACTCAGGGAAGGAAGCGGACAGTATATAGATGACACCGTCATCACCAGTAAAGTGAAGGCGGCAATCCTTGGAGAGTCCTCACTGAAATCAACCGAGATCAACGTTGAAACCTTTAATGGCATCGTCCAGCTAAGCGGATTTGTCACTTCAAGCGCGAATAAAAGCAAGGCAGTTGAACTTGCTCGCAGTGTAAAGGGCGTGAAATCGGTTAAGGATGACATGCGGATCAAGTAAGCTGCTTGCCCCCATCGTACGGCCCTCCCCGAGTTTTCTTCGGCGGGCCGTGCGATGTTTTTCAATTGACCTGTCAATCAGTTGCGATTTTTTTGGCGATAGTAATGAATCTGGAAACAGAGCCAAATTTTTGGGAGTGGTACATGGAAACTCAAGAGGCATATAAGCAGAAAATGGCGGCGCAATTGAAGGAATTGGATGCCCAGATCAAACTGTTTGAAGCCAAGCTGGAGAATGCCGGGGCTGACATAAGGATCAAGCATGCCGAAGACCTTCAGGCGCTCCGTACCAAACGGCAAGCGGCATCTGAAAAAATGAAAGAATTGGGTAAGGCCGGTGGCGATGCATGGGAGACGGTTAAGGAAACTTCCGACAACCTATGGGACGACCTTAAATCTGGCATAGCTGAGGCTCATTCCAAACTTAAATGAGCAATGTATGCCATCGTACAGACGATTCCTGCTCACGCGGCTATTTTCTTTTTTCATCCGGAGGTTCTATCCTGTTTCCCCCGACTGTGTGCGCCAGATGATGCTTTTGCAATCTGACGCGCCATAGGGGCATGAATGGGACAAGGCTGGCTGAGACAAAAGACTGTCCGCAAGGCCATTTCACCAAGCGCCCTCCGAACAACACGAAGAAGGAGCATCAATATGTACAGAAAACGAAAACATCTTCTCGCACTCATGCTGGCAATGGCATCCATCATCTCAATGGGTATGGTAAATCAGGCAAGTGCGGCAACCGCCAAGGATCTGGATAAGGATTCCCTGCAGGGATTACAGACGCTTTACAAGACATCGCCTGCCGCCAAGAGCCTTTCGAACAATGCCAAGGCTATCCTCATCTTCCCGAATATAGTGAAGGCTGGCCTCATATTCGGCGGCAGCTACGGCGAAGGCGAGCTCATCAAGGATTCGAAGGTCTCCGGATATTACAACTCCGTCAGCGGCTCATGGGGACTGCAATTCGGCGCCCAATCCTATGGATACGCCGTATTCCTGATGACCGATAAAGCCGTTGAATATCTCGAAAAGTCGAAGGGTTGGGAAATCGGCGTTGGTCCAACCGTGGTCGTGGTGGACGAAGGGGTCGCAAAGAATCTATCGACCTCCTCGCTGAAAAACGATGCCTATGCCTTCATCTTCAGCCAGCAGGGGTTGATGGCGGGTATCAGCATCGAGGGAACAAAAATCTCCCACATCAAGCCCTAGGGATCATTCCTAAAGCCATAGAGGGGCGGCCACGATTCGTGTCCGCCCCTCTCTTTATTGAAACACCCACTTCTGCCACCGCCAAGCGCAAGCACACTACCCCCGCAAAAAGAAGAAAGGGCCCTCTATTAAAGGGCCCTATCAACTCATTCTTTACTTATATGTCTTAGGTAAACCCTAGAACGGAATATCGTCATCCACAGGCACATCGCCGAAAGCCGGCGAATCGGCAAACGGGTCATTATTAGACTGGTTGGATGGCTGCGCCGGCCGGCTTCCGCCCTGCGTATTACCGGACGGACGCGATGCATTATCGCCCTTGCCACCCAGCATCTTCATTTCATTGGCACGGATTTCAGTCGAATAGACGTCCACCCCTTCCTTGTTCGTCCACTTGCGGGTCTCAATCTTGCCCTCGATATACACCTGCGAGCCCTTGTGCAGGTACTGGTTGGCAATCTCGCCCAGCTTGCCCCATAGCACCACACGATGCCATTCGGTGCGCTCCTGACGTTCACCGCTTTTGTCCTTGAAACGTTCGGTGGTGGCGATGCGGATATTGCACACGCAGGTACCATCCTGCATGTAGCGCGTTTCCGGGTCCGCACCAAGATTTCCAATCAAAATTGCCTTATTCAGCATGTCTTCCCTCCACCAGATTGCATGTTTTCGTTGCCGCTGAAGCTAGGGGCAACGCGCCCTGCTTTCAACCGCTGAACAATAATATTATGCAGGCTTTTTCAGATACGGCTTTAGGTAGTGCCCGGTATGCGAGGCTGTACAGACCGCAACCTGTTCGGGTGTGCCGGCAACAAGCACCTGACCGCCGCGGTCCCCGCCATCCGGCCCCATGTCCACCATCCAGTCGGCGGTTTTAATCACTTCCAGATTGTGTTCGATGATGATCACCGTATTACCGCGATCCACCAATGCATGCAGCACATCAAGGAGTTTGGCGACGTCGTCGAAATGCAGGCCTGTGGTCGGCTCATCCAGGATGTACAGGGTGTCGCCGGTGGCTCGACGAGCCAACTCCTTGGCAAGCTTGATGCGTTGCGCCTCTCCGCCCGACAGGGTGGTGGCCGACTGACCCAGACGAATATAACCCAGACCCACCTGCTGCAGGGTTTCAAGCTTGTGCTGAATGCTGGTGATATGCGCGAAGAATTCCGCCGCTTCGTCCACCGTCATGGCGAGCACATCGGCAATGCTCTTGCCCTTGTATCGGATATCCAGTGTTTCCCGGTTGTAACGCGCGCCGTTACAGGTTTCGCAGTGCACATACACATCCGGCAGGAAATGCATCTCCACACGGATAATGCCATCCCCTTCGCAGGATTCGCAACGCCCTCCCTTCACATTGAAAGAAAATCGACCCGGCTTGTAACCGCGCGCACGCGCCTCTGGAAGCTGCGCGAAAAGATCGCGAATCGGCGTGAACAGACCCGTGTAAGTAGCCGGATTAGAACGCGGAGTTCGCCCGATAGGGCTCTGATCAATATCGATCACCTTATCCACCAGATCCGCGCCAATCAGATCGTCATAGGCCCCCACCCGCTCGCGGACCATGCGCGTGCGTCGGGCAAAAGCTCGATACAGGGTATCCAGCACCAGCGTGGATTTTCCGGAACCGGAAACACCGGTAACACAACTCAATCTGCCTAGTGGAAAGGACACATCCACATGCTGCAGATTATTGGCCCGCGCCCCGAGCAAGCCGATACATGGGTGGCCTTCAGCAACTCTCCGGCGCTCAGGCAGGGGGATATGTTTTAAGCCGTTGAGATATTTCGCAGTCAGGGAGTCCGGATGCTGCAACACTTCCTGAACGGGCCCGGCAACCACCACCTCGCCGCCATGCTCGCCGGCTCTCGGCCCCATATCCACCACCCAGTCGGCCCGTCGGATGGTGTCTTCATCGTGCTCCACAACCAGCACTGAATTACCCAGGTCACGCAATCGCTCCAGGGTTGATAAAAGACGCTCATTGTCCCGCTGATGCAGCCCGATAGATGGCTCATCTAGAATATAGAGCACACCAACCAGCGCCGAACCGATCTGGGTTGCCAGGCGGATGCGCTGGCCCTCACCACCGGACAAGGTTCCGGCAGTGCGATGCAGGCTCAGATAATCCAGCCCGACCTCGATCATAAAGCCAAGGCGCGCTGCCACTTCTTCAAGCACGCGGCCGGCAATGGCGGCATCCTGCTCCCCCAGTTGCAGCTCATTCACCCATGACTGAGCGTGACGCAGCGGCATCTCAACCAGTTCCGGCAGGCTTAGGCCTGCAATCAATACATGCCGTGCCGCCAGATTCAGGCGCGAACCGCTACAAACCGGACAGGGGATATCGTTGATGTAGTGCGACAGCATCTCGCGCACTTCATCCGATGTGCTTTCACGGTACTTCCGATCCAGGCCCGAAATCACCCCCTCATAGGGTCGCAGCACCTCGCGCACCGATCCACGATCATGAAAATGAAAAGCAATGCGCTTGCCATCAGAACCGTAAAGCAGGAAGTGGCGCGCATCCTCGGTCAAGTCGCCGAAAGGGCAATTCATATCGATTTTCAGATGCCGGCAAACGGCATCCATGGTCTGCTGGAAGAACGGTGTTTCCTTACCAGACCATGGAGCAATCGCCCCCTGTTTCAGTGACTTTCCGGCATCGGGGACAATAAGATCGGGGTCAAACACGGTTTTCGAACCCAGGCCGTCACAGGCCGGACAGGCCCCTGCCGGGGAATTGAAGGAAAACAGGCGCGGCTCAATCTCCGGATAGGAAATGCCGCAATCGGCGCAGGCAAAACGCTCGGAGAAAGACAGGATTTGCTCATCCAGCATCACCATCAGCATACTGTCACCGTAGCGCAGACAGGTTTCCACAGAGTCGGCCAGACGCGTGCGCAGCCCGTCCTTGAGCACCAGACGATCCACCACCAGCTCGATATCGTGTTTCTTGTTACGCTCCAGGTGCGGCACATCCTCGATCTGCATGATCTCGCCATCCACCCGCACGCGCACAAAGCCGTCCATACCGGCCTTGTCCAGCTCACGGCGAAACTCTCCCTTGCGGCCTCGCGCTATCGGCGCTAGCAATTGCAGGCGGCTGCCATCCGGCAGCTTCTCCAATTCATCAACAATCTGGCTGGCGCTGGATGCGGCGATCGGTTTGCCGCAACTGTGGCAGTGCGGCCTGCCGATGCGTGCGAACAGCAGACGCAGGTAATCGTACACCTCGGTAATGGTGCCGACTGTCGAGCGCGGATTGCGGCTGGTCGTCTTCTGTTCGATGGAAATAGCCGGCGACAACCCTTCAATCGCATCTACATCCGGGCGCTCCATCATGCCGAGAAACTGACGGGCATAAGCGGAAAGGGATTCGACATAGCGCCGCTGTCCCTCTGCATACAAGGTATCGAAAGCCAGTGAGGATTTTCCGGAGCCTGACACCCCGGTAATAACCACCAGTTTGTCGCGCGGCAGATCGAGGCTGATGTTTTTCAGGTTGTGTACCCGCGCGCCGCGCACCCGGATCCACTGACCATCGGGCCTGCTTGCGATATGCGCTGAATGTTCCTTTGAATCCTGCCTGGCCATGAAGTCTCCCGTCGATTACAAACGCGCCATCCTATGCACTTTTCCTGCACATAAAAGGCGCATGTGCTACAGTAAGGCCGAAACCAGCCGGACAAGACTCAGATGTGTGTAGAACAGGAGGCAATGGCATGAGCACAAACAAGGCCGAAAACAGCAACTCCCCCGAAGCGAAGACCGAGGTCGAAAAGAATGGTCGGAACAACAACCTCCTACCCATGGTTCTATCCGGTCTTGCCGTGCTGATTGCAGCTCTGGCTCTGATTGCCAATCAGATGGGGCAGCCTGCATCGAATGCCGACCCGTTTGAGGCGATGAATAGCAAGCTTGGCCAGATCGAGGCGCGTATCGGTGATGTGGAGTCACAGGTAATCAGCGATAAAATGGACGGCGTGCAAATCCAATTGAAACGAATTCTTCTTGATCTTGAGCAATTAGCGACCGTGGCCGATGATGCTACGCGCAGCAAAATCGATCAGGCCTACCATCTGCTCAAGCCTTTGAGCATGCCCGCGACTGCAGTCAAGGCTGAGGTGGACATGCAAAGCACCACGGCTCCGGAAAATCAGTCACAGCTGGAGGAAGCATTTGCACCCGCTCCTGCAGAAGAAGCGGCTCCGCCAACCCCTCCAGTCGTCGCACCTGAAGCAACAAGCGGTGCAATGGAAGAACCCGCCATGCCAACTTCAGAGCCAGCAGCCGGTGAAGCAACCCTCCCGGAGACCGTCCCATCTTCCGACTTGCCAAGCGAACCTGCTCCGGCTGGCGAAGCAGGTCAGGCACAAACATTGGAACCAATGCCGCCCTTTATGGGGAACTAATTATGGGGGACTAAGCCGGGCGAAGTCCCAGGAAGCCTTCTATATATAAGAAAGCAGCGCTTTTGCTGTATGAGCTTCTACATAACCTCGGCCGCATAAGCGGCTAGGCGCGAACGTTCGCTGGCTCTGAGGGTCACATGGCCTGAATAAGCCCATGTGGCAAAGCGCGTGGCCGCCATCGACAAGCCGTTGGTATAGGCAGTCAGATAAGGCGTATCGATCTGCGCATTGTTTCCGAGGATGATGATTTTCGAACCCTCGCCAATGCGCGTAATCAGGGTTTTCATCTGATGCGGCGACAGGTTCTGCGCTTCGTCCACCATCAGCCAGGTTCGCATATAGGTCCGGCCACGGGCAAAAGACAGGGATGAAATCTCCATCTTGTATTGTGTCAGGCTCTCGCCCAGCCCCTGAAAATCATCGCCGAGCAATAGCGTCAGATTATCGCTGACTGCTCCCATCCATGGTTCAAGCTTTTCCCTTTCCGTACCGGGAAGAAACCCGATATCCTGACCCATCGGCACCGTTGCCCGGGTTACGATAATGCGATCATATACGTTCAGATCAAGCGTCTGATGCAGGCCGCAGGCAAGTGCCAGAAGAGTTTTTCCCGACCCGGCCTTACCTAAAAGGGTGACCATATCGATTCCCGGGTCCATCAGCAGATTCATAGCCATATTCTGTTCCGGGTTCTTTGCCTGAATGCCCCATATGGCATTACGCTCTGAACGGAAGGAATGCACATCGTGAAATTGCATCCGGCCATCCTCGTCAATCGCCGTACAGCGCAACACCTTCCCCTTCTCTCCCGGCAAAATAACAAAGCCATTGATACAGGGAGCCATCACACCTTCCGGCCAACGCAGACGATAATGCGTCCCCTCCGGGCCATCGGTAACCTCCATATCGGCAGCCATATTTCCCCATGTCTGCTCATTGAGTTCGACGTAGCCGAGGGGCAACAACTCCATATCCTCATGAACCTGGTCAGAACGGTAATCCTCTGTCACCAGACCGAGCGCACGCGCCTTGATGCGCATATTGATATCCTTGGATACCAGAATCACCTCGCGACCTTTATTTTCCTGCTGCAATGACATGGTGACGGCAATGATACGGTTATCCCCGCTGCTTTGAGCCAGAGACTCGGGAAGAAGCTCAAGCGCGCGATGGTTCAATTCAAACATCAGCGTGCCGCCGCCCGGCAAGGGGCAACCATCTTTCAGGTCGGCGCAATCCTTACTCAGCTCCTCCAGTTGCCGCGATGCCTCTCGCACATTGCGTGCCAGCTCATCAAAACCACGCTTCACCTTGTCCATCTCTTCCAGCACCACGATGGGCAGCACCACATCATGTTCATCGAAACGACTCAGGGCATGCGGATCATGGATCAGCACATTGGTATCAAGCACATAAATCTTGCGTTGGGTGATGTTTTCGTCCAAACCCTGCTCCTGTGTTCCAAATTTGAATGATTCTCTGCCAAAAAGCCTTGGCCGACGCTAATAATGAAACAGGATAGCAAGCCACAAGGCGCATGACAAAAGGCCATTTGCATTGCTTGACAGGTGGATGATGATTGGCATTATTCGCCTCCTTCGCGGGAATAGCTCAGCTGGTAGAGCGCAACCTTGCCAAGGTTGAGGTCGCCGGTTCGAACCCGGTTTCCCGCTCCAGACAAGTTGGGGGGCATTGTGCCCCCCACTTTTTCAAGTGGTAACGCACGGCAGGGTGGCTCAGTGGTACGGCGGAGGACTGCAAATCCTTTATTCGCGAGTTCGATTCTCGCCCCTGCCTCCACTTATCACCCATTGCACCGCCCCTTTATCCCCTCCTGCTTTCCTCTGCATGCCAACATTTCCTTGTCTCAAGCTGTTTTTTCGTCAATCATCACGAATTGACTTGCCCTGTCGGTCTGCATTGGCATCATTCACACGCCAGACAAGGCCGGGATGGTGGAATTGGTAGACACAAGGGACTTAAAATCCCTCGGAGAGAAATCTCTGTACGGGTTCGACTCCCGTTCCCGGTACCAACATCTGATCAGGCAAGCATGGAGGGAAACATGCAGGACGCCCTGTTTTTGCGCATTTACCTGAGCGAATCGGATCGGCTCAATGGCGAGCCGGCCATGCAGGCTGTACTTGAGATATGCCATGAAGCAGGTCTAACGGGCGTCACCGTCACCCGCGGTATCGAAGGCCTGGGCCTGCACGGCATACACACCAGTTCATTTCTATCGCTTTCAAGTGATTTGCCGCTGATTGTCGAGGCCATTGATTCACAGGCCAAGATCGAGCGGGCCGTTGGTATGATCAGGCCACTTATCGGCAATCGCCTGCTGGCCACATGGCCGGTTTCTGTGATGCGTAAACAGGGGGTAAATGCATGAAGGAAATCATCAGCTCAGTCCCATTATTTTCCGAACTCGACGACGCAGAGCTCACGGCTATCAGCACACTAGTGACCAGCAAACATGTCGGTAAAAACACCATTGTCGTTCAAGAAGGCGAATCCGGCGACACCATGGCCGTTATTCTCAGTGGCTCGGTCAAAATATCGCAATATGCCGCCGACGGACGTGAAGTCGTCCTCTGCCTGCTGGAAAAAGGCTCATTCTTCGGTGAAATGGCCCTGCTCGACACCGAACCGCGTTCTGCCACCGTCACCACCATGGAAGAATCTGAACTCGGTTTCATCCGGCGCAGGGATTTCGCCCGCCTGATGCTGGAAATGCCCCGCCTGACCAGTAAATTATTGGCCGAGATTACCCGCCGCCTGCGCCGCACCAATCTGGTGTTGGGGCATATCAGTACCATGGACGTGAACCACCGCCTGTATGCCTACCTTAATGATTACTGTGAACAGTTCGGCAACCTGCGGCCGGACGGGCGCATTGAAATCAAACTGCCAACGCATCAACTTGTTGCCGACCAGCTTTCCACCAGCCGCGAAACTATTTCGCGCTCCATCAGCGCGCTGACCAAAGACGGCGTTATCATCCCGCTGGTCGGTCGCGGACGCGTTAAAGTCGACGTTTCCGCACTGGCTCAAAGAATCGAAGACTTCTAGTCGCTGCCCTCCTTCCGGGGCTTGACAGTAAGTCATCAGTGACTAATGTTCGGCCTCCCTGACGCGGGGTGGAGCAGTGGTAGCTCGTCGGGCTCATAACCCGAAGGTCGTTGGTTCAAATCCAGCCCCCGCAACCAAACAAACAAAGGGCTCGCAGCAAATCACTGCGAGCCCTTTTTCTTTGCCTGTGACAGATTTGTAAGGTAAGTAATTATCAATCTTTATCCATAGCCACAGCTGTTAGATACAACTGGAAATCATGCGCATTTATTTATAAGGTGGTTTTTCCTGTCTGCCTGCAGCAATGCCGTTGAATGGAAAGAGGAGTCAATTCGATGCAATTTCTTGATGTCATCATCCTGCACAACAGCGTGCTTACCTGGCTGATAGCACTGGGCGTTTCGCTTGCTGCAGCACTGGTGCTGGTCGTGATTAAAAGACAGGCCAGAGGAAGGCTCTCCAAAACCGCTGCATCTCAGGAAAACCAGATGGCCAGCGACCTGATTGAAGTACTCGCCCATACCAGGCCGTCATTTCTTCTCATTCTCAGTCTCTATGCCGGTTCACGCTTTGTTGATCTTCCCGCCCGCCCTGACCACATCTTCGTCAGCATCGTGGTCATTGCACTGTTCATTCAATGCGGCCTGTGGGCCACGGTTGCAGCCAACGGGGCGATAGCGCGTTACCGCGACAAGCAGATAAGCGAAAACCCGGCGAGTGTCACCACCATCAATGCCATCGGCTTTGTCGGCAAGCTTGTGCTGTGGTCGGTGGTCCTTCTGCTGACCCTGGACAATATCGGTATCGACATCACAGCACTCGTCGCCGGCCTCGGCATCGGCGGCATCGCCATAGCACTTGCAGTACAGAACATCCTCGGCGACCTTCTGGCCGCGCTGTCCATCGTGCTCGACAAACCCTTTGCCATCGGCGACTTTCTTATTGTCGACGAACACCTTGGCAGCGTCGAGTATGTAGGCTTAAAAACCACACGCCTGCGCAGCCTGTCCGGCGAGCAACTGGTGTTTTCCAATTCGGACCTTCTCAAAAGCCGCCTGCGCAATTTTGGCCGCATGTATGAGCGTCGAGTGCTGTTCCAGATCGGCGTGGTCTACCAAACCCCGCGTGACAAGTTGAAGAAGATTCCCCTGATTCTGCGCGAGGCCATCGAAGCACAGGGGGACAAGGTCCGCTTCGATCGCTCCCATTTCAAGGAATACGGCAGTTACTCGCTAAACTTCGAGACGGTTTATTATATATACGGTCCGGATTACAACCTGTACATGGATATCCAGCAGGCGATTAATTTCCTGATTCACGAACGCTTCGAGGATGAAGGCATCGACTTCGCCTACCCAACCCAAGTGCTGTACATCGAGGGATGCGGGAAAGACGATATCCCTGCGCCCGTTAAGAGACGCTAAAGCCTGGTTCCTCGGTTCGATGTTTCATTGCAGACAATCAGCAACCATATGGGCACATCCGGGGGGACACTTTGGCTGCCTGGAGACTGCTGACCAGACAGGGTGAAATACTTGCATAAGAATTTGTTCGCTTACTGAAGGGTGAAAAGAACCAGGCCACGGCATGGCTGAAAGAGCAGCTCAAATACATCACAAGACTTCCATCGGGCTAAAAACCGATGCCAACGGAGCGGCAATCTTCCCTCCATGCACAATCCTCGCGTGTACACAGATTGCACCAGGGAGCATCAAAACAGGCATCATGGCCCTCCCTTTGTTGAATAGCCCTGATGAGGTCTCCTTTCTCCATATTTTCAAAATCGGGGAGGCCGATTTCTTTCGCGCGTCTTCGTATCTTCTCTACAGGAATCACACCATTCCCCCCCACGTTTCGTCCTTGATGCACAGGTTCATTGTAGCATGTTTGCCAAGCGCTCGCCCGATACCGGATGTTCCTGCAGTGTCCGTGTCGTTTAGATTCTCTTTCTTCATAGCTATGCAGCAACGCCTGCCCCGCTGTTCGCCTGCGGGCATTCTGTTATCCTGCGCAGCCCTATTTACACATCCGGAGTGAACCATGGCCGATTATCAGTATATCTACACCATGCAGGGCGTCGGCAAGACCGTCGCCGGCAAGCGTGAAATCCTCAAGGATATCTATCTCTCCTTTTTCCCCGGCGCCAAGATTGGCGTGCTGGGCTTAAACGGCGCGGGTAAATCCACGCTCCTGCGCATCATGGCGGGGCTGGATGAGGATATTGTCGGCGAAGCACGCCCTGCCCCCGGCATTCGCATCGGCTTTCTGTCGCAGGAGCCGGAGCTTGATCCGAATAAAGATGTGCGTGGCAATGTCGAAGAAGGCGTGGCCGCAACCAAAGACCTGCTCGACAAGTTCAACGCCATCAGCGAGAAATTCTCCGACCCTGATGCTGATTTTGACAAGCTGCTTGAAGAACAGGGCAAGCTGCAGGACGCAATCGACGCCGCCGATGCCTGGGATCTGGAGCGTAAACTGGAAATCGCCGCCGATGCCCTGCGTCTGCCCGACTGGAATGCAGATGTAAGCAAGCTATCCGGTGGCGAACGCCGCCGCGTAGCCCTGTGCCGCCTGCTGCTATCAAGCCCGGATATGCTGCTGCTTGATGAGCCGACCAACCATCTCGATGCCGAATCGGTAGGCTGGCTGGAGCGTTTCCTGCACGACTACAAGGGCACCGTGGTCGCCGTCACCCATGACCGTTACTTTCTGGATAATGTGGCAGGCTGGATTCTTGAATTGGATCGCGGCCGGGGCATCCCTTGGGAGGGCAATTACTCTTCGTGGCTGGAGCAGAAGGAAAAGCGTCTGGCTGTCGAGGAGAAACAGGAAACCGCACGCCAGAAGGCCATGCAGCAGGAACTGGAATGGGTGCGCGCCGGCACCAAGGGGCGGCATGCCAAATCCAAGGCCCGTCTGAAGGCCTTCGACGATCTGGCCAACAAGGATGTGCAGGAGCGCAATGCCACCAAGCAGATATTCATTCCCGCCGGTGAACGGCTGGGCGATATCGTGGTGAAGGCCGATGGCGTCTGCAAATCCTTCGGCGATCGCATGCTGGTGGAGAATCTCACCTTCAATCTGCCACGTGGCGGCATTGTCGGCATTATCGGTGCAAACGGCGCGGGTAAGACTACGCTGTTTCGCATGCTCACCGGGCAGGAAAAACCGGATAGCGGCACCCTGACTATCGGCGAAACCGTGCAGTTCTCCTATGTCGATCAGTCGCGCGATGCGCTCAACGGTGACAACAGTGTCTGGCAGGAAATTTCCGGCGGATCGGATTCGATTTACCTGGGCAAGATCGAGGTTTCCAGCCGGGCCTATTGCGGCCGCTTCAACTTCAAGGGCGGCGACCAGCAGAAACAGGTCAAGGCACTCTCGGGTGGTGAGCGCAACCGAGTGCATCTGGCCAAGATGCTGATGAGCGGCGGCAACGTGCTTCTACTCGATGAGCCGACCAACGATCTGGATGTCGAAACCCTGCGCGCGCTGGAAGAAGCACTGCTCGATTTCGCAGGCTGCACCGTGGTCATCTCACATGATCGCTGGTTCCTCGACCGCATTGCCACGCATATTTTGGCCTTCGAGGGCGAGGGCCATGTTGAATGGTTCGAGGGCAACTTCGCCGACTACGAGGAAGACAAGAAGAAGCGCCTTGGTGAAGATGCCACCCAGCCCCACCGCATCAAATACAAAAAGCTGGCCTAAGCGCCAAGCATCGACCAAAAGGGCGGCTGATGGCCGCCCTTTGTTGTTTGATCATTTAGTACCCTTTCACCGCAATCTGGCTATTCGAGATGCTATGAAATGGTAGAAAGCTAGCTAGATAAAATCATCAGGAGTGACCCTATTATTCCTCCGCACAGACCTGAAAGCAGTCCGATAAGAATTTCATAGCTTTTGTTTCTTCGTTCAGATATAAACTTAAGAGTCGCAACTACGTCATCAGGATGATATTCCATGATTGGCCGTATTCCTTCATTGTATAATTTCAGATACCCTTTATACGCACCACCGTCATATATATTGCCCATTGTCATCTGGATGTAAGATGAATATTGGATTGTTTCAAATTTAAACTTTGCGAGGTCAACTATTAAGGCATCAATGGTGTGACGGTCCTTTAGATTCCTAATTGACTCCATTACGAACCCCTTGGGAGGAATAGATAAGTAACTGTCGATTCTTTTCTGCAACTCATCCCATTGTTGATAAGAATAAGATCTATGAGCCTCTTGGTTGTAGAATAGGCTCAACTCACTAGAAAGTTCATACAATACTTCAGAAAAGGCATCTTCACTGTTTCCCGATGGTGGATATAGAAATCGTATTTCATCATACCCTTTCTTTTTTCTTACATCTGCCACTAAATTTTCTTGTGCATCATCATTTCCAGGGGAAAGCACAAAGTTTGCGTGAAATGGGGATGGACCTAGGTTCTCAAACCTAAGAAGGTCATCAGAAAAATTCTTTCGCAGAAACTCCCTGACACAAATAACAGCATCGGATGGTTTACTATCTGCCCCACATCCGACGGGAACAATTGTTGTAAATGGGCCATGGAATCCATACTCAATTTCAACAACAAAGTCTTCCACACCACAATTAAGCGGCCTATCGAATAATTCCTTTTGAACCCTAAATGGAATATGCAAGCTGAAAGTAATATTGATATCAGAAAGGTTCATCCCGATTCCAGAGTCGTTTATCGGCTCAACCCGCTCATCCCAAACAATCGGATAATCACTGGAAATTGTAATATCAACAGCACTAATGTTTGAGATTCTTTCCAAGGCCTCCTTAAGCTTGTCCTTATATTCTGCTAAGGAAGTCTCAACGGGTGTTTTGAAACCGAAGACAAAACAACCTATGCCAAACTTAACCATATAAACTCCCATCATCACCAATCCGGAATCGAATTACGGTGACAGCTTGCTAAATGCAGTGCTCCCCTAGAACAAAATGGAATCTAGTCCTAAACGCCCTGTAATGAAAAGGGCGGCCATTAGCCGCTCTTTTCGTTAGCATTCGCGCGATCATAGGAGACAGATATGCACAAACCAGTGGTAGTCATAGGAATCGGTGAGATCGGATCGGTGTTTGCGCGCGGATTCATGCGCCTTGGCTATCCGATTGTACCGGTCACACGCGATATGGATCTGGGCATCGTGGCTAATGAAGTGCCTGAGCCCGAAATGGTCATCGTGGCCGTCGCCGAGAAGGACCTGCAAGCCACACTGGCCGATCTGCCGGATGCATGGTGTGACCGCCTGGTCCTACTGCAGAACGAGTTACTGCCGCGCGATTGGAGACAACATGGTTTAAGCAAGCCGACAGTGGTCTCCGTGTGGTTCGAGAAGAAAAAGGGCATGGATTCCAAGGTGGTGATTGCCTCCCCTGCCTACGGCGAATTTGCGCCGCTGCTTAAGGATGCATTGGGTTCGCTCGATATCCCTGTGCGCGAACTGGCAGATGACAATGAACTGTTGTTTGAGCTTGTTCTCAAGAATCTCTACATCCTGACCACCAACATCGCCGGCCTCGAATCCGGCGGCAATGTGCGCGACCTGTGGCTTAAGCACAACGACCTGGCCTGCGCAGTGGCCGGCGATGTGCTCGATATCCAGGAGCATCTGACCGGGCAGGAGCTCGACCGCCCGACACTGATCGAAGGCATGCTCGCCGCCTTCGACGGCGACCCCGAACACGGCTGCATGGGTCGCTCGGCCCCGGCACGCCTTGATCGCGCGCTGAGCATAGCCGATGAAGCAGGGCTTGAGGTGCCGACCCTGCGCCGCATCGCAGCAGCCAAGCTATAACAACAAGGGCGGCCAATGGCCGCCCTTGTTGCAGTGAATCTTGAGACTAACTTCCCCCTCCCGTTTCAAGCCAAATCTTCATATCGTTAGATGCGCCAGCAAAAGCTCTGAAATAATCATCAAAACGACTGGCATTATAGGCAAGTAAGAATTGACCCGGTTCGTAGAAGCGACTCATTTGGTGATTAGATTTGTACATATGGAACAAAGACCGCCGCGCCTTTCGACTATAGTGCGAAAGGTAATTTCTAATTGCGTAAACCTCATCAATCAGTTTCCAGTTTTCTCCTTGAATGCTAAGGAAAGGATTACTTTCTTCTTTCAAAATCTTTTTCGAGAAACCTTTTAATGCACCGAACGAGGGGAAATCGCGATATCCGTCCCCGAAAATAAGTGCTTGGCATAATTCCTGTGAGGGGTGCTCTGGAATAGTTACACCAAAAAACTCTGACAATTTTGAATGATCTCGATTCACACATGCGATCAAGAGTTCGTCAATGTAGTACTCCCAATGAGCGCAAAGTCTCAAGATAATTGATTCGGCCAATTCTCTTTTAACCTCAGCATCCCCTAAAACTCTCCTAGCCGAGATGATTTTCTGAAGAAAACCCTCATACCACTCGACTGTATAAAAAAATTCATCGTGCCTCTTGATAATATCAGCTTTTCTCATCCCACCCCCTAATCGACTAACTGACCATAGAATGAAGTATTACAGCACCATCTGCAATCGTGCGTGAGGTTTAGCCATGACAACACGAAGTGCCTCGGTGAGTATGCCGCAATGACCATTCGCTATTGCATTGCCAACCTGAACGTCGGACTCGATGAGGACGATGATTCCGTTTGCAGCAGACTTGCCAAACGGCTGGGCCTTCAATCGGCTGACATCGCCAAATGTGTTCGCGTGCGCAAGGCGCTGGATGCGCGCAAGAAGAGCAATATCCACTTCGTCTGTTCCTATGAGTTTACCCTGCCTGGCCCCCTGCCAAAACAATTGATCAATGATCCGGCTATGCAGTTGCGAGTTATCAAGGCATCCGCGCTTGATACCCCTGCCCTACCCGTTAAACAGTCCGACGACAGACATGCCATTGTGGTCGGTGCAGGCCCTGCCGGTCTGTTTGCAGCCTTGGAACTGGCCGAGCGCGGCTTGCGCGTTACGCTGCTGGAGCGCGGCCAGCCGGTGGAAAAGAGAATGCGCGATATCGGTCGTCTGCGTTCGCGTGGCGAGCTCAATCCTGAAAGCAATATCTGTTTCGGCGAGGGCGGTGCAGGTACCTATACCGATGGCAAGCTGTACACGCGCATCAAGAGCCCGCTGGTGCGCAATGTGTTACACACCTTTGTACGCTTCGGTGCGGCCCATGACATCCTGATCGATGCCCACCCGCATCTGGGAACCGACAGGTTGGTGCGCATCGTGCGCAATATGCGCGGCCACCTCGAATCACTTGGTGTGGACTACCGCTTCGGCGCGCGCGTGAATGCCCTGCTCACCAAGGACGACAAAGTGTGCGGTGTGCGGGTGGCAGACAGCGAAGAGAGCGAAACCGAGATCGATGGCGATTGCGTGGTTCTCGCCACAGGCCATTCGGCACGCGACACCTACGAACATCTGCACAAGCTGGGCATTCATCTGGAAGCCAAAGCCTTCGCCGTCGGCGTGCGTGCCGAGCATCCGCAGGCGCTGATTGATGCCATCCAGTTCGGGGCCAAGGCCGGTCATCCGGCGCTCGGTGCCGCCGAATACGCGGCGACGCATCAGGTGCCCGACGATCATCTGGGCAAACGCGGCGTTTATTCCTTCTGCATGTGTCCGGGTGGGCTGATCGTCCCCTCTCCCACTGAAGAGGGAGGCATGGCCGTGAACGGCATGAGCAACGCCAAACGATCCGGCGAATTCGCCAATTCGGGCCTGGTGGTACAGGTCACCCCCGAGGATATTGAACGCCACGGTATCACTGCACACCCGCTTTCCGGCGTTCATTTCCAGCGCGAGATCGAACGTGCCACCTACAAGATGGCCGGAAACCAATATGCCGCCCCCACCATGCGTTTAACAGACTTCGTGAACCGCAAGGCCAGCGGCACGCTGGCCAACTGCCGCTTCAAACCCAGCGTGGTTCCTGCCGATCTGTGGGAATTGTTGCCGCACTGGATTGCATCACCACTGGCCGAAGGCATTAAAGGCTTCGATCGCCGCATGCGCGGCTACCTTACCGATGAAGCCAATCTGCTGGCCAGCGAAACCCGCACCAGCAGCCCCGTGCGCATCAGCCGCGACGACAGCATGCAGTCCGTATCGCTCAAAGGCCTGTACCCCGTCGGTGAAGGTGCTGGCTATGCCGGCGGCATCGTCTCCGCAGCCGTCGACGGCCTCAAGGCTGCCGCAAAGATCCTTTCTGCCTGACCCTGAGACAAGCTTCATTTCAAAAAAGCTTGATTATAATATTAGGATATCATAATGTTCGCAGCTAACAACTCAGGGGCCGGCGTGTTTTCGGTCTCACAAGACTGGAGGAAACGAATATGGCACGCGTACTTATTTTGGGAGCCGGTATTGCCGGACACACCGCCGCCCGCTACCTGAGCAAGTGGATCGGCAAGAAACACGAGGTCGTTGTGGTTTCCCCCAACGCCAAGTGGAACTGGATCCCGTCGAACATCTGGGTCGGCGTGGGCGATATGACCGAGGAGGAAGTGACCTTCGACCTGAAGCAGGTGTACGACAAGGCTGGCATTACCTTCCATCAGGCCAAGGGCATCTCTATCCACCCGGAGGGAAGCAAGGACAGCGCATCCCCTTACGTCACCGTCGAGTTCACCGACGAAGCGCGTACGGGCCAGCAAGACACCATCACTTACGACTACCTGATAAACGCCACGGGGCCTAAGCTGAATTTCAACGCCACCGAAGGCCTCGGCCCGGATAATGGCTACACGGTCTCCGTGTGTACCGCCAAACATGCTCTGGAGGCCAACGAAAAGTTGCAGGAACAGATCGAGGCCATGAAGAAAGGCGAGGAGCGCACCTTCGTCATCGGTACCGGCCATGGCATGTGCACCTGCCAGGGCGCAGCATTCGAGTACACCTATAACGTCGATCACACGCTGCGCGAGGCCGGCGTACGCGACAAAGCACGTATCATCTGGATCAGCAACGAGTACGAACTGGGTGATTTCGGTATGGGCGGCGTGCATATCAAGCGCGGCGGCTATGTGACCAACGCCAAGACCTTCTCCGAATCGCTGATGGTGGAGCGCGACATCGAGTGGATCACCCGTGCCCATGTCAGCAAGATCGAACCGGGCAAGATTCATTACGAACTGCTCGACGGCAGCATGGGCGAACTCGATTTCGACTTCTCGATGCTCATCCCGCCATTCGCCGGCGTAGGCCTGAATGCCTTCGATAAGAAAGGCGAGGACATCACTGCAACCCTGTTCGCCCCGAACGGCTTCCTGAAGGTGGACGGCGACTACACGCCGCGCCCCTACGAGGAGTGGAGTGCCGAAGACTGGCCGAAGACCTACCAGAACCCGATCTATAAGAATCTGTTTGCCATCGGCATCGCGTTCGCCCCACCACACCCGATCAGCAAGCCGATGAAGAGCACCAACGGTACACCGATCAGCCCCACCCCACCGCGCACCGGCATGCCTTCCGCCGCTATGGCCGTCAACGTGGCCAAGAGCATCCGCGACATGGTCAATGGCGCCGAGAAGCCGACCCACCATGCCTCCATGGCTGAGATGGGTGCTGCCTGCATGGCCTCCACGGGTTCACACCTATTCCGCGGCAGTGCGGTTTCGATGACCGTCTATCCGGTGGTGCCGGACTTCGTGAAGTATCCGGCATACGGACGCGACCTGTCACTGACCACCGGCGAAGTCGGTCTGGCCGGACACTGGATGAAGTACGTCCTGCACTACACCTTCATGTACCAGTCGAAGATGAAGCCCGGCTGGTCGTACATGCCGGACTAAACAAGAATACGAATCGAGGAGAGAGATATGCCAAAAGCAACCAACCGTGAACCCTACGAGCAGACGTATTACCCGCCCACACCGACGGGTTTCACCCGCTACATGCGCAATTCGATACCGTGGCAGATCATCCGCTTTATCATCATCAACGTGAAGATGCTCAGGCTGATGATGAACTCGCAGCACTGAAGCAAAACATCACTCGAAAGACCCCTCAGGGCTACCGTCAAACGTAGCCCTGTTTTATTAACAACAACGATAGATTAAGCCCCACGAAAATGGACATGGATAGCGAAATGCAACTATGCTGCATTCATGAACGCTTCGACGATCATCAAGATTACCGACTTACTTTCATTCGCGGCACTAACGCTCATGGTTTCTACCGGAACGCTGCTCGAGTTCACTCTGCCGCCAAGAAGTGGCGGCGATGAGGTATGGAATTTAACGCGCCATGAATGGGGCGATATTCATTTATATTTATCAATTGCTTTTCTGCTTTTGATGACTGCCCATTTGATCACCCATGCAAAATTCATCAAAAGTGTCTTAACGGGCAAAGGGTCCAGGGAAAACAATTATAGAATCGCGGCCGGGTTGCTGGGGCTGATAGCTCTGATTTCCCTGGCCTTTGCGCCGCTGGTCTCACCGGTAACAGAGGTGGACAGAGGGCAACAGCGTTACCACCAGGTTCGCTAACAAGTCACCCAGGGGCCTTTGCCGGTCTTAGATAGCTATCGCATCCGCGACGACGAACTGCACGGCCCCGCCGCCGCGATAGTCATCGAGCTGCAGCTGGCCGACCAGGGAAACAGCGCAACCGGGCTGCAGGGGTTGGGCGAAGCCGTTGGCACCGAAGATGATGCAGTCCAGCCAGTTCGTTCCGTCACTGACCTTCAATCGGGACACCCCGCCCTTCATGTCGCGCCGATCAGCGATATGTACATTTTCCAGCAACCAAGCGCATGGCGGATTACCGCGACCGATGGGCTCGAACCGGGCCAGCCTCTCAGCCAGTCCCGCATGCATCGCACCTAGGCCAAGCACACCATCCACGGGAAGCTCAAGGTGATTGGCTGCATCGACTGATTGGGCTTCCACGGCGTCTCCGAAAGCAGTAACGAAATCATCCCATGCGCCCTGCTTGATGCCTCCCCCTCCGGCACCGGCATGACCGCCGAAACCATCAAGATGGTCGCTGCATGCATTCAACAGATCGCCGATATGAAAACCCGGCGTACCGCGCAGGGAAACACGAACGCTTCCCTCCGGTGTCACGAAACCGACAGCGGCAGGCTTGCCATGTTTGCGCGCCAGTCGTCCGGCAGCCAAGCCAACCACCCCGGCATGCCATTGCTTATCCCAGGTCGCCAGAACGCTTGAGCCGACCAGCTTGGCTTCCGCCTGTTTGAACACTTCACTCTCCACCAGCCTGCGATGTTTGTTCGCTTCATCCAGTTCCAGAGCAAGGGCTGCCGCCTCGTCGGCATCCTGCGTGGAGAGCATACGCATAGCGGCCTCGCCATGTTGCATGCGACCTGCGGCATTGATGCGCGGGGCCAGATAGAAGCCGATGGTTTCCGATGACACAGCTTTTTTTACGCGGGCGACACGCATCAGAGCCGCCATACCGATCGAGGGGGCACTGTTCAGCTTTTGCAGGCCGTGGTAAACCAGAATGCGGTTCACACCGACCAGATCCATGACATCGGCCACCGTGGCTACGGCGACTCTGTCCAGCAGGCAGCGCAGGTCGAAGTCCGGTCTGGCACCTTTGTCGGCCAACACCTTCCACACGGCCATCAGCAGAAAGAAGGCCACACCGGTGCCGCACAGCTTCCGATCTGCAAAACCGCAATCGGCACGCGCCGGATTGAGCAGGGCAAAGGCCGGGGGAAGGGTTTCTTCCGGCAGATGATGATCAGTGACCATCAGGTCCATGCCGGCTTCTTTAGCGGCGACACAGGCATCCATACAAGTAGTGCCGGTATCCACGCTGATGCCGACGCGGATGCCGCGCCCTGCCGCTTCCAGCACCGGTTCCACGCCGATACCGTGGCCATCATCCGCGCGATGCGGAATCGAGAAGCTGACCTCGGCCCCAGCCCCGCGCAGGGCTTCAACGAGAATCGCCGTGCCGTTCACTCCGTCGGCATCGAAGTCGCCAAACACATGAATCGGCTCTTGCTCAACAATAGCTGTCGCCAGCCTGTCCGCCGCCTTGTCCATATCGCACATGGTGAAGGGATCAGGCAGATCGGAAAGGCGCGGAGTAAAGAAGGCATCGGCCTCGTTCATGCCCCTTGCCGCTAACAAGCCCTGCCATGCGGACAAAGGATCATCGGCCTGCAGCGAATCATGCCGCCAGACCAGTTTGCGCCCGCGCAAGGTCTTGTTTTCAGGCAACATCGATGAACTTTTTCAAGCGAGAGATTAAATCAGCCTCGGATTTTGCGGCTTTCGCCTGCCATGTCTTGCCAAATCCCGGCAGCAAACCTCTGCGCAAAAGCACTGCATGCCCGGCTCCTGCCAGCAGGACGGTGCGCGGAAGGCCAGCACCAGGAAACCTGTCTGCGGATAAAAGCTCCGACAGCCGATCCGCCTCGCTGATAAGGATTTGTGCTCCGTGCTCATACTCGTGCTCGTGCTCATACTCGTAATCGTACTGCAGGGCTTGAAGAAAGGGATTGAGCGTTGCCACCGGCGGCAGGCCAAGGGGAAGCTCGGCCGGCAATGCGCACGAACCCCACAGCCACAAACCGCTGATATCAGGTTGCCCGTCACGCGTCGGCTGACCGGTGCGATGGGTAACGGCGTGCAGACTCATCTGAATCTCGGCCAACAGGCGCATCAGGCGTCCGCCATCGGGGCCCTCAGGATGGCGGTTGGGCAACAGACCACCGGCAATGGCGGCAAAGGAAACGGGGTTAGTGTCCAGAGGAGTCTTGCATGCCAGCAACAACGCTGCACCAATGGCATGCAGACTCATGCCCTCCTCCCCCAGCAATGGATTAAGCAGGCTGCATAACCAGGCTGCATCAGCCGCAGACCATGCCAGCTCCCCTTCCGGCATCAGGCGAACCGTATCCCGGCCCAACTGGGCATGGTAGGGAGATGCCACCCAGGCCTGCCGGGCGGATGCAGGCAGATCGGTACAGCGCGCTGCCAGCAGGGACGCCGGAGTGCTGTCGACTAAGGCCGCATACCAGCCAAACGGGGTTTTCTCAGCACAATGGAACCATCGCCGCCGCCTCTTAAGCAGTCGGGACTGGTAATCCATAAGGGATGGATGCAACACAAGACTGCCATCTGCCCCATGCAGGGCATCGCTAATCAGCAGTAATTGGATGGACTGGCCCAGAGGGGCTGAATCAGGAATCAAGCGCCCTGCGCACAGCATCCTCGTTGGCATCGATGGTCACAGGCTTGGCAACATTCTGCATGGCCGTATCCGGGTCCTTCAGACCGTTGCCGGTCAGGGTGCAGACGATGGTTGAGCCCGGTTGGAAATAACCGGCCTTGTTCAGCTTGATGACGCCGGCTACGGAAGCGGCGGAGGCAGGCTCGCAAAACACCCCCTCCATCGAGGCCAGCATGCCGTAGGCCTCAAGAATCTCCTCATCGGTCACGGCATCGATCAAGCCACCGGATTCGTCACGTGCTTCTTCGGCCTGCTTCCATGATGCGGGCTTGCCGATGCGGATGGCCGTGGCGATGGTTTCAGGATTCTCCACCGGATGACCCAGCACGATGGGAGCGGCACCAGCCGCCTGAAAGCCGATCATCTTGGGCAGGCTCTTACTAATGCGCTTGTCGAAGTATTCCTTGTAACCCATCCAATACGCAGTGATATTTCCCGCATTGCCTACCGGCAAAGCATGGTAATCCGGCACAAAACCAAGCTCGTCAATCACCTCGAAAGCGGCTGTTTTCTGACCCTGAATGCGATACGGATTCACCGAATTCACCAGCGAAATCGAACCGTCGGCCGAGATTGTGCGCACCAGTTCCAGGGCATCGTCGAAGTTGCCGCGAATCTGAATCACCTTGGCACCATAGCGCATGCCCTGTGAAAGCTTGCCCAGCGCAATCTTGCCGTCGGGAATCAGCACATAGGCTTCCATACCGCAATTGGCAGCATAGGCAGCAGCCGAAGCAGAGGTATTGCCGGTGGAGGCACAGATCACCTTGCGTGAGCCGGCGTTATAGGCCTGTGTCACAGCCATGGTCATGCCGCGATCCTTGAAGGACCCGGTTGGATTCAGACCCTCGAACTTAAGGAAGAGATTAAGCTCCGGATTGATGGCATTACGCAGATTCATCGACTCGTGCAAAGGTGTATGACCCTCATAGAGGGTAATGATCGCATCGTCCTTGCCGATGGGCAGAAAGGCGCGGTAACGGTTAATGATTCCTTCGTATCTTGGCATGGCTCTCTATCCTTATGCGACTGCGGCTTCTTTACGCAGAATCAGCACATCATCTTCCACTGCGGCAAGGCCGGTAATGCGGCTGATCGCCGCCTGCATGTTTCCTTCGCTTGTTTCGTGCGTCATCATCACAATCGGCACATTGTTGCTGGCATGGCGCTCTTTCTGCACCAGCGCCTCAAGACTGATGCGATGATCGGCCAGAATCGAGGTGACCGCTGCAATCACGCCCGGCTCATCCCTGACCATCAGGCGAATGTAGTACTCGCAAATGACATCGGCCATCGGCATGGTCGGAATTTCCCTGCGCGAAGATTCCACAAAGCCCATCGGCGGAGCCAGATGCGCAATGCCATCCGGGAAGCCGCTGGCGATATCCATGATATCGGCAACCACAGCCGAAGCAGTCGGTCGTTCGCCGGCACCACGGCCGAAATACATGGTGTGCTCGACAAAATCGCCCGAAATCTGCACC